>JBFWQW010000093.1:0-11284 GCA_050249235.1 Acidimicrobiia bacterium | reverse complement strand
CCGGACGCCGCGCATCCGCTCGAGGTCGGGCACCCGCGCGTCGAGCTCGACCAGGCGCCGGTGGAGCCGCGGGACGAGGTCCTGCGCGCCGCCGTCCAGGTCGTCGATCGACAGCCGGGGTGCGAGCTGGTCGTCCCACACGGCAGCCGCGTCGCGCCGCGGGAGGTGGCACACCTGCAGGAGGAGGCGGTCGAGCTCGCCGAGCCCGCTCGGCGCTGCACCCGGAGGGCTCATGACCGGCGACGGCGAGCCAACGCCTCCTTGACGATCGACACGTACTGGGTGCGGCTCTCGGCCTCCCGCAGCCCGTTGTTGGCCCGGTGCAGGCGGCGCTCGAGCAGCACGTCGTCGAGGAGCCGTGTGCGCAGGCCCTGCTCGGCCGATCGCATGTACCACTGCACCCCGGTGCCCACCTTCAACCCGTCGGCCCAGGGTCCCACCCGGTCGAAGGCGGCCCGCCGGATGAGCATGACGCCCGAGAGGTGGGACGGGCTGCGGTCGACGGCGGGCCGGATGCGGGCCGCCTCCGCCACCGACAGGTCGGGGCTCACGAACTCCCGCACGTGGCCGTAGACGACGTCGAGCGTGGGATCGTCCCGGAAGGCGGCCAGCTGGACGGCGAGCTTGTCGGGGGGGAAGCGGTCGTCGGCATCGAGGAAGGTGAGGAAGTCGCCCGTGGCCAGGGCCACGGCCCGGTTGCGGGCCGCGCCGATGCCCCGGCGCTCCGGCAGGCGCTCGAACACGACCGGGTGGCGGCGGGCGATCTCGTCGGAGCCGTCGTCGGAGCCGTCGTCGACGACCACGACCTCGACCGGTCGGTGCGACTGCCCCAGCGCGCTCTCGATGGCCTCCTCCAGGTAGGGGGCGCCGTTGTAGACGGTGACCAGCACGCTCACCAGCGGCCCGTGGCTCGTCATCCGGCCTCCCGCGCCCCGTCGAGCCGGCGCCGCATGGCGGCCAGGAGCCCGTGCTGCATGGCTCCCCGCTGGTGGCTCAGGTTGTCGGCGTGGATGCGGCGGTCGACGTGGACCTCGCCCAGCACCGCCACGACGGCACCGGCGGCCCGGAGCCGCCCGAGCCACTCCATGCCCTCGCCGAACCGGAAGCCCGGGTCGAAGCCGCCCACCCGGTCGAGCGTGGCGCGACGGACCATGGCCGACTGGGGCTGGTACCCCGCCTCCTCCCTCTCCCACGCCGGCAGGGGGACGCCCGCCTCGGTGAAGGTCTGGTGGCCCACGAGGACGCAGTCGACGTCGGGGTGCTCGCGGAGGTAGCGGAGCTGCGCGCTCACCTTGGTCGGCCGGAAGCGGTCGTCGGCGTCGCAGAACGTGACGTAGGCGCCGCCCGCCACCGCGATGCCGGCGTTGCGGGCGGACGACGGCCCGGCGTTGGCCTGGCGGAGGTAGCGCACCCCGGCGTAGCGGGCCGCGACGGCGGGCGTGTCGTCGGTCGACCCGTCGTCCACGACGATGACCTCGACCGGCTGGTGGTCCTGGTCGAGGACGCTACGCAGGGCGTCGTCGAGGTAGCGGGCACCGTTGAAGACGGGCACGACCACCGTCACGAGCTCGTCGCCCGGGACGGTGCTCACGCCCCCCTCCCCTTCGTGAGGAGCTCGCGCAGCAGCGGCTCGTGGGCCGCGAGGTCGGTGCCGGAGTGCAGCCGCCACGCCGGCACCCGGCGCAGGACGGCGGCGATGCCCTTCAGCTCCGCACCGGCCGCGCCGGGCATCTGGAAGATCGTGCTCGGCGCCAGGGCGGCGAGGGCGGCGGCCGGCGAGCTCGCCTCGAGCGACGAGCCCGGCCGACCGGCGACCCGGGGCAGCACCACGGCCCGGAGCGGGAACCCGGTCGAGGTCCACTCGGGTCGATGGTCGGCCAGGAAGAAGACCCGCTTCTCGTCGGCGGGCCCGTCGGGGTTCTCCACCCAGCGGCCCAGCTCGGGGAAGCGCACGAGCTGGGCGACGTCCAGCTTCCCGGAGGAGTACAGGGCGTGGACGACGGGGTCCGGGTCGGCGCCGACGACCACGTAGTCGTCGCCGGCGTAGCGGAGGCCGCCGTCGCGGTCGGCACCGACGACCGATGCCAGCGTCGCGGTCGACTTCCCCGACCCGCTCTTCCCGACGAACAGCACGCCGCCGTCGCCGCCGCCGTCGCCGGCCGCGCCGGCATGCACGAGCTGGAGGCCGACCGACGACAGCCAGTGGTGGAAGACGTGCAGGAACGGCGTCCCCTGCTCCCACACCGGCACGTCGCCGGCGTCCGCGCACCAGTACCAGGCCAGCCGGCGGGACCGGTCGACCACGCTGAGGCTCCCGGCACCCGGCTTGTACACGGCGTGGAGGGGGGGATCGTCGACGAGGACCCGGCGCCAGGTGGGCCCGTCGGGGTGGTCGTCGGGCGGCAGCGTCGGGCCCGGCATCCCCGTCGAGGCGGTGTCCCACGCCCGGATGGTCAGGTCCGGCTCGGCGGTGCCGGCGGGGAGGTGCCGGAGGGCGCGCGTCAGCTTGTCGACGAGGGCGTCACCCGCGAACTCGAGGCGGACCGTGCGACCACCGACCTGGAACGAGCGTGCCACCGGCGAACCCGAGACGGCATCGTCCGCCCGCGCCGCCACCTCGCCGAGCACGAGCGTCGACCGGGGGGCCTCGGCGCCGCCGGCACCGCCGGTCACGATGCCGGAGGGACGTGTGGCCACCCGCGCTCGTCCACCTCGTGCACGGGGTCGAGCAGGATCAGGTCCTGCATGTCCGTGAACTTCTCGAGCGCGGGGCGCTCGTACACCGCGGGCGTGGGCTCGAGCGGGCTGACACCGGGTGGGCCGCCGTTGCCGGCGCCATCGGCGACCTCGACCACCAGGCCGTCTTCCACCAACGACCCGACCAGCTCGCGGACCCCGGTCTCCACCTCGTCCGCCGGCGCGCCCGTGCCCGCCAGCGAGGCGACGATCTGCTCGATCGGCAGGTGGTGGTCGATGGCCGACCACACGTAGGCGGCCGAGCCCCGCAATGAGTAGTAGTCGCCCGTGGCGAGGTTGATGACGACGGCCTCTCCGTCCATCACCTCGTTGATGACGTCAGCTGCGTTGATGCGGAGGTGCGGAGGCACGGAGCTCCCTCGGGGTTGCGGCGTCGGTCCCCTGGATCGGCGGCCGGGTGGTCGGTTCGACGGCGAAGCAACCATGGGTTTCGACGTCGCTCGGGTCGCGACCTTCCCCGACGGGAGGTCGGCGCCGGTGGACCCTGTCCGTCACACCCTGGCCAGCGCGTCGAAGAAGGCGGCTCGATCGGCCTCGTCGCCGAGCGGATGGAGCAGCGAGCCCTCGTGGGCGGCGTCGAACCGCCGGTCGACCCGGTGGAACCGGCCCCGGACGAGCTGGCCGGCTCGGTGGCGGAGGCCGGCGGCGGCGCC
Organism: Acidimicrobiia bacterium; assembly: GCA_050249235.1. GTDB lineage: Bacteria > Actinomycetota > Acidimicrobiia > Acidimicrobiales > CADCSY01 > JAEKLB01. The sequence continues at coordinate 7,874 of JBFWQW010000093.1, read as the reverse complement.
CGCGAGGCTGGACCCGGTGTCGCCCCGCACCGCTCGGGCCAGGAGCGTCGCCGGCGAGCCGAGGCCCCGCGAGGCGGCCGCGGGGAAGGCGCGGTCGAGGACGGCGGCGAGCCTTCGCCATCCGGGGGGCGCCAGCCGGGCGACGACGTCCTCCGGGATCGGGCTCCCGAGGGTCCGGGCGGTGCGGGCCAGCATGGTGGCCACGGGAAGCCCTGACCCGCCGGCGATCGACCGCACGACCACCTCGTCCCAGTCGGTCACGGCCCGGGCCGCGACGTCGACGTCCTTGAGCCAGACCAGGCGGTCACCACCCTCGGCGGCGGCGTGGACCCCCAGGTGCACGAGCGTGTCGACCGGATCGAGGGTGGCCACCGGCAGGCCGGCGACGTCGACCGTCCGGGCCCGGGCCACCATCTCGCGGACGGGGAACCGGAAGACGGCCCTGAGGTCCTCGTCGAACAGGAGCGTCCAGTGGAGGTCGATGGGCGCGCTGCCCTCGCGCTCCAGGTGCAGCTGGCTCGCCATCGTCTGGCGGATGAGGGCCCAGTTCCGGTCGGTGACGCGGTAGCCGGCGCCCTGGAGCAGCGCGACGGCCTCCTCGAAGCGGTCGGGTGGGACGAGCACGTCGAGGTCGCGGTAGGTCCGCAGCCGGGCCCGGGGGTACACGGCGTGGTCGAGCACCGGCCCCTTCAGGACCAGCCACGGGACGCTGGACCCGAGGGTCGAGGCGACCGCTCGCAGCCCCGCCAGGACCAGCAGCGACCGGCCGGACGCCCGGCGGGAGGCGGCCGCGAGACCCTCGACCAGGGCCGGCGGGGTGCGGGGGTCGCCGGCGACCGAGGCCTGGACGCACCCGACCACACGGTGGTAGTTCGCGGCGGCGAGCACCCGGTCGGCGTCGAGCTGCCCCGCCAGCGCGACGGCCGCTTCGACCGGCGCCGACCAGTCGTGCTCGCTGGTGCTCGCCACGAGGAGGCGACCCAGCCTGGCGTTGGTCGTCGGCATGTCTCGGATCCTCGGGCGATTCGGACGAACGGCTCGGGCAAAAGGTACTCACCTCGGGGTGAAGCCCGGCGCCGCCGCCCCCACGCCCATCCCGCGGGCACCCGGGCATCTCGGTGGCCGCGGCCGGGCGTCGCCCCGGCCGGACGTCGGGGGGGCTCGCTACGGCTGGAACTGCACCGCGACGCCGTCGGCCACGAGCCGGTCGATGGCCTCCCGGTCGAGGCCCATCTCACCTAGCACCTCGACGGTGTGCTCCCCGAGGGCGGGAGGCGCCCGATGCAGCTGGACGTCCTGGTCGCCGAAGTACCAGAGGGCGCCGGGCTGCTCGAGCCGGCCCCATTCGGCATGGCGGTAGTCGGCCACGAGCCCGGCGGCGATGTTGGCCGGGTCGTCGAAGAACGGGTAGCGCTGCTCCCGACGCACCGGTTCGGCCGGCACGCCGGCCGCGGCGAGGTCGGCGACCGCATCGGCGACCTTGCGGCCGTCGAGGGGGACGCCCCGGAGCGCGGCGACCTGCTCCGGGGTGTCGGCGGCCAGGGCGATCCAGCCGTCGACCAGCTCCACCAGCCGTCGCCCTTCGGAGACCCCGAGCTGCATGGCGTCCAGCGCCGGCGTGAAGGCCAGGCTGCCGTCGGCCCGCTTGAAGCTCGAGCTGTTCGTGAGCGCGCCGGCGCCGAGGAGCGACCCGTGCACGGCCTGCCCCGAACCGGTGCGGTCACGGTCGTAGAGCGCCAGCAACGTCGCCACCGCCGACGACATGGCGCAGAGGTGGTCCATGAACCCGAACCGGTGCCACATCGGCGGGTTGCCCTCCCCCGCGCCGGCGACCTCCCACCCGCACTGGGCCTGGAACAGCTGGTCGTAGCCGGGCCAATCGGCCCGCGGCCCCGTCGGTCCGTACGAGCTGGTGTGGCAGAAGACGACGTCGGGGTTGATCCGCTTCACGGACTCGTAGTCCAGGCCGAGCCGGCGGGCGGCCGGCATCCGCAGGTTGTGGTGCACGACGTCGGCCCACCTGATGGCCGCCTCGAGGGCGGGCCGGGCGTCGAGCGACTTCAGGTCGAGAGCCAGGCCCCGCTTGCCCCGCTGGCAGCCGGCGAAGGGCCAGCCCCCCGGGCGCATCGGATCGCCGCTGGCGGCTTCCAGCTTCACCACGTCGGCACCGAGGTCGGACAGCATCTGCGGCGCGTAGGGCCCGGCCAGGTAGTTGCCCAGATCGAGCACCTTGACGCCTTGGAGCGGATGCCGCGTCGCCGGGCCGGTGCCGGTGCCGGTGCCGGTGCCGGTGGAAGCGGTTACCGGCCCCCACTCCCGGAGCACCTCGTCGGTGTGGGCGCCGTGCGCTGGCGCCGGGCCCTTGATCTGCTGGGGTGGGTTCACCGTGAGCGGCGTGCCGCCCACGGCGATGCGACCGTCCTCGGGATCGTCGACCTCGACGATGTAGCCGTTGGCCCGGGCCTGCTCGTCGTCGAACACGGCGCCGAAGGGCAGGCAGGGCTGCACCGGCACGTCGTTGGCCCAGAGCGCGTCGAGCCACACCTGCCGGGGTTCGGTCCGGAAGTTGGCCACCAGTGCCGTCTGCGGGTTGTTCCACTCGAGGTCGGGCTGGCGGGAGGCGAAGGGGATGGGGCCCTCGTCCTCGTAGGCGGCGACGAACTCGGCGATCCGCGGCACCAGGAGCGGGTTGCCCATCACGTGGATCCACCCCCCGTCGCCGCACTCGTAGATCGTCGTCTGCGATCCCCGCCCCTCCTTCGGGAAGCCGGCGGCCAGGCCGGGCGACGGCGTCTCCGATCGGGACCAGTGCATCCCCATCGGCACCAGCGCGCCCTGCACCAGGCTGGTGTGGGCCGGGCCGGCGAGCCCGGTGCGCCCCCGGGACACGAGGCGGGCCACGATCCCGGACGCGGCCGTGTAGACCGCGCACCAGCTGCCGAGCGGGACCAGCATGTAGACGGGTCCACCCCGGAGCCAAGGGAGCTGCTCGTCGAGGATCCCGAGCCTGGCCATCGCCAGCGTCTCGTCGACCGGGAGGTCGGCGTCCGGATGGTTGGCCGGCCACGACAGCACCGACGACACGATCAGGTCGGGATGGCGGGCGGCCAGCGCGGCGTCGTCCAGGCCGGCCTCCCTCGCCGCCGTCGGCCCGAGCTCGTGGACGAGCACGTCGGCCCCCGCCAGCAGCTGCTCGAGCCGGGCCCGTCCTTCCTCGGTCGACAGGTCGAGCGCCACGCTGCGCTTGCTCCGGTTCCAGGTGCGGAACCCGGCGTCCTCGCGGTCGCGTCCCGGACGGGGTCCCTCGACCTTCACGACGTCGGCGCCGACCTCGGCCAGCAGCATCGTCGCCACCGGTCCGCTGATGCCGGTGGACATGTCGAGGATCCGGATCCCGTCGAGGATCCCGTTGCGCTCAGCCATCTGCGGTCCCTGTCGTCGGCGTGTGGTCGGGTTCGGGGAAGGTGTAGCCACCGGTCGTCACCGTGAGATGCGAGAAGTGCGAGTCGTCGGCGGCCCCGTGGGTGTGCAGCTCCCCCGGCGGGCAGCTGACGACGTCGCCCGGACCGAGCTCCACCCGGTGCCCGTCGGCCTCCACGAACCCCCGCCCGCTGAGGCCGATGATGACCTGGCCCCCGAGGTGGACGTGCGGGCCCGCCCCGCCGCCGGCGGTCACCGTGACGACGCCCAGGTCGAGACGGTCCGCGAAGTGCGGGCCCTCGAGCCAGTTCGGTGTCAGGCGGCCCGGCTCCTCGGGCAGTTCGGCGAGCTGTCGGACCTCGTCGGCCGGGACCAGGCGCACGGACCGACGCTACCCAGCCGGCCGACCCGGCGCCCGTGGGCGGTCGGCTGCGGCGCTCCCGACGGCCCGGGTCCCGATGACCGCCCGCCTGGGGCCGCGCCTTGCGGACCGGGGCATCCGAGAGGTGCGATCGACGCGGATCGTGGAGGTCGAGCGAACCCCCGTCCATCGCCCGGGTCCTACGCTCAGCGCCGGAAGGAGTGGTGTGGCGATTCTCGAGCGGCTCGGAGACGTGGTCGGCCATGCGCTGTTCCACCTCGAAGAGTGTGGTGACCGGATCAGCATCGGTGCCGACGGGAGCAACGACCTGGTGATCGACGGCGACCCAGCCGTCTCGCGCGTGCACGCGCTCCTCGAGAGAGTCGGACCGGCCTGGTGCATCTCCGATGTCGGTTCGACGAACGGCACCCTGGTGAACGGCGAACGGGTGCTGCTGACGCAGGTGCTCGCCCACGGCGACGAGATCCTGATCGGCCGCACCCGCCTTCGCCTGAGCGACCGCTCGCCGGCCCGGGGCTCGACGGTGCGACTTCGACCGCCACCGGAGGATCTGACGCCGCGCGAGCGGGACGTCCTCGTCGAGCTGTGCCGACCGGTGCTCTCCGGGCGGGCGTTCACCCCTCCCGCATCGGTCCGCGAGATCGCAGCCGCGCTGTACGTCAGCCAGGGTGCCGTCAAGCAGCACCTCGACCACCTCTACGACAAGTTCCTCATCGAGGCCGAGGCGGGGGTGGCCCGCCGGGTGGTGCTCGCCAACGAGGCAATCCAATCGGGGGCGGTGGTGTTGAGCGACCTCCACCCCGCCGGGCCCGACGGGCGCTGACGCGGAGGCGCGAGCGGCTAGCTGCCGGGGGTGGTGAACCGGATGGTGGCGACGCCCCGCCGGCCGGCCCCGTCGACGAGCTGGACGACCACCTCGTAGGCGGTGCCCGGCACAAGCCCGGCCAGGTCCCAGTAGTGCTCGGTCCAGCACCGGTCGTTCGCGTTCGGCCACCCCGGCGCCCGGTGCGAGCCGCCCTGCCAGGTCCAGTCCGCCGTCGTGCACAGATTCGTGGTGAACGACACGTGCGCGCTCGTCGGGCCCAGGCCCGTGACCGCCTCGTCGCTCACGACGACCGACAGATCGGGCGTGGGCCCGGGAGAGATCGACGGCACCGTGACGTTGGTGGGTGGTTGGTCGGGCGTCGTCCTCCCGGTGCCGCCGAGGTCGACGGTGGCGCCGGCGCCGGCGCCACCCCCGTTGCCGCCACCCCCGATGCCGCCGGCCGCCCGCAGGAACGCCAGCTCGTCGGCAGTGGGCGGCCGCATGGTCGTATCGGCTGCCGACCCCGTCGTCCCGCTGGTGGGCGCGGCCCCCGCCACCTCGACCTCCTCGGCCGAGTCGTCGCCGGCAGCCCCCTCGCCGCGCTCCGGGTCGCCGGAGAGCGCCCAGGCCCCACCGGCGGCCGCGACGACCAGCGCGAACGCGGCGGCGAGCGCGAGTCGACCGCCGCGCCGGCGGCGCCCGGCTTCGGCGAGCGCCAGCGTGTGCACGGCGACCGTCGCTTCGTCCCGCAGCGTGGACGCTTCCACGAGGACGGTGGCGTCGAGCCTCGACCGCGTTGCGCCGTCGCTGGCCACGGTGGCGTCGACCGCCGACCCGTCGAGACCGTCCCCCACCTCGGTGAGCTCCCCGGCCGGCGGCCCGTCCACCGGAAGCGGCGGAGGCGGGACGAGCGTGGTCTCGACCGGCGCGACCCTCACGACGTCGACCGCCTCGGTGATCCGCCGGGCAGCGGCGAGATCGTCTGCCAGGTCGGCGCACGAGGCATGGCGGGCCGACGGGTCCTTCGCCGTCGCCCGCTCGATGACGTCGAGCAGCGAGGCGGGGATGCCGGGAGCGGGCGTCCCAATCGGGTCGTTGACGACGCGGTGCATGACGGCGAGAAGATCCGCGGAGCCGGCGCCGCCATGGAACGGCGGGCGGCCCGCCAACAGGGCCCAGAGCGTGGCGCCGACGCCGTAGACGTCGATCGTCGGGTCCATCCCCGAGGTCTTGAACACCTCGGGAGGGCTGTACGCCGGCGTGAACGCCACCGTGGACGACTGGGTCGCGCTCAGCCCGGACACCAGGCGGGCGATCCCGAAGTCACCGATCACCGGCGCGCCGTCGCCCCTGAGGAAGATGTTCGCCGGCTTGATGTCGCGGTGGATGACACCCGACTCATGGGTGGTCTGGAGGGTGTCCGCCACCCGTTCCATCAACGCCGCGGCACGGTCCCACCGCATCGCGCCCTGGTCCCGGATCGCATCGTCGAGTGACCCCGCGCCGAAGTACGGCATGATCAGGTACGGGCTCCCGGCGGCGGTCTGGCCGGCCTCGTACACGGGGACGACGCCCTGCTCGTGCGAGAGGCGTCCCATCGCCTGTTGCTCGCGCTTGAAGCGACGCACCGTCGACCCGTCCCACAGGCCACGGATGACCTTCACCGCGACGACCCGGTCGAGGTCGGCCTGCAGGGCGCGGTAGACGTCGGCGAAGCCGCCCCGCCCGACGAGTGCCACTTCGCTCAGGCCCCGTATGCCGAGGTCGATGTCGGACACCCTCGACGCCCTCCGTCCCTCGATCGGGCCGGAGGCCGATCACACCGGCGAGCACAGTAGCTGCAGGCGGCGCATCGTGGCAGGGGCCCGCTGACCCGTCTCGACGGCCACCCCCTCGGCCCGTGGGGTCGCCCCGACCGCTGTCCGAACGGGCAGTCGCGCCTTGCCTTCCGGCAACGGGCTTCGCCTCCCCGCGCCATGTTGCACGCCCGTCCCGCCGTGGTCCGCTCGACCGGTGGCGCCGGATCGGCCGGCGCCGGACACCAACCGGAGCCTGCGAGCCCGGATCCACCGGACGGGAGTCCGGTGCGTGGCTCGTACGTGCCGCGAACGCCAGAACCGGAGGCCGACGCCTCCGGCCGACAACCAAGGAGAGACATGCCATGGGGAACAAGCGAGGCTTCCAGCGGTGGACGTGCCGTCCGACGGCGGACCGTCCCCGGACACCGACCGGGTTGACGACCCGGCTCCTGCTCATCGTCGCCGTCCTCGGCACCCTCGTCCTGGGGAGCCCGATCCCGGCCGGCGCAGCCACGTCGAACACCCCGGTCTGGATCGGTGCGGGCTTCGCGGGCTCGTACATGAACGGGACCCGCCCCGGTCAGCACGGCGGCAACCAGGTGGCCTTCGACTACTACGGCTCCGGGGGAACGACCGTCCGCATCTACGCCGCGCCGAAGAACCCGGCGTACAACAGCCAGATCACGACCCACATCATCGGCAGCGGCGCCGGCAGCGGGAACGCGACCTACTGCGGGTACTACGCCGTGGTGGAGATCCGCCACGGCGGGAACCCCATCGGGCGGGTGACCTTCAGCCACCTCGCCGCCCGGGCCGCGACCGGCCAGATCGGGCGCTGGGGCGGCACGGTCGGCAAGCTCGCCTCCCTTCCCCTCAACTCGGGATACGCCTGCTACCAGGTGAGGAGCGCCTCGGGCCGCCACACCCACGTCGAGCTCCGCAACTACGGCCCGCGGGCGGCGTGTGCGCACGACTGGGGAACCGTGTCGATTCCCGAGACGCGCTACCAGGGCTACCTCGGCGACTACGGCAAGGCGCCCCTGTCCGGGAACCGCTGCCCGAGCGGGATCTGAAGCCGACCGGCGGCGACGGCGAGTGCCCCACCGAGATCGTCTCGGTGGGGCACTCCCCGCGCCAGGAGGGATCCCGCCCCGGGGCGATCACCGGTGACACCCCTCTCGCCCCCACGGCCTGCCTGGCCACGGGCTACCGAGCGTCCGGTGAAGACTCGACCAAAGGCGTCACTCGCTGCCCGGGTCCCGATGACCGCCCGCCACGGGTGGGAGCCCTCAGCAGGTCGAGCCGACCAGCGCGGCGCAGACGACCGCCGACGGCGCGCCCTCCCCCGCCTGGTTGTAGGCAGCCACCCGGTAGTAGGAGCGGGTGGTCCCCGGCGTGGTCAGGACCTCGATGTAGACGAAGCCCCCCTGACCGTCGGCGTACACGTTCGTCACCCCCGGGACCTTCG
>JBFWQW010000092.1:0-11313 GCA_050249235.1 Acidimicrobiia bacterium | reverse complement strand
CCACCGAGGCCATCACCGAGTCGAAGCTCTTCGAGTTCTCCTTCACCAACCGTCAGGACGCCATCTACACCAAGCAGGAGCTGGTGGTCGACGACGACGGCCGGCCCCGGCAGCTGCCGTGGGAGGACTGGCGGCCGGGCGAGGACGAGCACACCTCGGCCTGGATGCGGGCCACCGCCGCCCACGGCGACGCCGCCCAGGTCGGCCGGGTGGGCTGGTCGGGCGAGCTCGGCTACGGGGTCCGGGCCGCGGAGCCGGGCCAGGCCCGGGCCGACGCGTCCGCGGCCGACGACGGCGACGGCCACGAGGATCACGACCACGACCACGGCGACCACGACCACGGCGACCACGACGACCACGACCACGACGCCCACGACCACGACGCCCACGAGGCGGAGCACGCCCGCTGATGGACCACGTGGTCTTCGCGATCGCGGCCCTCGGGTGCCTCGCCGGCGCCGTCGGCGTGATCCTCTCCCGCAACCCGGTGCACGCCGCTCTGTCCCTGGTCGGCACGCTGTTCGGCATCGCCGTGCTCTTCGTGGCCCAGGGCGCCCACTTCCTGGCCGCGGTGCAGGTGATCGTCTACGCGGGCGCCATCGTCGTGCTGTTCCTCTTCGTGATCATGCTGCTCGGGGTGGACAAGGCCGAGGCGCTCGAGACCGAGCCCCTCGGCGGCCAGCGCCCGGCCGCCGTCGGCGTGGCCGGGGTGTCGCTCGTGCTCCTGGCTCTCCTCGGCATCCGGGCGTCACAGGTCACGGAGGGGGCCCGGTCGGCCACGGGGACCCTCGACGGCGAGGGGACGAACATCGCCAGCATCGGCCGGGCCCTGTTCACCGACTACGTGTTCGCCTTCGAGCTCACCTCGGTGCTGCTCGTCATCGCCGTCGTCGGCGCGGTCGTGCTGGCCCGCCGGCCGGCGCGCGACGAGCCGTCGGGGAGCGAGGGCTGATGGACGTCGACGCCTCCTGGTACCTCGTCCTGGCCGCCCTCGTCTTCGCCATCGGGTCGGCCGGCCTGCTCGTGCGCCGCAATCCCCTGGTGATGTTCATGTGCGTGGAGCTCATGCTCAACGCCGTCAACCTCACGTTCGTCACGTTCGCCCGCGAGCTCGACGACATCGCCGGCCAGGTGTCGGTCTTCTTCGTCATGGTCGTCGCCGCCGCCGAGGTCACCGTGGGCCTCGGCATCGTCGTCTCGATCCTCCGGCGCCGGCCGGGCGCCAGCGCCGACGACATCGCCGAGCTGAGGGGCTGACTCGCACATGCTCGGAGCCGTCTGGCTGATCCCCACCCTCCCGTTGGTCGGTGCGTTGGTGCTGCTCGTCGCCGGCCGCCGCCTCGGCGAGCCCCTGGCCGGCTGGTGGGCGACGCTCTGCTGCGGCGGCGCCTTCGTCGCCACGGTCGTGACGTTCGCCGGCCTGCTCGAGCGCGACGAGCACCACCGGCAGTTCGTCTTCCACCTCTGGAGCTGGCTCCCCGTCGGCGACCTCTCCGTCGACGTCGGCTTCCTCGTCGACCCGCTCTCGATCACGATGGCGCTGTTCGTCACCGGCATCGCCACGCTCATCCACCTGTACTCGGTGGGCTACATGCACGGCGACCGCGACTTCCCGAGGTTCTTCCTCTACCTGAACCTCTTCGTGTTCGCCATGCTGCTCCTGGTCCTCGGCGACAACCTGGTGCTCACCTTCCTCGGCTGGGAGGGCGTGGGCGCCTGCTCGTACTTCCTCATCTCGTTCTGGTTCGGCGAGATGCCGAACGCGGTGGCCGGCAAGAAGGCCTTCGTCACCAACCGGGTGGGTGACTGGGGCTACATGCTCGGGACCTTCCTGGTCTTCTCGGCCCTCGGCACGCTCACCTACGTCACCGACGAGGGCACCGGCTTCCTCCAGCAGGCCGACACCCTGGCCGCGTCGACCGCCACCGGCATCGCCCTGCTGCTGTTCGTGGGTGCCTGCGGCAAGTCGGCCCAGCTGCCCCTCTTCGTGTGGCTCCCCGACGCCATGGCCGGCCCCACGCCCGTCTCGGCCCTGATCCACGCCGCCACCATGGTGACGTCCGGCGTGTACCTGATGGTCCGGGTGTCCCCCGTGCTCGGAGCCGCCTCGGACTGGGTGCCCGACGTCATCGCCTGGGTGGGCGCGGCCACGGCGCTGTTCGCGGCGACCGTGGCGGTGAGCCAGCGGGACATCAAGCGGGTGCTGGCCTACTCGACGGTGAGCCAGCTCGGCTACATGTTCCTGGCCGTCGGCACCGGCGCCTACGTGGCCGCCATCTTCCACATGGTCACCCACGCCTTCTTCAAGGCGCTCCTCTTCCTCGGCTCGGGCTCGGTGATCCACGGCCTCGGCGGCGAGCAGGACATGCGCCACATGGGGGCCCTCCGGCGGTGGATGCCCGTGACGGCCGGGACGTTCGTCGTCGGCTGGCTGGCGATCGCCGGCGTCCCGCCCTTCGCAGGGTTCTGGTCGAAGGACGAGATCCTCCTCGGCGCCTGGGAGAGCAGCCCGGCACTCTGGCTGGTGGGCCTGGTCACCGCCCTCCTCACCGCCTTCTACATGAGCCGCCAGGTGTTCATGGTCTTCTTCGGCGAGGCCCGCTGGGTCACCGGGCCCGTGCCGGCGGCCGAGGTCACCGGCGCCGAGGAGGCCGGCCACGACGAGGCCGCCGTCGAGGTCACCGCCGGGGCACCGGTCGGCCCCGACCTCCACGGCGGCCCCGCGCACGGCGGCCCCGGGCAGCCCCACGAGTCGCCGTGGACGATGACGCTGCCCCTCGTGGTCCTGGCCGTGCTCGCCGCGGTCGGCGGCGGGCTCAACCTCCCCCTCCACCACGACCTCCACTTCCTGGCCGACTGGCTGCACCCGGTGCTCGGCGAGCTCGAGGCCGAGGTCGACGCCTCGACCGCCACGAAGGTGGGCCTCGCCGTCGTCGCCACGCTGGCCGGGCTCGTCGGGATCTCCGGCGCGGTCGCCGTGTACCTGCGGCACCGGCTGCGCTCGGTCGAACCCGACCTGCTGCTCCACGCCTACCACTACGACGAGGCGCTGGCGGTGGTGGTCGGCGACGGTGGGACCCGCCTGGCCGAGGCACTGGCCGTCGCCGACAAGACGGGGATCGACGGCGCAGTCGACGGCTCGGGCGGCCTCGTGCAGGCTGCCGGCCGCCGGCTGCGGGTCCTGCAGACCGGGTTCGTCCGGACGTACGCGCTGGCCATCGCCGGCGGCGCCGCCCTCACCCTCGTCTGGTTCGTCCTGCGGGCGGGCATCTGATGGACCCCGGCTTCCCGCTCCTCACGTTCCTTGTGGTGCTGCCAGCGGTCGGGGCCGCGCTGGTGGCGATCGTCCCGAAGGGTCGGCCCGAGGTGGCCCGCCTCGTCGGCCTGGCCAGCGCCGCCACCGTCGGCGCCCTGACGATCTGGATGCTCACCCAGTTCGACCGCCACCAGTCCGGGTTCCAGTTCGCGACCCGCGACGAGTGGATCGAGAGCCTCGGCATCTCCTGGCACGTCGGCGTCGACGGGATCTCGCTGTTCCTCGTGGTGCTGACCGGCCTCCTCTTCCCCCTCGTGCTGGCCGGCGTCAAGCCGCACCACGACGCCAAGAGCTACACCGCCTGGCTCCTGCTCCTCGAGGCCGGCTGCATGGGCGTCTTCCTGTCGCTCGACCTCTTCCTGTTCTTCGTCATGTTCGAGATCGTGCTCGTGCCGATGTACTTCCTCATCGGCGGCTGGGGCTACGCCGACCGCGTCTACGCGGCCACGAAGTTCTTCCTCTTCACCATGTTCGGCTCGGCCTTCATGCTCGTCGGCGTGGTGGCGACGGCCTGGCTGCACCAGCGGGCGAGCGGCGGGGCCATCACCTTCGACCTGGTCGAGATCGCCCAGTCGCAGAGCATCGCCGCCACCTCGACCCGCTGGCTGTTCGCCAGCTTCGCGGTCGCCTTCGCGGTGAAGGTGCCCCTTTTCCCGCTCCACACCTGGCTGCCCGACGCCCACACCCAGGCCCCGACGGCCGGATCCGTCATCCTCGCCGGGGTGATGCTGAAGCTCGGCACCTACGGCTTCCTGCGGTTCGGCCTCTACCTCTTCCCCGAGGCGGCGGTGTGGGCCGCGCCCGTGCTCGTCACGCTCGGCGTGATCGGGGTGATCTACGGCGCGCTGGTGGCCGCCGTGCAGCGCGACCTGAAGCGGCTGGTGGCCTACTCGTCGGTCGCCCACCTCGGCTTCATCGTCCTCGGCACGTTCGCCCTCACCGACCAGGGCCTCACCGGCAGCGTGCTGCAGATGGTCAACCACGGCGTGTCGACCGGTGCCCTCTTCCTCCTCGTCGGGATGATCTACGAGCGCCGCCACACCCGCCTGATCGCCGAGCTCGGCGGGCTCCAGCGCCCGGCGCCCCTGCTCGCCGCCGCCTTCATGGTGGTCATGCTCTCGTCGGTCGGGCTCCCGCTGCTCAACGGCTTCGTCGGCGAGTACCTCATCCTCCTCGGGAGCTTCACCACGAGGCGGTGGTGGACCGTCGTGGCCGCCGCCGGGGTGATCCTCGCCGCCGTCTACCTCCTGTGGGCCTACCAGCGGGTCTTCCACGGCGAACCTGAGGGCGACAACGCGTCGGTGCCCGACCTCGGGTGGGCGGACGGCCTGGTGCTGGCCCCGCTGCTCGTCGCCATCGTCTTCCTCGGCGTCTACCCCAAGCCGGTGCTCGACCGCATCGAGCCCGCCGTCGAGCGCCTGGTCGCCCACGTCGAGGACCACTCCGACTACCGACAGCCCCCGACCCACGTGGTGGCCGACACCCCGTCCGACCACACGGAAGCAGGCGAGGAGTGATCGCCGCCATCTCGCCCGTCGCCACGCCCGACATCGCCTGGTCGGCCCTCGTGCCGATCCTGGCCCTGGTGGCCGGGGCGCTGCTGCTCCTCACCGTGTCCGCCCTCTCCACCGCCCGGCTGCCCCGGGGCACGTACGCGGTCGTCACCGTCGTCGCCTCGGCGGCGGCGGCCGGCGGCGCCGTCGGCACCTGGCCGAGGGTCACCGACCCCGACCGGGGCCCCTTCACGATCGTCGCCGGCGCGCTCACGGTCGACGGGTTCACGTGCTTCCTGACGGTGGTGATCGCCGCCGGCCTGGTGCTGACGGCCCTGCTCGCCGACGACCACCTCCGCCGGGAGGGCCTCGACGGCCCGGAGGCCTACGTGCTGCTGATGCTGGCCGCGGTGGGCGGCCTCGTCATGGCCATGGCCAACGACCTCATGGTGCTGTTCCTCGGGCTCGAGTGCCTGTCCATCGCCCTCTACGTGCTGGCCGGCATCCACGCCGGGCGGTCGGCGTCGCGCGAGTCGGCGATGAAGTACTTCGTGCTCGGCGCCTTCTCGTCGGCGTTCCTGCTCTACGGCATCGCCCTCGTCTACGGCGCCACCGGCTCGACCAACCTGACGACGATCGGCCAGTTCCTCGCCTCCAACGTGCTGGAGCGGGAGGGCCTCCTCCTCGCCGGGTTCGCCCTGCTGCTCGTGGGCCTCGGGTTCAAGGTCTCCGCCGCGCCCTTCCACGTCTGGACGCCGGACGTCTACCAGGGGGCGCCGACGCCGGTGACGGCGTTCATGGCCTCGGTGTCGAAGGCGGCCGCCTTCGGGGCGCTCCTGCGGGTGTTCGTCACCACGTTCGGCTCCTACCGGGCCGACTGGCAGCCCCTGGTCGCCGTGCTCACCGTGCTCACGCTGGTGGTGGGCGCCGTGTTCGCCATCGTCCAGGACGACGTCAAGCGGATGCTGGCCTACAGCTCGATCGGCCACGCCGGCTTCATCCTGGTGGGCGTCCAGGTCGCCAGCGACGAGGGCACCTCGGCGGCGCTCTTCTACCTGGTGGCCTACACCTTCCTCGTCGCCGGCAGCTTCGGCGTCGTCGCCGTGGTCGCCGGCAAGGGCGACAGCCGTCACGCCCTCCGGCACTACCGGGGGCTGGCCGCCCGCCGCCCGGCCCTGGCGCTGGCCTTCACGACCCTCCTGCTGGCCCAGGCCGGGGTACCCCTGACGAGCGGCTTCCTCGCCAAGTTCTACGTCATCGGGGCCGCCGTCGAGCGGGAGAGCTACTGGCTGGCGGTGGTCGCCATGCTCACGGCCGTCGTGTCCGCCTTCCTCTACCTGCGCATCGTCGTGGCCATGTACATGACCGAGCCGGAGGCCGGCGACGACACGGCCCCGGCCGGGGCGGCCGCGCCCAGGGTGGCGTTGGGCGCCCGCCTCGCCCTCGGCCTCGCGCTGGCGTTCACCCTGGTCGTGGGCATCCTGCCCGACCGGGTCGTGGGCTGGGCCGAGGACGCGGTGCCCGTCCTGACCGCCGTCGACCGCTGACGCCTCGCCTCGGCGGTGGCCGCGGGGAGTGTCTTTGGTCCCCTGTGAAACCGCTCACTAGGCTCGCCCTCCGTGTCCGACTTCCTCCGCGCCTATCTGACGGTCGCGGTTTTCGCCACGGTCGCCGGGCTCCTCGTGGCCGGCGTCCTCTCCATCGGGCGGCTCCTGCGGCCTTCCCGCCCGTCGGCCGAGAAGCTCTCGAGCTACGAGAGCGGCGTCGACCCGATCGGCTCCGGCTTCAGCCAGAGCCAGGTCCGCTACTACATCTTCGCCCTGCTCTTCGTCATCTTCGACGTCGAGGCGGTGTTCATCTTCCCCTGGGCCCTCGGCCTCGAGCGCTACGGCGTGTTCGGCCTGGCCGAGATGGCGATCTTCGTGTTCATCCTCGTCCTCGGCCTGGTCTACGCCTGGCGAAAGGGAGTGCTCCGGTGGGTCTGAGCCTGTTGGAGCGGGGCAAGGTCCCCAAGCCGCTCACCGCGCTGCTCAACCTCAGCCGGAAGTACAGCCTCTGGGCCTACCAGTGGGGCCTGGCCTGCTGCGCCATCGAGATGGGCGCCGCCTTCGCGTCGCCCCGCTACGACGTGATGCGCCTCGGCGTCATCCCGCTGCCCGCCAGCCCCCGCCAGGCCGACCTGGTGGTCGTGTCCGGCACGGTCACGGACAAGATGGCGCCGTCGATCCGCCGGCTGTGGGAGCAGATGGCCGAGCCCAAGTACGTGATCTCGATGGGGAGCTGCGCCAACTGCGGCGGCCCCTACTGGGACTCCTACTCCGTCACGAAGGGCGTCGACCAGATCATCCCGGTCGACGTCTACGTGCCCGGGTGCCCGCCCCGGCCGGAGGCCCTGCTCGAGGGGATCGTCCTGCTCCAGCAGCGGATCCAGAACGAGGACATGACGCAGCGGGGGAGGGGTGAGCCGCTTGTCGTCAACTGAGGCGACCACGCCCGACGCGCCGCCCACGGACGAGCCCGCGACCGACGAGGCCCGCGAGGCCCTGCTCGCCGTGCTCGGCGACGTCCTCGGCGACGGGCTGCTCGAGACCCACCTCATGGCCGGCGTCGACGTCTGGGCCCGGGTGGCGCTCGACCGCTGGGCCGACGCGGCCCGGGCCTGCCACGACCGGCTGGGCATGACCTACTTCTGCTTCCTGTCGGCGATCGACTGGCTGCCCTCGCCCTTCGGCAAGAGCGAGGAGGGGGGCACGCCCGACGTCACCTTCCCGGTGCCGGTGCCCGACGACCTCGACCACGGGGTCGCCGGCGGCACCACCCGCTTCCAGCTGGTCGCCCGGCTCCTGTCGACGACCTCGCACCTCGGCATCACCCTCAAGGCCGACCTGCCCGACGACGACCTGACCGCCCCGAGCTGGATCGGCGTCTACCCCGGTGCCGACTGGCACGAGCGGGAGGCCTGGGAGATGTTCGGCATCTCGTTCGTCGGGCATCCCGACCTCCGCCACCTCTACCTCCCGGGCTCCTTCGAGGGGCACCCGCTCCGCAAGGACTTCCCGCTCCTCTCCCGCATGGTGAAGCCCTGGCCGGGCCTCGTCGACGTCGAGCCCATGCCGGGTGAGCCCGACGAGGACGAAGGCGCCGACGCGACGGAGGATGCCGAGTGACCGCGCTCAGCGAGCGGCAGCAGCGGACCTACATCGGCGCGGCCGCGGCCGAGGCCAGGGTGAACGTCGAGCTCGAGACCGAGGGCATGACCCTCAACATCGGCCCGCAGCACCCGGCCACCCACGGCACCCTGCGGATCGTCGCCCGTCTCGACGGCGAGCAGGTCATCTCGGCCGAGCCCGTCATGGGCTACATGCACCGGGGCTACGAGAAGCTGGTCGAGGTCCGCACGTACCCGCAGGTCACGACGCTCGTGAACCGCATCGACTGGCTGGGGCACTTCGCGAACGAGGTGCCGTTCATCCTGGCCGCCGAGCAGCTCATGGAGATCGAGGCGCCCGAGCGGGCCCAGTGGATCCGCACGATCTTCTTCGAGATGGCCCGCCAGGCCAACCTCACGCTGTTCCTCGGCGACATGGGCGTGCAGCTCGGCGCGGTGACGCCCGTCTTCTACGCCTTCCGCGACCGCGAGCACGTCCTCAACCTCATGGAGGCCGTCACCGGCGGCCGCTTCCACCCGAACTTCGACCGCATCGGCGGCCTGAAGGACGACCTCCCCAAGGGGTGGGTGGAGGAGACCCACGGCGCGATGGCCAAGATCCGCCACTTCTGCGACGAGATGGAGGACCTGCTCGTCGGCAACGAGATCTTCGAGACCCGCACGCGCGGCGTCGGCGTGATCCCCGCCGACGTGGCCCTCGGCTACGGCCTGTCCGGGGCCAACCTGCGGGCGTCCGGCGTCGACTGGGACCTCCGCCGGGACCACGACTACCCGCTGGCCTGGAAGCACGCCGACTGGCGGGTCTGGACCCACCCCGACGGCGACAGCTTCGCCCGGTACTGGGTGCGCCTGCAGGAGGTGCGGGAGTCCACCCGGATCGTCGACCAGCTCCTCGACGGGCTGCCCTCGGGCCCGATCATGGCCAAGGTGCCCCGCATCATCAAGGTGCCGGCCGGCGAGGCCTGGGTGTCGACCGAGAACCCCCTGGGCGAGATGGGCTACTACCTCGTCAGCAAGGGCGATCTCGGGCCCTTCCGCTGCAAGATCCGCTCGGCCAGCTTCAACAACATCTCGGTCGTGCCGTGGGTCATGCGGGGCGTCTACGTCCCCGACGTGATCACGATCCTCGCCAGCCTCTACTTCATCCTCGGGGACATCGACCGGTGAGCAACCTCCCCCTCGTCTTCGGTGAGCTGGCGTACTGGCAGCAGACGGTGCTGCGGGTCGTCGGCGTGCTCGTGGCCGTGCTGATCCCCGCCGGGACGCTCGTCTACGTCTTCCTCTTCAAGATGATGAGCCACATGCAGAGTCGGCTCGGGCCCATGGAGGCCGGGCCCCACGGCTCGCTGCAGCTGATGGCCGAGGTCGGCAAGTTCATCCAGAAGGAGGACATCGTCCCGGAGCGGGCCGACCGCACGCTGTTCAAGCTGGCCCCGTTCCTCGTGGTCGGCACGGTCCTGCTCGTCTACGTCGTGGTGCCCTTCGGCCCGGACCTGTACTTCGCCGACCTCGACATCGGCGTGTTCTACGCCCTCGCCGTCTCGGCCGTGTCGGTGATCGGCGTCCTCGTCGCCGGCTGGTCGTCGGCGAACAAGTACTCCCTCATGGGCGGCCTGCGGGCCGCTGGCCAGCTCATCGCCTACGAGCTGCCGATGGTCCTCGCCGTGGTCGGCGTCGTGATCCAGGCCGGCACCCTCAACCTGCAGGGGATCGTGGCCTCGCAGGCCGAGGGCGAGATCTTCGGCTTCGGCGGCCTCGGGAACCCCTTCGTCATCACCCAGATCGTCGGGTTCGGGATCTTCCTCGTCGCCACCCAGGCCGAGCTCACGCAGACGCCCTTCGACATGCCCGTGGCGGAGTCCGAGCTGGTCGCCGGCTACATGACCGAGTACTCGGGCATGCGGTTCCTGCTGTTCTTCATCGGCGAGTTCGCCTCGGCCGGGGCCTTCGCGGCGGTGGCGGCCACGCTCTTCCTCGGCGGCTGGTGGCTGCCGGGCTTCGACCTCGACGCCGACATCATGAACGTGATCGGCCCGGTGGTCCTGCTCTCGAAGATGATGTTCGTCGCCTTCCTCATCTTCTGGTTCCGCTTCACGTACCCCCGCTTCCGGGAGGACCAGCTCCAGACGCTGGCCTGGAAGTACCTCATCCCGCTGTCGCTCGCCAACATCATGGTGACGGCCGTCCTCAAGGTGGTCTTCTGATGCCCGAGCTCTTCGGTGTCGTCAAGGGGCTGGGCGTCACGTTCCGGACCATGCTCAAGCCGGCGGTGACCACGCAGTACCCGAGGGAGAAGGAGGCGCCGGCGCCCCGGGCCCGCGGCGTCATCGCCCTCAAGGAAGAGAACTGCACGGTCTGCATGCTCTGTGCCCGGCAGTGCCCCGACTGGTGCATCTACATCGAGGGCCACAAGACCAAGGCGCCCCCCCGCCGCGAGGGCGGCAAGCCCCGCACGGTCCAGCTCCTCGACCGCTTCGACATCGACTACGGGCTGTGCATGTACTGCGGCATCTGCGTCGAGGTCTGCCCGTTCGACGCGCTCTTCTGGAGCCCCGAGTTCGAGTACTCCGAGCCCCGCATCGCCGACCTCCTGCACGACAAGGAGAAGCTCGGCGAGTGGTTCCTGACCGTTCCCGACTACGAGCCCTACGAGGCCGGCTCGCAGGCGAAGGTCAAGAAGGTGCCCCGCTGATGGTCGCCCAGAACATCGCCTTCGGGCTGCTCGCCGCGGCCGCCGTCATCGGTGCGCTCAAGGTGGTCACGACGAAGAACGTCGTGCACGCCGCCCTCTACCTGGTGGTCGTCCTGGCCAGCGTCGGCGCCCAGTACATCCTGCTGGCGGCCGAGTTCGTGGCCGCGGTCCAGATCCTCGTCTACGTCGGTGCCATCGTCGTGCTGTTCCTCTTCGGCGTCATGCTCACCCGTGCCCGGGTCGGCACCGACGGCGCCCTCGACGGCGACCAGCGGGGGGTTGCCCTCGTCACCGCCCTGTTCCTCGCCGGGATCCTCGGCTACGTCCTCGTCGAGGCCTTCGACGACAAGGAGCTCCCCGACCTCGACGGAGTGAGCTCCCAGGCGGTCACGGCCACCCGGGGCACCGGCGCCGTCGGCGACGCCATCTTCTCGACCTACCTCGTGCCCTTCGAGGTGGTCTCCGTGCTCCTGCTGGCGGCTCTCGTCGGCGCCATCGTCCTGGCCAGGAAGGACTGAGGCCCCGTGCTGCTGAACCAGTTCTGTGCCGATGGTCTCGCTCCGCAGGCTGCGCTCGACGGCCGGCTGCTCGCTGGCGCTCGCGACGCCGGCTCCCGGGAGGCCCCGTGCTGCTGAACCAGTTC
>JBFWQW010000091.1:0-11468 GCA_050249235.1 Acidimicrobiia bacterium | reverse complement strand
GTCGATGCGTTCGAGCGGGACGGGCTGTGGGAGACCGACGGGGCCACCTCGATGGTGGGCTGGTTGCGGGACCGGGCCGGGATCGACCGGCGCGACACCGCCCGGTTGCGGGCCACCGCCCGCACCCTGGCCCGCCTCCCGGTCGTGGCCGAGGCGGCGGTGTCCGGGATGCTGTCGGGCGGGCAGGTCCAGGCCGTCGTGCACGCGGTGCCGGACGGGGCGGTGGACGTGATGGCCTCCCAGGAAGCCGACCTGGTCCCGACGCTGGCCGGGTTGACGTTGGCGGACACGGTCACGGTGTTGCAGGCCTGGCGGGCCCGGGTCGACGCCGACGGCACCGACCCCGGCGTGGAGCCGGTGCGGTCGTTGCAGCTGTCCCAGACCATCGACAACCGGTGGGAAGCATCGTTCAGCCTCGACGCCGAAGCCGGGGCAGTGGTCGACACCGCCATCCGCCTGGCCGCCACCCGCGACGTCCCCGGGGAGCCGGTGCGGACGGCGGCGGAGCGGCGGGCCGACGCCCTGGTCGACGTGTGCCGCCACTTCCTCGACCACCAACACACCAAGCGGGGTGGCCGGCACCGGCCGCATCTCAACGTGATCGTCGACACCGACCGCGACGGACACCCCCGGTCGGCCCAGGTGGTCGACGGGCCGGCCCTGCCGGCCCGGGTGTTGGACCGGCTGGTGTGCGACTGCACGTTGCATCGGGTCGTGCTCGGCGCCGACAGCACCATCCTCGACCTCGGCCGGGCCACCCGGTCGATCCCGGCCCCGCTGTGGAACGGGCTGGTGATCCGGGACCGGCACTGCCGGTACCCGGGCTGTGACCGGCCCGCTCACTGGTGCGACGGCCACCACCTCCAACCGTGGGAGCACGGCGGCGCCACCCGACCCGACAACCTCGTGCTCCTCTGCGTCCGGCACCACCACCACCTCCACGAACCCGGCTGGCACGCCAAGCTCCTCCCCGACCTCACCTTCGAGGTCACCGCCCCCGACGGCACCCACCACACCAGCCCCGCCCCCCGCACCCTCACCCGGAGCGGCGCCCAGGGTGGCGTGCCACCCGACCGGGGACCGCCCTGACGACGTGGCCGCGAGGTCGCGCCCACGCTTCCCACCGCCGGGGCGGAGGGCTCGTCAGCGCTGGGCGCGCAGCCGATCGAGCACGAGGTCGAGTGCCGGCCACGGGTTGAGGCCCGCGGTCAGGCTCTGCTGGACGCATCGGGCGAACAGCCATTGGCGGACCCGGTCGGCGTCGAGCCCTGCCAGGTCGGCGACCCGGGTGAGCAGGCCGATCGGATCGGCATGCAACGAGCGGTCGCAGTTCAGGAGGTGCTGGAGCACGTCGTAGTGCGGGTCGCCGGCATAGGGCTTGGGGTCGATGAGGAGCCACGGTCGGCGTTCACCGGCCAGGACGTTGCCGGCATGGAAGTCGGTCGACCGGCCAGGTCCCCGACGGCATCGAGGTCACCGGTCGCCTCGGCGCGTGACCGCCGGACCCGGCGGCCCGGCCTCGGTCAGCGCCCGGTGGCTTGCCGTTCCTCGAGGAGCGCCTTGATGGCGGCGAGGTCGTTGCGGTTGGCCCGTCGCATCATCGGCGCCACGAAGGGGGCGACGAGCCGGGAGAAGCCGGAGGGCTCTCCGCGGTTGCGCAAGGTCATGCGGGTCGAGGCCGGACCGCCGGGCGACCAGGTGTAGGTGGTCTCCATCGGGAACGGTCCTTGCGCGGTGCGCATGACGAGCCGCTCGCCGGGGACGAGCTCGGTGAGCTCGTAGGTGTACTCCAGCCGCCGGCCGAGGAAGCGGGCGACGAACGCCACCTGGGAGCCCGGCCTCGCCGGTGGCGGTGTCCTCCACTCCACTGTCTCGATGTTGGCGTACCACTCGGGGGCGTTGGAGGGGTCGGCGGCGTAGGCGGCGACCTCGTCGACGGGGCGGTCGATGACGACCTCGGTGCGGACGTCGACGGTCACCTCGACGCCACCCCTGTCGCAACCGTCTCGTTCCGCTGCCTGGACGGGAGCGTCGCCGCTGGTGTCGGCATCGTCACGTCGTCCCCCGTCAGATCCGCATCGTGGCGCGGTCGTCCTCGCTCATGCCCGCCAGCGCCCGCTGCCACTCGCTGTCGGTCCCCTCCTCGCCTGGCCGTGCCGCCGATACCCCGGTGCGCGTGTCGATCACCCAGCGGCCGTCGTCGAGCTTGTGGAGGCGGTCCCGGTAGCGGCCGACGAGGACGGGCCTCGCCCGGCCGTCCCCATCCCGCCGGACCACGCAGAAGTCACTCTCCGCCGTGGCCGTGTCGCCGTCGACGTCGATCACCGGGTTCGACGAGATGTGGACGGAGCCGGGCTGGCGGAACAGCTCACCGGGCTCGTGCCACGGTGGGGCGTTGGCACCCGTGCGGGCGAAGAACGATCGGATGGCCTCCCGTCCGACGTGCACCTGGCCCATGATCTGGAAGCGGGCATCCTCGTCGAAGAGCTCGGCGATGCGGTCGGCGGCGAGGTCGTCGTTGTAGCGCATGTAGCGCTCGAGCACGTCACGGATCTCGAGCTTGTCGAGCCAGGCCGTCACCCGCTCCTCGGTCGCACCGGTCATGCCAGACCGATCGCGGCGAGGCCGTTGTCTCGCATGACCTTGGAGGTCACGTCGTCCGGACGGTCGATGCGCGCGACGAGCTCGCCGGCGCGGTCGCGGTAGTCGCCCACGCCGGACATGCCTTCAGCGTGCGGGAAGTCCGAGCCGAACAGCACGCGATCCTCGCCGATCAGGTCCACCAGCCCTCCGACGTCTTCCCCGTAGTGGTGCGGCGAGACGTAGACGTGGTTGCGGAACACCTCGCTCGGCCGTCCCTCGACGTAGCCGTTGGGCCAGGGGCCGTTCCGGGCCATGCCCTTCATGTTGTCCATCACCCGCAGCAGGTACGGGACCCAGATCGAGCCGTTCTCGACGCTGGCGACCCGAACGTTCGGGAAGCGCCCGAACAGGTTGTGGTAGATCAGGATCGCCAGCGTGTCCATGATGGGACGGTCCCGGTAGAGCATCGTCCACTGGAACGCGGACCGGCCCTTGCCAGGATCGTCCGGCCCCTTGAGCGACGTCGAACCGGAACCGTCGGGGGATCGGACGCCGTCGGGGTCGGGGTCCTCGCCCCAATCGGCGGAGTGGTGCTCCATGTATCCGGCGTTGCCGAGGTGCAAGCAGACCAGCACGCCGGCCTCGTTCACCCGAGCCCAGAAGGCCTCGTGCACGGCGTCGGCCGGCGACCGGCCCGGCCCGTCCGCCGTCGACCACCGGGCCGGCCCCGGAAGGATCTGGATCGCCCGGGCGCCCTGGGCCAGCACCCGGTCGAGCTCGGCGACCGCGGCGTCGGAGTCGGCGAGGACGATCATCGCCGGTGAGATGATGCGCTGCCGGTAGTCGAAGGTCCACGTGTCGGCCAGCCACCGGTTGAACGCTCGCATATGGGCGGCCAGCAGCCTCGGGTCATCCCCGATGGCGTTGGCGATCGTCACGCCGGTGCTGGGGAACATGAGCGTCGCTTCGATCCCCTGCCGGTCCATCAGCTCCACACGGGCTGCCGGGTCCGACGCATAGCTGTCGTCCACGTCGTCGTCCTCGGTTGCCGGCTCCCCTCGCAGGATCGCCCGCAAGCCTCCCGGGCGGATCCGCCGCCGCTCTCCCCTGCCACCCACGAACCCGAAAGGCCGCCCCTCGAACAGGACCATCGTCCCGCCGTCCGTCTCCCGCGTGACGAACGTGCGGTCGGCGAAGGCCGGCTCGATGTACCGCTCGTACATGTCGACCGGCTCGTAGTAGTGGTTGTCGGCGTCGAAGAGCCGATAGTCGATCGCCCGCCCGAGCGTTCCCATCCCCAGCGCCCCCTCGGATAGTTTCTGGACTGTTGTCTTGAAAGTAGGGTGCAGCCGGAGGCTCGGAGCTGTCAAGGCCCCGCGCCAGCATGAGCGCGACAGCGGAGGGTGACCGTGGCCAAAGCCGATGCGACAACAAGCGACAACCCCTATCGACGCTCCCTGCTGCGCCGCCAACGATCGCTCGACACCCGGGCCGCCATCGTCCGGGCGGCGGCCCGGCTCTGGACCGAGAACGGCTACGACACCACGACCGTCGAGGACATCTGCACGGCCGCAGGCATCGGGCGCTCCACCTATTACCTCCACTTCGAGAGCAAGGAGCAACTCCTCGGCGAGCTGACCTGGGCTACCTCGGGCGGAACCGCGGCCGACGTCGAACGGGCCATGGGCCACGGCGATCTCGACGAGCAGATCGCCGCATTCGTCGACGGGCTCTCCCGTCGCATGGAGTCGGTGCCCCGCGATCTCGCTGCCCTCGTCCTGCGCACCTCGATCGGCGGCATGGAGCGCCTCGGCGCCTTCCCCGACGACAAGGTCGACTTCGGCCTCATCATCACCCGCGTGCTCCGACGAGCCCAGGCCGCCGGCCACCTCCGAACCGACGTCGACGCAGCCGAGCTCGGCGCAATCCTCGGCGGCATGACCATGGAAGCGATGCTCCGCTGGGCGACCGGCCACACCGGCGACACGCCCTTGCGCGACAGCCTTTCGCTGCGCTTCGACCTCGTCCTCGACGGCCTTCGCACCTGAGGCCGGTCACGCCGGAGGGATGCAGCGCGAGGACGCGCCGAGCGGCGCTCGTCGCAGATGCTTCTGGCGCCCTCGGCAGGACTCGAACCTGCGCCACCGGCTCCGGAGGCCGGTGCTCTATCCGCTGAGCTACGAGGGCGGGATTGCACGAAAGGTGGCGCGTAACCCCCTGACGAAGCCTGGCGATGGTAGCGGACCCGTCTGCGGCGCCCTCCTCGGCAGGCTGACGGCGCCGGGCCATCGGGGTCGTCGAGGGCCCGGTCCGTGGATCCGGCGCCGTTCGCGACCGTCGACCCATGGCGACCGGGGGGGGCGGGCCGTGTCGTGGGGACGTGGGCGGGTAGAGGGCAGGTCATGCGACCGAGGACGCACCTCGTGGCCGACATCCCGCCGGACCGGTCGGCCGCCACGACCGCAGCCCGCCGTCGCCGCCCCCGTGGGGCGACCGCCGCCGGGGCACGAGGCCGGGAGCGGGCCCGCCGCCTGCCCGCCGCCCTGGTCGCCGCGCTCGCCCTGGTCCTCCTCGGGTGCGGCGACGACGACGTCGGCGGGCCGCAGGTGACACCGGGCGTGACCGGCTTCGTCGGCGCCGACCTCGACGACGTGCCGGTCCCGCCGTTGGCCACACCGTTGGGACCGGCGTCCGAGGTCGACGAAGGGGTCGTGGTGCGGAGCTACGCGGTTCGGGACCGCACGGTCGGGGAGGTGATGGCGTTCTACGCCGACGCCCTGGCCGACCGACCGGTGGCGAGCCCGGTCCGTCAGCTGCCCGGATCCGCCGACGCCCGTCAGGGAACGTGGATCTTCGACGACGGCGTGCTGACGGTGACGGCGCAGCGGGCCCCCACGGTGGACGAGGGGGACGGCCCGTCGGGCGGTGGGCTGACCACCCAGCTCTCCCTGCAGCTGGAGCCCGGATGACGGCGGGCGCACGCCTGCCGGGCACCGCCGCCGGTCCGGCCGGCGCGAGGCTCGCCCGGCTGGCGGTCGCCGCTCCGCTGGCGGTCTCGCTGCTGCTCGCGACCGCCTGCGTCTCGGACGACGACGGCGGCGACGACGGTGCAGCTGCGGGAGAGACCGCGCCGACGGCGCCGGGCGACGTGGCGACCGGGCTGTTCGAGCGGATCCCGGAGATCGTCCGGGCCGTCCAGCCGTCGGTCGTCGCGATCCTGACCGATCGGGGCGAGGGGAGCGGTGTCGTCTGGGCCGGTGACGGGACGATCGTCACCAACGACCACGTCGTGGCCGGGGCCGCCCGGATCGAGGTGGTCTTCGCCGACGGCCGCCGGGCCGACGCGACGGCACTGGCGACCGATCCGCTCACGGATCTGGCGCTCGTGCGGGTGGAGCGGACCGGGCTGCCGGCCGCCACCTTCGCCGACGACGTTCCCGAAGTGGGCGAGCTGGCCATCGCCATGGGCAACCCGCTCGGCTTCGAGAACACCGTGACCGCCGGGATCGTGTCGGGGCTGCACCGCTCCATCCCCGGCTCGGCGGCGCCGTCGCTGGTCGATCTCATCCAGACCGACGCGCCGATCTCCCCGGGCAACTCCGGCGGGGCCCTCGTCGACGGGGCCGGCCGGGTCGTCGGCATCAACGTCGCCTACATCCCGCCATCGGCGCAGGCCGTCTCCCTGGGCTTCGCCATCCCCGCGCCCACCGTGCGGGACGTGGTCGGCCAGCTGCTCGAGGACGGAACCGTGTCGCACGCGTACCTGGGGATCGTCCCGGCCCAGCTGACCCCCCAGATCGCCGAGCAGCTGAGCGCCACGGTCGACGCCGGCGTCTTGGTGCTCGACGTCGTGGCCGGCGGTCCGGCGGCGTCCGCCGGCGTGCTCGAGGGCGACATCATCGTCCGGGCGGGTGGCGAGGACCTCGAGACCGTGGAGGAGCTCCTCGGCCTGCTCCGCCGGGAGGACCCTGGTGGGGAGCTGCGCCTGGAGGTCGTGCGCGGCGCCGCCGGCGGCCGCGAGGCCATCACGGTGACGCTGTCCGACCGCCCCTCCCCCTGACGGCGGCCGGGAGCTCCGGCCACCCGGGGCCCCTCGGCGGCGCAGCGCTCTGCGAGGGCCACCGTCGCAACTCGGCCGCAACCCGGCCGGCCCGGGCCGGGGGGGCCTGGCCGGACGAGGATGTCCCGACACAGCCCCTTCCCTGTCGGGGGCGTGGCACGCTGAGGCGGTGGCCCCGCGCGCGTCTGCAAGCGTCACCGTCGACCGTCCTCCCGGGGAGCTCTGGGACATGGTCGCCGACCTCCCACGCATGGGCGAGTGGAGCCCGAACTGCAAGGGTGCTCGGTGGGTGGACGCCGGCGGTCCCGCGGTCGGGGCGGTCTTCATCGGCGTGAACGTGGCGGGCGAGCGTGAGTACGAGACGACGAACCGCATCGTCGCCTGCGACCGCCCTCGGGAGATCGCGTGGGAGCCGAGCTTCGACGGCGACGGCGGGTGGTCCCGGTGGACCTACCGCTTCGAGCCGGCCGACGGGCGCACCGTCGTCACGGAGACCTGGGAGCCCCTCGACCTCGAGCGGCTGCGCGGCCGGCCGGTGACGGACGAGGAGCTCGGGGCCATGGCCGACCGCTGGGCGGTCGCCATGCGGGACACGCTCGCCCGGCTCAAGGCGGCCGCGGAGCGCTGATCCGGCGGCCGACGGCACCCGGCGAGCGTCGGGGGTTCAATGACGCCCCCGTGGGGACCCCGCCTCGAGCCGACCGCCGATTCGGTCGCGCCTCGCGCCGGGCATCCCGACGTGTGATCCGGCACACTCTGTGGGTGCGGCGCCCGTCGGGGAAGCGATTCGCGATCGTGTGCGTTGCGGCCTTCACGCTTGCTGCATGTTCGGAGGAGAAGGAGCCCGGTCGCTTCGCCAACGAACCGGCCTCGCCGACCACGACCGTCACGCCGCCGGCGCCACAGGTCGTCCTCGACTTCGACGGCATCCCCGGGGTGGACCTCGGCGCCGACACGCGAGTGTCCGATTACGACGGCCCGATCCTGACTCGTGAAGGTGACGTCCACGGATCCTGCGAAGTGATGTCGGTCGACTCGGCTGCTGGAGTGCGACTGATCGTTGTCGAGGGCGTCGTGGAGGTCGTCGAGCTGCGGGGCGACGGGACGACGACCGTGGCCGGTGTCGGCCCGGGATCCTCGCGATCTGACGTGCTGGCCGCGCACGATGGCGACACGGTGAGCGAGACCACCAATCGCTTCGCACTCGTCGAGATCGTCGTGCAGCGAGAGGGCGCCGAAGACCCGCCGACGCTGGCCTATGTCCTCGATGAGGGAGCGCAGACGGTGACCAAGGTCCGAGCCGGACGAGCAGCGAGCCTTACGGCGTGGGACGAGGGATGCGCATGAGCGCACAGCGTGTCGGTGTCGACTGGGGGTCTCACACCGCGATGGGCGGGCAGGGGCTCGTCGTCGCACATGGCCTGGTAGCCGGGCCGGCCCCGGAGGAAGAGGCCGCCCAGCACCGCCACGAGGGCGCCGCTGAACCGCTCGCCGTTCTCGAAGCGGCACCGGCCGCCGTCGAGCGGGTCGACGCGGAACCAGTGCTCGCCTCGCATGACGCCGGGATGGAGCAGGCCGCCGACCCAGCGCAGCTCGCGCCCGGGCTCCAGCGCGGTGACCTCGGGCTTGATGCGCATGCCCCTGCCGCCGGGGCCGACGCGCAGGTGGACGGTGACCCTCTCGCCCACCCGTAGCTCGCCGTCGAGGGCGCCGGCGAACGGGTTCCACTCGTCCCAGCTCCCGGTGTCGAGCAGGATCGTCCACACCCGGTCGGGCGGGGCGTCGATTTCGGCGGCGGTCCGGATCTCCTTCACGGCCGACCCGCGTCAGCCGTCGAGGGAGGCGAGGAAGGGCCCGATGGCCTCGAGGAACCCCGGGGTGTTGCCGCCGTGGACGTTGTGGCCGACGTTCGGGACGGTCTCCATGCGCCCGTCGGGGAGGGCGGCGACGAAGCGCTCGGCGGCGTCGGCGAGCAGCACGTCGGACTCCCCGCCCCGGACCAGCAGCACCGGGCAGGGGATCCGGCGCACGTCGTCGAGCGTGAGGTCGCTGAGCGACCCGCCGGCGAGGCGGCGGTGGTCGGGCTTGCTCACGTACTTGCCGTCGGCCCGGACGAGGAGGTTGTACTTGACGGTGCGGGCGATGTGCTCCCGGGAGCGGAAGCGGTCGTACTTCACGACGTTGTCGAGGAACACCTCGAGGTCGTCGAACTCGATGTTGTGGGCGATGAAGTCGCCGACGACCTTGGTGCCGGCGGCGGAGAGCTCTGGGCCCACGTCGACGACCACGATGGCACGGGCCAGGTCGGGGTTGTCGACCGCCGCGCTGAGCGTGACCCGCCCCCCCATCGAGTGGCCGATGACGATGGGCTGCCCGAGGCCCTGGTCGGCGACGAACGCCAGGGCGTCGGCCACCATGGCCGCCATCGAGTAGTCGAGCTCCTTGCTCCACTCCGTGTCGCCGTGGCCCCGCTGGTCGAGGGCGTACACGTGGTAGCGGTCGGCGAGGTGGAGGCTCACCAGGTCCCACGAGTGCAGCGACTGGTTGCCGCCGTGGAGGAGGAGGAGCGGCGGCGAGGCCGGGTCGCCCCACTCGGTGAAGTGGAAGCGCATGCCCCGCAGGACGGTGTGGCGGGAGACGTACCGCACCGCCGGCGAGTGCGGGATCCCGAGGTCGGCTGCGCTCTCGAGCAGGCTGGCGAACTCCGCCGACACGGTCATGTCCCGGGGCGCCAGCGTCTCCGCGAACTCGTTCAGGTACATCGCCAAACCCTAGAGAGGACGGGCGACCCGGGCGACCGGACCTGACCGGGCAGTCGGACCCCGCGATCCGGTCGGCCCGACCGGGGGGTGAGGGTCAGTCGCCCATCGGGATCGACGTGCGCAGGGTGCTGCCCATGCCGCCGGCCTCGAGCGCGGCCGTGAAGGCGGCGCCGAGGGCGATGAGGCGCTCCACGCCCTCCGGTCCGATGCCCCGGAAGGCGGCGGCGGCGAGCTGGTCGGTGCGGTCCTCGATCCACTCCCGGCGGGCCCGGCCCTCGGGCGTGAACGTGGGCGTCTCGTCGTCGGTCAGCCAGCCCCGCTGGCGGAGGCTCGCCATCGACGCCTGCCAGTCCTCGACGCTCCACCGGCGGGAGCGGCGCAAGCCGTCGCCGAAGCCCGGCATGAGCGCGGCGTGCACGACCAGGGCGTCGACCCGGCCCAGCCCCTCGACCACGAGGGCGGCGACGTGCCCGTCGCCGCGGTGCTCGCGGAGGAGGCGGGCGGCGTGCCACACCATGAGGTGGTCGCTGTCGGGGAGGGGGAGCGAGGCCAGGCCGGCGAAGAGGGCCCGGCCCTCGGCGTTGTCGATGGCGGCCTCGGTGACGGTGCGGCAGAGCCCGGCCAGCTCGGCGAGCTCACCGGGCGCCATCCCATCGGTAGCGGCCGCGAAGGGGGCGTCGAGCGCCTCGGACTGGGCGGCGAGGACGGCGTCGAACGTGGTCGTGCGCCAGGTGGCGGGGACGAGGCGGTAGATCGCGTCCGGGCTCGGGTTGAAGAACGTCGACCACACCACGGCCGGGTTGTCGGTGCGCATGGCGGCCGACCGGGTGACGATGTTCACGTCGGAGACGTCGGTGATCTCGAGCCCGAGCCCCTGCAGGGCCTCGAGCACGGCCGGGTGCAGGACGCTCGAGCTGAAGGCGGTCTCGATGGAGCGCAGGGCGGGGAGGGTGCGGGCGGGATCGATCGCGGCGGAGGTGGCGGGCACGGGTTCCCCTTCGTGGTGGACGTCCGGGGCCGGCGGTCCCGGACCGGGGCCGCACGGTAGCGGCCCCGGTCCGCGACGTCCCGGGGGTCCGTGGTGGCCCGGCCGGCCCCGTGGGGGTGGCCCGGACGCCCGGCCGGAGGCGGGCGCTCCGGTCGAGCGGGCGGCTACGGTCTCGCGGCCTTGAAGCCACCGCCGTTCGCCTACCACGCCCCGGAGTCCCTGGACGACGCCCTCGCCCTCGTGGGCGAGCACGGCGACGAGGCCAAGGTGCTGGCCGGGGGCCAGAGCCTGGTGCCGCTGATGGCCTTCCGCCTGGCCCGGCCGGCGGTGCTCGTCGACGTCAACCGCGTGCCCGGCCTGAGCGAGGTGGCCGTGCACGACGGCGCGCTCGTCGTCGGCACGATGGTGCGCGAGCGGGCCGCCGAGCGCTCGCCGGCGGTGCGGGCCCACGTGCCGCTCCTGGCCGAAGCCCTCCCCCTCGTCGGCCACCCGGCCATCCGGAGCCGCGGGACCGTTGGGGGCAGCATCGCCCATGCCGACCCGGCCGCCGAGCTGCCCGCCGTCGCCCTCGCCACCGACGCCGTGCTGGTCGCCCGTAGCGCGGCCCGGGGCGAGCGGGCCATCGCCGCCGCCGACTTCTTCCTGGGCTACTTCACGACCGCCCTCGAGCCCGACGAGATCCTCACCGAGGTCCGGTTCCCGGTGGCCCCGGCGGGAACGGGCGTGCGCTTCGAGGAGGCCGCCCGCCGCCACGGCGACTTCGCCATGGTCGGCGTGGGTGCCTCCGTGCAGCTCGACGGCGGCACCGTGGTCGACGCCAGGATCGCGCTGCTCGGCGTCGCCGACGCGCCCGTGCGGTCGGCCGAGGCCGAGGCGATGCTGCGAGGTGGGCCGCCCAGCCGGGCGGCATTCGAGGCCGCGGCCAACGCCGCGGTGCGCGAGCTCACGCCGCCCTCCGACCTGCACGGCTCGGCCGCCTACCGGCGGTCAGTCGCCGGGACGCTGGTGACGCGGGCGCTGGAAGGAGCGGCTGCGGCCGCGGGAGGGGCGTGATGGACGAGACCTTCGAGATCGC
>JBFWQW010000090.1:0-11574 GCA_050249235.1 Acidimicrobiia bacterium | reverse complement strand
TTCCGTCAGAACCTGCTGGGCAAGCGCGTCGACTACTCCGGCCGCTCGGTCATCGTGGTCGGCCCCACCCTGAAGCTGCACCAGTGCGGCCTGCCCAAGCTCATGGCGCTCGAGCTCTTCAAGCCGTTCGTGATGAAGAAGCTCGTCGACCAGGAGCTGGCCCAGAACATCAAGTCGGCCAAGCGCATGGTCGAGCGCCGTCGCCCCCAGGTGTGGGACGTGCTCGAGGACGTCATCAAGGAGCACCCGGTGCTCCTGAACCGGGCGCCCACCCTGCACCGCCTCGGCATCCAGGCCTTCGAGCCGGTGCTGGTGGAGGGCAAGGCCATCCAGATCCACCCGCTCGTGTGCTTCGCCTTCAACGCCGACTTCGACGGCGACCAGATGGCCGTGCACCTGCCCCTGTCGGCCGAGGCTCAGGCCGAGAGCCGGGTCCTCATGCTTTCGGCGAACAACCTGTTGTCGCCGTCGAACGGCAAGCCGGTGATCACCCCGACCAAGGACATGGTCCTCGGCTCGTACTACCTCACGCTCTGGGACGATGCCGCCAAGGGCGCCGGCCGGGCCTTCCGCCACGTGTGGGAGGTCGAGCTGGCCTACCAGAACGGCGACATCTCCCTGCACGCGCCGATCCAGGTGCGCATCCCCCAGCTGATCGACCAGGCGGCCAGCAACGGCCACGCCGTCTACACGCCGACGACGGCCGGCCGGGTGTTCTTCAACCAGGCGCTGCCGCCCGAGTTCGGCTACGTCAACGACATCGTCGGCAAGAAGAACACGAACATCGGCGAGATCGTCCAGGAGCTCTCGGACCACTACCCGAAGGCCGTCGTCGCCGAGTCCGTCGACCAGATCAAGAACACGGCCTTCCGCTACGCCACCCAGTCGGGCGTCACGTTCTCGATCGACGACGTCCGCACGCCCCCGGAGAAGGCCCAGATCCTCGACCGCTACGAGAAGGAAGCGGAGAAGGTCGAGCAGCAGTTCAAGCGGGGCATCATCACCGACGGCGAGCGCCGGCAGAAGGAAGTCGAGATCTGGACCAACGCCACCTCAGAGGTGGAAGGCGCGATGTCGAAGGTGATGAGCGCCGACGAGTTCAACCCGATCGAGATGATGGTGACCTCCGGCGCCCGCGGCAACACGCTGCAGATCCGCCAGATCGCCGGCATGCGGGGCCTCGTCACCAACCCCCGAGGCGACTTCATCCCGCGCCCGATCAAGAGCAACTTCCGCGAGGGCCTGGCGATGCTCGAGTACTTCATCGCCACCCCCGGTGCCCGGAAGGGCCTCGTCGACACCGCCCTGCGCACCGCCGACTCGGGCTACCTCACCCGGCGCCTGGTCGACGTGGCCCAGGAGCTGATCGTCCGAGAGCCCGACTGCGGCACCTCCCGCGGCATCTGGATCGAGGACGTCCTGCCCGACGTGGCCGGCCGGCGCACGTACGTCGAGACCCGCCTCGACGGCCGGGTGCTGTCCGACCCGCTGACGCTGTCCGACGGCACCGTCCTCGAGGCCGGCCGCCTGCTCACCGCCGACGACCTCCCTCTCATCCGGGACGATCCGGGCATCACCCGGGTGCGCACCCGGTCGGTCCTCACCTGCGAGGCCGAGCAGGGCGTCTGCGGCGCCTGCTACGGGCGCTCGCTCGCCACCGGCGGCGAGATCGAGCTCGGTGAGGCGGTGGGCGTCATCGCCGCCCAGTCCATCGGCGAGCCGGGCACCCAGCTGACCATGCGGACCTTCCACACCGGCGGCGTCTCGTCGGCCACCGGCGACATCGCCGGCGGCCTCCCGCGCGTCGTCGAGCTGTTCGAGGCCCGCTCGCCGAAGGGCAAGGCCACCCTGGCCCGCACCTCCGGCGTGGTGCGCATCAACGAGGACGAGGGCCGCGGCCGCACCGTGGTGATCGTGGGCGACGACGGCACGGAGGACTCCTACCTCGTGGCCGGACCCCAGCGCCTCGAGGTGGCCGACGGCCAGGAGGTGACGGCGGGCGACGCCATCATCGACGGCCCCCGCGACCCGAAGGAGCTCCTGGAGATCAAGGGCATCCGGGAGACCCAGGTGTACCTGGTCGACCAGGTCCAGCGGGTCTACCGCGATCAGGGCGTGTCGATCCACGACAAGCACATCGAGCTCATCGTCCGCCAGATGACCAGGCGGGTGGCGGTCCAGGAGCCCGGCGACGCCGACTTCCTCCCCGGCGAGCGCGTCGACTCCCGGGTCTACGCCGAGACCAACCGCCAGATCGTCCAGGAGGGCGGGAAGCCGGCGGAGGGCCGTCCCGAGCTGATGGGCATCACCAAGGCCTCCCTGGCCACGGAGTCCTGGCTGTCGGCGGCGTCGTTCCAGGAGACCACCCGGGTCCTCACCGAGGCCGCCATCGAGTCCCGCTCCGACGGGCTGATCGGCCTCAAGGAGAACATCATCATCGGCAAGCTGATCCCGGCCGGCACCGGCATGAACCGCTACCGCGAGTTCGAGGTCGAGGCCCCGGACTACGAGCCGATGCAGTTCTGGAGCTCGGAGGACGACTCCGAGGGCGACCTCGCCGCGTGGCTGGCGACCCAGGGCGAGGCCCCGGCAGCCGACGGCAACGCCCTCGTCGTGGAGTTCCCCTCGGGCAACTGATCGTCGGCCCGCCCCCGGTCCCCGGTCGCCGCCAGGCGTCGGCCCCGGACCGGGGAGCGGGCGGGTTGCCCCCGGCGGAGGCCGGCCCCTAGCATTGCCCGTCGGCCCTGGCGCGCACCCCCTCCGGGTGCCCGTCGCCGGGCCCCTTCCAGCCGGTCCCCAGCCCCACCCCGAGGTTCATCTGTGCCCACCATCCAGCAGCTGGTCCGCAAGGGCCGGGAGTCGAAGCCCGCCAAGGGCAAGACGGCCGCCCTGAAGGGCGCTCCCCAGCGTCGGGGCGTGTGCACCCGCGTCTACACGAACACCCCGAAGAAGCCGAACTCGGCGCTTCGCAAGGTGGCCCGCGTGCGCCTCACCAGCGGCATGGAGATCACCGCCTACATCCCGGGCGAGGGCCACAACCTCCAGGAGCACTCGATCGTGCTCGTCCGCGGCGGCCGGGTGAAGGACCTCCCGGGCGTCCGCTACAAGATCATCCGCGGCGCCCTCGACGCCGCCGGCGTGCGCGACCGCAAGCAGGCCCGCAGCCGCTACGGCGCCAAGAAGGACGGCAAGTAATGCCCCGCAAAGGCCCCGCCCCCCGCCGCGACCTCATGCCCGACCCGATCTACCGGTCGGTGCTCGTCACCCAGGTCGTCAACAAGGTCCTCAGCCGGGGCAAGCGGTCGGTGGCCGAGAGGATCGTCTACGACGCCCTCACCGTCGCCGACGAGAAGGGCGGCGGCGACGCCCTCGGCACCCTGAAGACGGCGATCGAGAACGTCAAGCCCGCCCTCGAGGTGAAGAGCCGCCGGGTCGGTGGCGCCACCTACCAGGTCCCCGTCGAGGTCCGGCCCCGCCGGGCCAACACCCTCGCCATCCGTTGGATCGTCGGCTACGCCCGCCAGCGGCGCGAGAAGACGATGGCCCTGCGCCTCGCCAACGAGCTCCTCGACGCCGCCAACGGCGTGGGCGCCTCGGTCAAGCGCCGCGAGGACATGCAGAAGATGGCCGAGTCGAACAAGGCGTTCGCCCACTACCGCTGGTAGCCGGGCCGGTCCCACCCCCACACCGAAGCGACCGGGCCCGATGGCCCGGTCGTCGCACGTAGCGAAGGCAGCAGACAATGGCTTCCAGGTCCACCCCTCTGGCCCGAACCCGGAACATCGGGATCATGGCGCACATCGACGCGGGCAAGACCACCACGACCGAGCGGATCCTCTACTACACGGGCAAGAGCTACAAGATCGGCGAGGTCCACGAGGGCGCCGCCGTCATGGACTGGATGGTCCAGGAGCAGGAGCGGGGCATCACGATCACGTCGGCGGCCACCACCTGCGCGTGGCGCGACTGCACGATCAACATCATCGACACGCCGGGCCACGTCGACTTCACGGTCGAGGTCGAGCGCTCGCTGCGGGTGCTCGACGGCGCGGTGGCCGTGTTCGACGCGGTGTCGGGCGTCGAGCCCCAGTCGGAGACGGTCTGGCGCCAGGCGAACAAGTACGGCGTCCCCCGCATCTGCTTCATCAACAAGATGGACCGAATCGGCGCCGACTTCTACGCCGCGGTGCGATCGATCGAGGACCGCCTCCAGGCCACCGTCGCCCTCACCCAGATCCCGATCGGGGCCGAGGGCCACTTCAAGGGCGTCGTCGACCTGCTGGAGGGCAACGCCCTGGTGTGGTCCGACGCCGAGAAGGGCGAGGAGTGGGACGTCCTCCCCATCCCCGACGACCTGGTCGACGACGCCGAGACCTGGCGCCACCAGCTCGTCGACGTCCTGTCGAACTTCGACGAGAACATCATGGAGAAGTACGTCGGCGAGGAGGAGATCACCGCCGCCGACCTCCGCGCCGCGCTGCGGACCGGCACCATCGCCGGCCACGTGGTGCCCGTGCTGTGCGGCTCGGCCTTCAAGAACAAGGGCGTCCAGCCCATGCTCGACGCCGTCGTCGACTACCTCCCGGCCCCGACCGATCTGCCCGCCATCAGGGGCATGGACCCGAAGGGCATCGAGGAGCTCGAGCGGCCGGCGTCCGACACCGAGCCCTTCTCGGCGCTCGCCTTCAAGATCATGAGCGACCCCCACGTCGGCAAGCTCACCTACTTCCGCGTGTACTCCGGCACGCTCGAGGCCGGCTCGTACGTCTACAACTCGACGAAGGACCGCCGCGAGCGCATCGGCCGGATCCTGCGCATGCACGCCAACTCCCGGGAGGACCAGGACGCCGTCTTCGCCGGCGACATCGTGGCCGCCATCGGCCTGAAGGGCACCACGACCGGCGACACGCTCTGCGACGAGAAGCGCCCCATCGTCCTCGAGGCGATCGACTTCCCCGAGCCGGTCATCCACGTGGCCGTCGAGCCCAAGACCAAGTCCGACCAGGACAAGCTGTCGAAGGCCCTCCAGTCGCTCTCCGAGGAGGACCCCACCTTCCAGGTCCGCACCGACGAGGAGACCGGCCAGACCGTGATCTCCGGCCAGGGCGAGCTGCACCTCGAGGTGATCGTCGACCGCATGCTCCGGGAGTTCAAGGTCGACGCCAGCGTCGGCAAGCCCCAGGTGGCCTACCGAGAGACCATCACCGCCACCGTCCAGAAGGTCGTCTACCGCCACGTCAAGCAGACCGGCGGCTCCGGCCAGTTCGCCCACGTCGTCATCGACCTCGAGCCCACGGGCCCGGGGGGCGGCTACGAGTTCGTCGACAAGATCACGGGCGGGAAGATCCCGAAGGAGTTCATCCCGGCCGTCGACCAGGGCATCCAGTCGTCCCTCGACGCCGGCGTCCTCGCCGGCTACCCGGTGGTGGACGTGCGGGCCGTGCTCACGGACGGCTCGGCCCACGACGTCGACTCCTCCGAGATGGCCTTCAAGATCGCCGGCTCCATGGCGTTCAAGGAAGCCGCCCGCAAGGCCCAGCCCGTGCTGCTCGAGCCGATCATGGCCGTCGAGGTCGTCACGCCCGAGGACTACATG
Organism: Acidimicrobiia bacterium; assembly: GCA_050249235.1. Classification (GTDB taxonomy): domain Bacteria; phylum Actinomycetota; class Acidimicrobiia; order Acidimicrobiales; family CADCSY01; genus JAEKLB01. The sequence continues at coordinate 5,978 of JBFWQW010000090.1, read as the reverse complement.
GGCGACGTGTTCGGCGACCTCAACGCCCGCCGGGGCAGGGTCGAGGGCAGCGAGCAGCGGGGGAACAGCATGGCCATCAAGGCCCAGGTCCCCCTGTCGGACATGTTCGGTTACGCTACCGACCTTCGTTCGCGGACCCAGGGCCGGGCGACGTACACGATGCAGTTCCACTCGTACCAGCAGGTCCCGAAGACGATCGCGGATGAGATCGTCGCCCGGGTGCGCGGCGAGTGATCCGCCCCGCACCGCCCGCACGTCCCGCACCGATCGCACGCACCAGCCGCACCTCGAACGCCCGAGCAGACGTCACCACCTGAGAAGACAAGGAAACCGGGAGCCACCATGGCCAAGGAGAAGTTCCAGCGGACCAAGCCCCACGTCAACGTGGGCACGATGGGCCACATCGACCACGGCAAGACGACGCTGACGGCGGCCATCACCAAGGTCCTGGCCGAGAAGCAGGGCGGCAAGGCCTACGCCTTCGACGAGATCGACAAGGCGCCCGAGGAGAAGGCCCGCGGCATCACGATCTCGATCGCCCACGTCGAGTACGAGACGGACGCCCGCCACTACGCCCACGTCGACATGCCGGGTCACGCCGACTACATCAAGAACATGATCACGGGCGCCGCCCAGATCGACGGCGCCATCCTGGTGGTGGCCGCCACCGACGGCCCCATGGCCCAGACCCGTGAGCACGTGCTGCTCGCCCGCCAGGTCGGTGTGCCCTACATCGTCGTCGCCCTCAACAAGGCCGACGCCGTCGACGACGAGGAGCTCCTCGAGCTGGTCGAGCTCGAGGTCCGCGAGCTGCTGAGCGAGTACGACTTCCCGGGCGACGACACCCCCATCGTGCGGGTCTCGGCGCTCAAGGCGCTCGAGGGCGACCCCGAGTGGGCCGCGAAGGTCGTCGAGCTCATGGACGCGGTCGACTCCTACATCCCGGAGCCCGAGCGCGACCTCGACAAGCCCTTCCAGATGCCGATCGAGGACGTGTTCACGATCACCGGGCGTGGCACCGTCGTCACCGGCAAGGTCGAGCAAGGCGTGGTCCACACCGGCGACGAGGTCGAGATCGTCGGCATCCGGCCCACCCAGAAGACGGTCTGCACCGGTGTGGAGATGTTCCGCAAGCTCCTCGACGAGGGCCGGGCCGGCGACAACATCGGCGCCCTGCTCCGTGGCACCAAGAAGGAGGAGGTGGAGCGGGGCCAGGTGCTGTGCAAGCCCGGCTCGATCACGCCCCACACCCAGTTCGAGGGCCAGATCTACGTCCTCAGCCAGGCCGAGGGCGGTCGCCACAAGCCCTTCTTCAACAACTACCGGCCGCAGTTCTACTTCCGGACCACCGACGTCACCGGCCACATCTCCCTGCCCGAGGGAACCGAGATGGTCATGCCCGGCGACAACGTCGCCATCAACGTGGAGCTGATCCAGCCCATCGCCATGGACGAGGGTCTCCGCTTCGCGATCCGGGAGGGTGGCCGCACGGTCGCCTCCGGCCGCGTCACGAAGATCCTGAAGTAGCGACGATGGCCCAGAAGATCCGCATCCGCCTGAAGGCGTACGACCACGAGATCATCGATCAGTCGACGAAGAAGATCGTCGAGACGGTCGTCCGCACCCAGGCCGCGGTCCGGGGGCCGGTGCCCCTGCCGACCGAGAAGCACCGCTACACGGTGATCCGGTCGCCCCACAAGTACAAGGACAGCCGCGAGCACTTCGAGATGCGGATCCACAAGCGCCTGCTCGACATCCTCGAGCCGTCGCCGAAGACCGTCGACTCCCTCCAGCGCCTCGAGCTGCCGGCCGGCGTCGACATCGAGATCAAGATCCAGCAGGCCTGAGCCGCCCCGGTGGGCGCGTCGCCGGACGGCGACCAGCGCACCGACGGCAACAGCTTGCGCACTGAAGATCCAGCTTGCGCACTGAAGATCCAGCTTGCGCACCGAGGATGACCGGATTGCCGGGCTCCGCCCCGGCGGCTAGCCTCTCGCCTTCGTGCCCCGGGAGTGCCCGGGACCAAATTCGACGTCCGAGCCGGTCCGGATCCGGATACCGCTCGGCACAACCTGACCAGCACTCCGCCGGCCTCGCCGTGCGGAGTGCTCGCATGATCGAGGGCGGCCCGACCGCCCCAGGGACCAAGGAAACGCAGCCGCCATGGCGACGAAAGCGATCGTGGGCGAGAAGGTGGGCATGACCCAGGTCTGGGACGACCAGAACCGGGTCGTGCCCGTCACCGTCCTGAGGGTGACGCCCTGCCGGGTGGTGCAGGTCAAGCGCCCGGACACGGACGGGTACAGCGCCCTCCAGGTGACGTACGGGCTGAAGAAGCCCTCCCGGCTCACCAAGCCCGAGGCCGGCCACTTCGCCAAGGGCGGGGTCGACGCCGGCATCCGGCTGGTCGAGCTGCGGCTCGAGGACACCGCCGGCTACGAGATCGGCCAGGAGATCGGCGTCGACGTGCTCGAGGCGGGCTCGCTCGTCGACGTCACCGCCATCTCGAAGGGCAAGGGCTTCGCCGGCGGCATGAAGCGCCACAACTTCAAGGGCCTGCCCGCCTCCCACGGTGCCCACCGCGTGCACCGGGCCCCCGGCTCCGTCGGCGCCTGCGCCACCCCCTCCCGGGTGTTCAAGGGCACCCGCATGGCCGGGCGCATGGGCGCCGAGAGGGTCACCACCCTCAACCTCGAGGTGGTGTCGGCCGACGCCGAGCGCAACCTGCTGCTCGTCAAGGGCGCCGTGCCCGGCCCCAAGGGCGGCCTCGTCCTCGTCCGCGACGCGGTGAAGGCAGGTCGGTGATGGCCTCCGCTCCCGTCCGATCGGCATCCGGCGCGTCGGCCGGCTCCGTCGAGCTCGACGACGCCGTCTTCGGCCTCGCCCCGAACGTCCCCCTCATGCACCAGGTCGTGACCGCCCAGCTGGCGGCCCGCCGGTCCGGCACGCAGTCCACCAAGACCCGTGCCGAGGTGCGTGGTGGCGGGGCCAAGCCCTGGCGCCAGAAGGGCACCGGCCGGGCCCGCCAGGGCTCCAGCCGGGCGCCGCACTGGCAGGGCGGCGGCGTGGCCCTCGGGCCGAAGCCCCGCTCGTACCGCCAGCGCACCCCCAAGAAGATGATCCGCCTGGCGCTCCTGTCGGCGCTCTCCGACCGGGCCGCCGACGGCAAGGTCGTCGTCGTCGAGGACTGGGGCTTCGACGGACCGAGCACCAGGTCGGCGGCCGCCCTCCTCGGCCAGCTCGGCGTGAGCGGCCGGGTGCTTGTGGTCGTCTCCCGGGACGACGTCGTCGCCTCGAAGAGCTTCCGCAACATCCCCGAGGTCCACGTCTGCCTGACCGGCGAGCTCAACGCCTACGACGTGCTGGTGAGCGACTACGTGGTGTTCACCCGGGCCACGCTGCCCGGCCGCACCGGTGCCGCCACCACGACGCCGGTCGCCGTCACGGCGCCGCCCACCACCACCGAGCCAGCAGCCACCGAAGGGGACGACGCCTGATGGACCCCCGTGACGTCGTCGTCCGCCCGATCGTGAGCGAGAAGAGCTACGCCCTGAACGCCACGGGCGCCTACACCTTCGTGGTGCACCCGGACGCCAACAAGATCCAGATCCGCCAGGCGGTGGAGTCGATCTTCGGCGTTCGGGTGCTGAAGGTGAACACCCTCAACCGCCAGGGGAAGCGCAAGCGGAACCGGCGGGCGACCACCTTCGGCAAGCGCCCCGACACCAAGCGGGCGATCGTCACCCTCGTCGGTGACGACCGCATCGAGCTGTTCGAGAGCTGAGAGAACGATGGCCCTGCGCAAGCGCAAACCCACATCGCCCGGACGCCGGTTCCAGACCGTCTCCGACTTCGCCGAGATCACCGCCACCCGGCCCGAGCGCTCCCTCGTGGTGCCCAAGCCGCGGACCGGCGGCCGCAACGCCAATGGCCGGAAGACGGCCCGGCACCGGGGTGGCGGCCACAAGCAGCTGTACCGGATCGTCGACTTCAAGCGGAACAAGGACGGCGTGCCGGCCACGGTCGCGACGATCGAGTACGACCCGAACCGCAACTGCCGCATCGCCCTGCTGCACTTCCACGACGGGGAGAAGCGCTACGTCCTCGCCGCCCGGGGCCTCAAGGTCGGCGACAAGCTGGCCAACGGCCGTGACGCCGAGATCCGTCCCGGCAACGCGCTGCCCATGCGCTACATCCCGGTCGGCACCACGATCCACAACGTCGAGCTGCAGCCGGGGGCGGGCGGCAAGCTGGCCCGCAGCGCCGGGTCGTCGGTGCAGCTGGTCGCCAAGGAAGGCGACTTCGCCACCCTGCGCCTGCCCAGCACCGAGATGCGCCGCGTCCCGATCGACTGCCGGGCCACCATCGGCGAGGTCGGCAACGCCGAAGCCGAGCTGATCAAGATCGGCAAGGCCGGGCGCAACCGCTGGAAGGGCGTCAAGCCCCAGACCCGCGGCGTCGCCATGAACCCGGTCGACCACCCCCTCGGTGGCGGCGAGGGGAAGACCTCCGGTGGCCGCCATCCGGTCTCCCCGTGGGGCAAGCCCGAGGGCCGCACGCGCGCCCGCCGCAAGGAGTCCGACAAGCTCATCGTCCGCCGCCGCCGCACCCGCGGCGCCCGGCGGTAAGGGGAACCTGCATGCCTCGCAGTCTGAAGAAGGGCCCGTTCGTCGATGGCCACCTGTTGAAGAAGGTGGACGCGCTGAACGAGGTCAACGAGAAGCGGGTCGTCAAGACCTGGTCCCGCCGGTCGACGATCATCCCCGAGATGGTGGGCCACACCATCGCCGTGCACGACGGCCGCAAGCACGTGCCCGTCTACATCACCGAGTCCATGGTCGGGCACAAGCTCGGCGAGTTCGCACCCACCCGCACCTTCCGGTTCCACGCCGGCCAGGAGCGCGGGGCGCGGGGTCGGCGATGAAGACCCTCGTCCGCGGCGCCGAGGTGCCGACCACCGGGAAGACCAACGAGCGGCCGGGCACGAAGGCCGTGGCCCGCCACATCCGCATGTCGGCCTCCAAGGCGCGGGTCGTCCTCGACCTCATCCGGGGCCACGACGTCGCCGCCGCCGACGAGATCCTGCGCTTCTCCGAGCGGGACGCGGCCATCGTCATCCGCAAGGTCCTCGCCTCGGCCGTCGCCAACGCCGAGCACAACGACGACCAGATCCCCGAGGACCTGTTCGTCTCGGCCTGCTTCGCCGACGAGGGCAAGACCCTGCGGCGGATGCGGCCCCGGGCCCGGGGCCGGGCCAGCCGGATCCGCAAGCGCTCGTGCCACATCACGATCATCGTGTCCCGGATGCCCGAGCGCGAGCTCGAGCGGCGCCGGACCCTCGAGGCCAGCCGACCCGGGAGCCGGGCGGCCCGCCGGGCCGGCCAGCAGGTCGCCGAGGAGCGGCGCCGCCGCATCCGCCGGTCCCGCCAGGAGGCGGCCGCGCCGGACCACGACGATCACGAGGGCCACGATCACGACCATGGTGAGCACGACGGCCACGACCACGGCGAGCACGAGCACGACGAGGCCACGGCCGACGACGTCGAGGCGCTGGCCGAGGCCGACGCCGCCGGCCGCCGGCCCGTCCCGGCCGTGAAGGTCGTCGAGGAGGAGTCGGCCGGTACGCAGCAGGCCGAGACCCTGGCCGATCACGAGGAAGGGGCCGAGGTCACGATCGAGGACGAGCTTCCCGGCGACCCCGCCGCCGAGGACAGCGCAACCAACAAGACCACAGCGGACGACACCGGAGCCGGCGACACCACAGCCGACGGGGCGCCGGCGAAGGACGAGGACGAGTAATGGGCCAGAAGGTCAATCCCTACGGGTTCCGCCTCGGTGTCACCACCGACTGGAAGTCGCGCTGGTTCAGCGATCGCGAGTACCGCGACTACCTGATCGAGGACTGGCACATCCGCGACTACCTCACCACCCAGCTGCCCCACGCCGCCATCAGCCGCATCGAGGTCGAGCGCACCCGT
>JBFWQW010000089.1:0-11691 GCA_050249235.1 Acidimicrobiia bacterium | reverse complement strand
TTGAGACAGTAGGAAAGTCGTTACGCCATTCGTGCAGGTCGGAACTTACCCGACAAGGAATTTCGCTACCTTAGGACCGTTATAGTTACGGCCGCCGTTTACCGGGGCTTCGGTTCAGAGCTTCGCCCTTGCGGACTTACCCTTCCCCATAACCTTCCGGCACCGGGCAGGCGTCACAGCGTATACATCGTCTTACGACTTCGCACGCTGCTGTGTTTTTAGTAAACAGTCGCTTTCCCCTGGTCTCTGCGACCCCTTCACGCTCAGGACGCGAGGTACGTCACGCTACTGGGGTCCTCCTTCTCCCGAAGTTACGGAGGTATTTTGCCGAGTTCCTTAACCACAGTTCTCCCGATCGCCTTGGTATTCTCTACCCGCCCACCTGTGTCGGTTTGGGGTACGGGCACCATGTCAACTCGCTAGAGGCTTTTCTAGGCAGCATGGGATCAGTGACTTCGCCTGAACGGCTCGGCATCGCGTCTCAGGATTCGTGGGCCCCGGATTTCCCTAGTGCCCTCCCTACTCGCTTACCCCAGGACAACCAACGCCTGGGTTCACCTACCCTCCTGCGTCCCCTCATTGCTTGCCTCGCCTCAGTGGGTCGGTTCATGAGCCTCTCCCGAAGGAGGGAGCTCACAGCCCCTTAGCAACCGTGGTCCGGCATGGACGCGGACATGGTGGTACTGGAATATCAACCAGTTGTGCATCGACTACGCCTCTCGGCCTCGCCTTAGCTCCCGACTCACCCTGGGGGGATTAGCCTTCCCCAGGAACCCTTGGGCTTACGGCGGAGGGGTTTCTCACCCCTCTCTCGCTACTCATGCCAGCATTCGCACTCGACCACGCTCCACGACGGTTTCCACCGCCGCTTCTCTGCAAGATCGACGCTCCCCTACCACGCACCCTTGCGGATGCATCCGCAGCTTCGGCTCTAGGCTTGAGCCCCGTTACATTGTCCGCGCAGGATCACTCGACCAGTGAGCTATTACGCACTCTTTCAAGGGTGGCTGCTTCTAAGCCAACCTCCTGGCTGTCTGGGCAATCCCACATCGTTTTCCACTTAGCCTAGAATTTGGGGCCTTAGCTGGCGGTCTGGGCTGTTTCCCTTTCGACCATGAAGCTCATCCCCCATGGTCTCACTGCCGGGCTCTGGAGCAATGGCATTCGGAGTTTGGCTGGGGTCGGTAAGCTTGTAGGCCCCCTAACCCATCCAGTGCTCTACCTCCACTGCTGAACACCCGACGCTGCACCTAAATGCATTTCGGGGAGAACCAGCTATCACCGAGTTTGATTGGCCTTTCACCCCTTACCACAGGTCATCCCCCAGGTTTTCAACCCTGGTGGGTTCGGCCCTTCACGGGGTCTTACCCCCGCTTCAGCCTGCCCATGGCAAGATCACTCGGCTTCGGGTCTACCGCATGCGACTGAACGCCCTGTTCAGACTCGCTTTCGCTCCGGCTCCCCATCTCTGGTTAACCTCGCCACACACGGTAACTCGCTGGCTCATTCTTCAAAAGGCACGCCATCGCGGCGCTGTTCGAAAACAGCACGACGCTTTGACTGTTTGTAAACCAACGGTTTCAGGTACTATTTCACTCCCCTCCCGGGGTACTTTTCACCTTTCCCTCACGGTACTAGTTCGCTATCGGTCGCCTGAATGTACGTAGCCTTACGAGGTGGTCCTCGCAGATTCACGCCGACTTTCACGGTTCCGGCGCTACTTGGGAACACCGACCAGAGTCCGAGTGTGTTTCGTGTACGGGGCTGTTACCCACTGTGGCGCGACGTTCCAAAACGCTTCCACTACACATCGGATTTGTAACTCTGTGTGAGATCTGGTGCTCTCACTGTCAGGTCCCACTACCCCCAACTGGCAACGCCACCAGGCTTTACCACCAGTCAGGTTTGGGCTATTCCCGTTTCGCTCGCCGCTACTCAGGGAGTCGCTGTTGCTTTCTCTTCCTCGGGGTACTCAGATGTTTCAATTCCCCCGGTTCCCTCTCACAGCCCTATGTGTTCAGGCTGGAGTGACACCCCATGACGGGTGCCGGGTTTCCCCATTCGGACATCCGCGGATCGACGGTTGGTCGACACCTCCCCGCGGCTTTTCGCAGTCACCCACGTCCTTCATCGGCATCAGGCGCCAAGGCATCCACCGTTGGCTCTTTGTAGCTTGGAATTCAGCTCGAAAAAAAGATGCTCGTGCTTGCTATCCAACTCTCAAGGAACAGGCGCGACAAAGCAGCGCACCCAAAAAACGGAACAGAGGAGGGACCGGTCGCCCCGAACGGGCTGGTGGTGAGGTCGAAACCTACGAACCACCAGTGCTCGAGGAGGCCGAATAACGAGTGATCGACTCGGGAGTGCACCACCGTGACCGACGGAATGCCGGCAACGGCTGATGGTGTGCTCCTTAGAAAGGAGGTGATCCAGCCGCACCTTCCGGTACGGCTACCTTGTTACGACTTCACCCCAATCGCTGGTCCCACCTTCGACAGCTCCCTCCTTGCGGTTGGGCCACTGGCTTCGGGTGTTACCAACTTTCGTGGTGTGACGGGCGGTGTGTACAAGGCCCGGGAACGTATTCACCCCGGCGTAGCTGATCCGGGATTACTAGCGACTCCGACTTCATGGAGTCGAGTTGCAGACTCCAATCCGAACTGAGACCGGCTTTCTGGGATTCGCTCACCCTCGCGGGATAGCAGCCCTTTGTACCGGCCATTGTAGCATGTTTGCAGCCCTGGACGTAAGGGGCATGATGACTTGACGTCGTCCCCACCTTCCTCCGAGTTGACCCCGGCAGTCTCCCACGAGTCCCCGCCATTACGCGCTGGCAACATAGGATAAGGGTTGCGCTCGTTGCGGGACTTAACCCAACATCTCACGACACGAGCTGACGACAGCCATGCACCACCTGTGCTGGGCCCCGAAGGACACCACATCTCTGTGGCTTTTCCCAGCATGTCAAACCCAGGTAAGGTTCTTCGCGTTGCCTCGAATTAAGCAACATGCTCCGCCGCTTGTGCGGGCCCCCGTCAATTCCTTTGAGTTTTAGCCTTGCGGCCGTACTCCCCAGGCGGGGCACTTAATGCGTTAGCTACGGCACGGATCCCGTCGATAGGGACCCACACCTAGTGCCCAACGTTTACGGCGTGGACTACCAGGGTATCTAATCCTGTTTGCTACCCACGCTTTCGCTCCTCAGCGTCAATACTGGCCCAGAGATCCGCCTTCGCCACCGGTGTTCCTCCTGATATCTGCGCATTTCACCGCTACACCAGGAATTCCGATCTCCCCTACCAGATTCAAGCCACAGCAGTATCGGATGGCGTCTCGGGGTTGAGCCCCGAGTTTTCACATCCGACTGACTGAGCCGCCTACGAGCTCTTTACGCCCAATAAATCCGGACAACGCTCGGACCCTACGTATTACCGCGGCTGCTGGCACGTAGTTGGCCGGTCCTTCTTCTGCAGGTACCGTCATTATCGTCCCTGCTGAAAGGGGTTTACGACCCGAAAGCCTTCATCCCCCACGCGGCGTTGCTGCGTCAGGCTTTCGCCCATTGCGCAATATTCCCTGCTGCTGCCTCCCGTAGGAGTCTGGGCCGTGTCTCAGTCCCAGTGTGGCTGACCGTCCTCTCAGACCAGCTACCCGTCGTCGCCTTGGTGAGCCGTTACCTCACCAACAAGCTGATAGGCCGCGAGGCCCTCCCAGAGCGGAATCCATTTCCTCACCAGACCATGCGATCCGGTGGGGGCATCCGGTATTAGCTCTCCTTTCGGAGGGTTATCCCGGTCTCTGGGGCAGGTTCCTCACGTGTTACTCACCCGTTCGCCGCTCGGTCTTCACCAGTGTTGCCACTGGATGGACCTCGCTCGACTTGCATGCATGAAGCACGCCGCCAGCGTTCGTCCTGAGCCAGGATCAAACTCTCCATCGAGACCTGCGTCGGGCCCACCGAGGTGGACCGTCCGAAGATCGGAGAGCCGGGTCGGTCCTGGGACCTCCCCGACTGGCACCAGTCCGCTGACAACTTGATTGTCCGTGGATTTTGGTGCGGAATTGCATTGATGAACGTCGCGTTGCAACCACCGGAGTGGCTGGGGCGCGCGACGCCCGCACTCGCTTTTGAACCTTCCTCTGTTCCGTTTTCAAGGTGCGCTGCTGTTGCGGTGGCACACTTCTCCCGAAGGAGACGTTCGTGCCACTGGCCCGTTCGGGCGGCGCCGGATGCGTCCGGTGCCTCTGGGGTCTCCCCGGTGGGGTGACCGCTTCCGTGGGGCGGAGGACCACCCTAGCCAGCCCCGCCGGGGGCCGGCAACTTCGGCCGGGGATTTCTCGGGCCCGGCCACGGCCCGGATGCCGGGATCTAGCCGGCGTCCAGGAGGTGGTGGGTGCGCTTGCCCTTGCGGAGCAGCACCCAGCGGCCGTGGAGGAGGTCGTCAGGGCCCAGCCGGCGCTCGGCGTCGGCCCGCTCCCCGTTGACGTAGAGGGCCCCCTGGGCCAGCGCCCGGCGGGCGTCGCTGCGCGAGCTCGCCAGCGGGGTGTCGGCCACGAGGTCGGCGAGCGCCGGCCGGTCGCCGGGCAGGAAGGGGGAGGTCGGCACCTCGGCGGCGAGCACCTCGAAGGCCCGGGGGGACGCCGACAGGGGGGAGCCCCCGAAGAGGATGGCGCTGGCCTCCTCGGCCGCGGCGGTCGCCTCGGCGCCGTGGACCAGGGTGGTGACCTCCCGGGCCAGCCGGCGCTGCCCGTCCCGGCGCTCGGGGGCGGCCTCGTGAGCGGCGGCGACGGCGTGGCACTCGTCGACCGGCAGGAGGGTGAGCTGGAGGAGGAAGCGGCGCAGGTCCGCGTCGGGCACCTGCATCCAGTACTGGAAGAACTCGAACGGCGAGGTGCGGTGGGCGCCGATCCAGATGGCGCCCGTCTCGCTCTTGCCGAACTTGCGGCCGTCGGAGCGCAGCAGGAGGGGCCACGTGAAGGCGTGGACGTGCTGCCCGGTCGCCTTCCGGATCAGCTCGACGCCAGCGAGGATGTTGCCCCACTGGTCGGAGCCCCCGATCTGGAGACGGCAGCCCCGCTCCCGGAAGAGGTGCAGGTAGTCGTTGGCCTGGAGCAGCTGGTAGCTGAACTCGGTGAACGAGATCCCGTGCTCGCTCTCGAGGCGGGCCCGCACCGACTCCCTGGCCATCATCTGGTTGACGGTGGCGAACTTGCCGACGTCCCGGAGGAACTCGATCACGGTGATCGGCGCGGTCCAGTCGGCGTTGTTGACCAGCTCCACGCCGCTGATCCGCATGAGCTGCTCGGCGATGAGCTCGACGTTGTGGCGCAGCGTGGCCTCGTCGAGCAGGTTGCGCTCCTCGGAGCGCCCGCCCGGGTCGCCGATCATGCCGGTGGCGCCGCCGGCCAGGGCGATGGCCCGGTGCCCGGCATCGGCGAAGCGGCGGAGGATCAGGACCCCGATCAGGTTGCCGATGTGCAGGCTGTCCGCGCTCGGGTCGCACCCGTAGTAGAGGGTGACGGGCGACTCGGCCAGGCTGGCCCGCAGGAGCTCGAGCTCGGTGGCGTCCTGGACCAGCCCCCGCGCCTCGAGGTCGGCGAGGACGTCGTTCCCGTTCACGGCTGCATCGCTCATGGCGCCCTCATGCTCGCACGCCGGGTACGAGGGGCCGGGAAACGTTCGGGTCGCCGGGCACGTAGAACCGCAGCCGCTCGTGGACGGCCACCGAGATCCCAATGCGGGCCGTGACGGTCGGGACGGCGGGCGGTGGCGTGCCGTCGTCGAGCACCAGGACGTCCCGGTCGCCGGTGACGAGGTCGGCCCCGTCCAGCCCGGCGTCGAGCGCCAGCGCCTGGCCCAGCTTCCCCGGCCCGTTGCAGAGGTCACGGTCGGTGCGGGCGCCCGGTCGGGACGCCCGTTGGAGCTCGATGCCGGCCACCGGCGCCAGGGCCCGGAGGAGCACGGCGCCGCCGTCGCCACAGGTGGCGTTGGCGCACCAGTGGATGCCGTACGAGCGGTAGACGTAGAGGTGGCCGGGCGGCCCGAACATGGTGGCGTTCCTCGGCGTGGGGCCGCGGAACGAGTGCGACGCCGGGTCGGCCGCACCCAGGTACGCCTCCACCTCGACGATCCGGCCGGCCCGGGCCCCGTGCACCAGCAGCTTGCCCAGCAGGTCGACGGCCACCTCGGGCGCCGGGCGGGCGTAGAAGTCGCGCGCCGGCGCCACGCCCACCACGGACGAGCCCACGGGCCGGTCGTTCAGCGAGGACCCGCCGGCGCGGACCGGGTCGTGGCCAGCCAGCCCCGGGCCTCGTCGAGCACCTCGGCCAGCCGGCGGCGCTGCGCGGCCACGCTGGCCGGGCCGGCCCCACCGGGCGTCGTGCGCCGGGCGACGGCGGCCCCGGGCTCGAACACCCTCGCCGCCTCGGGGCCGAGAGCGGGCTCGCGGGCCACCAGCTCGGCGAGGGCGACGCCCTCCTCGAGGGATCGCCGCACGAGCCCGCCCACTAGGCCGTGGGCCTCGCGGAAGGGCAGGCCACGGGCGACGAGGATCTCGGCCAGGTCGGTGGCCGCCATCGCGGGGCTGGCCGCGGCGGCCTGCATGGCGCCGACGTCGAACGTCGACGAGGCGATGAGGCCCCTGAGGGCACCGAGGCCCAGCTGGACCTGGGCCACCGCGTCGAAGAGCGGCTCCTTGTCCTCCTGGAGGTCGCGGTTGTAGGCCAGCGGCAGGCCCTTCAGGGTCGTGAGGAGCCCGGTGAGGTGGCCGACCAAGCGCCCGGCCTTGCCCCGGACCAGCTCGGCGACGTCGGGGTTCTTCTTCTGCGGCATCATCGAGCTGCCGGTCGACCAGGCGTCGTCGAGGTGGAGGAACCCGAACTCCTCGCCCGCCCAGAGCACGAGCTCCTCGCCGATGCGCGAGAGGTGGATGCCGAGCAGGGCCAGGTCGAAGAGCGTCTCGGCCACGAAGTCACGGTCGCTGACGGCGTCGAGGCTGTTGTCGAAGCGGGCCGCGAAGCCGAGGTCGGCCGCCACGCCGTCGGGGTCGAGGGGCAGGGACGAGCCGGCCAGGGCGCCGGCGCCGAGCGGCGAGACGTCGAGGCGGTGGCGGGTGGCCCGCAACCGGTCGACGTCGCGGACCAGGGCCCAGGCATGGGCCAGGAGGTGGTGGGCCAGGAGCACGGGCTGGGCCCGCTGGAGGTGGGTGTAGCCGGGGAGGTAGGCGTCGCCGGCCTCGTCGGCCCGCTCGAGCAGGACCGCCTGCAGGGCGACGACGCGGTCGACCACCTCGGCGATCTCCCGCTTGCACCAGAGGCGCAGGTCGGTGGCGATCTGGTCGTTTCGGCTCCGACCGGTGTGGAGCTTGGCGCCCGGTCCGCCGGCCAGCTCCGTGACCCGGCGCTCGACGGCGGTGTGCACGTCCTCGTCGCCGGGCGCGAACACGAACGTGCCGCCGGCCAGCTCGTCGGCCACCGCGTCGAGGGCGGCGAGGACGGCCGCGACCTCGTCCCCGGCGAGGATCCCCGCCCGGCCGAGGCCGCGGACGTGGGCCCTCGACCCGGCGATGTCGACGTCGGCGAGGACGCGGTCGAACGGGAGGCTCACGGTGTACGCGAGGAGCTCCTCAGCCGGGCCGCCCCCGAACCGACCGGACCACAGCGTCACGGGCGCGAGCCGGGGCCCTGGCGCTGCGACCAGGTCTCGATGCCGAGGCCCCACAGCCGCACGAAGCCGGCCGAGTCGGTGTGCCGGAAGGAGTCCTCGGCGTCGTAGGTGGCCAGCCCGTAGTCGTAGAGGCTGTGAGGGCTGCGCCGGCCGGTGACCCGGCACGAGCCGGGCTCGAGCCGCAGGCGGACCTCGCCGGTGACGAACGCCTGGCTCGACTCGACGAAGGCATCGAGCGCCTCCTTCAGCGGCGAGAACCAGAGCCCGTCGTAGATCAGCTCGGCGTAGCGGGGCTCGAGCCTGGCCTTCTCCCGGGCCAGGTCGCGCTCGAGCGTGACCGATTCGAGGTCGGCGTGGGCCATGAGCAGCGCCAGCGATCCCGGGCACTCGTAGGTCTCCCGGCTCTTGATGCCGACCCGCCGGTTCTCGACCATGTCGATGCGACCCCAGCCGTACGACCCCACGATCTCGTTGGCCCGGGTGATGAGGTCGACGGGGGCCAGGACCTCGCCGTCGAGCGACACCGGCCGACCCTGCTCGAAGCCGACGACCAGGTCACGGGGCTCGGTGGCGCTCGGCCGGGTCAGCGACCACACCCCGGGGGGCGGCACCGCCCACGGGTCCTCCATCTCGCCGCACTCGATGGCCCGGCCCCAGAGGTTGTCGTCGATGGAGTACACCTTCTCCTTCGTCGCCGTGATCGGGATGTCGTGGTCGTAGGCGTAGTGGATGGCGTCGTCGCGGGTCATGCCCCACTCCCGGGCCGGCGCCAGGATCTCGAGGTCGGGCGCGAGCGCCCGGGTCGACACCTCGAAGCGGACCTGGTCGTTGCCCTTCCCCGTGCAGCCGTGGGCGACGGCGTCGGCGCCGACCCGCCGGGCCGCGGCCACCAGGTGCTTCACGATCACGGGTCTGGACAGTGCCGACACGAGGGGGTAGCGGCCCTCGTACAAGGCGTTGGCCTTGAGGGCCGGCCAGAGGTACTCGTCGGCGAGCTCGGCCCGCGCGTCGACCACCACGGCCTCGATGGCGCCGGCGGCCAGGGCCCGCTGGCGGACGACGTCCATGTCGGCGCCCTCCTGCCCCACGTCGACGGCGACGGCGACGACCTCGCAGCCGTAGTTGTCCTGCATCCACCTCACGGCGATGGAGGTGTCGAGGCCACCGCTGTAGGCGAGCACGGCACAGCTGGACATGGGGGGCTACTCCTTCGATTTCCGGGAGGGAAGGGCGGGCGAATTCCGGGAGGGAAGGGCGGGCGAGTTCCGGGAGGGACGGACGGGCCCGCCGGTCTCGGCGGTGAGCCCGGCCATGGCGGCCAGGTGGTCGGCGACATCCTGACCGACGGCGTCGGGCCCCACGACCACGAGCAGGGTGTCGTCGCCGGCGACGGTGCCGATGACGGTCGGCAGGCCGGCCCGGTCGAGCGCGGAGGCGACGACGTGGGCCGAGCCGGGAGGCGTGCGGAGCACGACCAGATTGCCGGACACGGCGACGCTCACGACCCAGTCCGAGAACATCCGCCGCAGGTGGTCCTCGGGTGCCCGCTGCTCGTGGGGCAGCTCGGGGATGGCGTAGACGGTCTCGCCCCCCGGTACCCGGACCTTCACCGCGCCGAGCTCCTCGAGGTCGCGGGACACCGTTGCCTGGGTGGCCTTGACGCCGTCGGCGTCGAGCAGCTCGACGAGGTGGCCCTGGCTGGTGACGGCGTTCGTCTCGAGCAGGCGGGCGATGCGGTGCTGGCGCTGGGTCTTGCCCAGGCCGGTCGCGGTCACCGCCGCTCCGGGGCCGACCAGGCCGGTCCGAGCAGGAACGCGAGCAGGCCGCGGGCGGTGTGCATGCGGTTGGCGGCCTGCAGCCAGACCAAGCTCTTGTGCGACTCGAGCACCTCGGCCGACACCTCCTCGCCCCGGTGGGCCGGCAGGCAGTGGAGGAACACGGCGTGGGGGGCGGCGTCCGACATCAGCAGGCCGTCGACGGTGAACCCCTCGAAGGCGAGCAGCCGGTCGTCGGCCTCGTGCTCCCTGCCCATCGAGGTCCAGACGTCGGTGTAGACGGCGTCGGCGCCGGCCACGGCCGCCTCGGGGCGGTCGAACACCTCGATGGGGACCCCCAGCGCGGCGGCCCGCTCGAGCTCGATCGGGTCGGGGCCGTACCCCGGCGGGCAGCCGAGGCGGATCCGGCCACCCGTCAGCCCGACGGCGAGCGCCAGCGAGGTGCTCACGTTGTTGCTGTCGCCCACGTAGGCGACCGTGAGGCCGGCCAGCGTCCCGAAGTGCTGCCGCAGGGTGAGGAGGTCGGCCAGCGCCTGCATCGGGTGGGAGCGGTCGGAGAGCAGGTTGACGACCGGGACGGCGTCGACGGCCGCCATCCGCTCGAGCTGGTCGTGCCCGAACACCCGGGCGGCCACCACCGCGTGGTAGGCGGCGAGGGTGCGCACGACGTCCTCCGCCGTCTCGCGGGTGCCCAGGCCCACCTCGGCGGCGCCGATCATCACCGGATGGCCGCCCAGCTGCACCACGGCCATCTCGGTGGCGCTCCGGGTGCGCAGCGATGGCTTCTCGAAGACGAGGGCCGCCCCCCGGCCGGCGAGCACCTGGGGCGGCACCTCCCGCTCGGCCAGGTCGAGCACGGCGACGATCTCGCCGGCGTCGAGGTCGTCGACCTCGAGGAAGTGGCGCACGGGTCAGCCCTCCCCGGCCAGGACGGCGGTGAGGATCGCCACCGCCTCGTCGATCTCGTCGTCGGACACCAGCAGCTGCGGGGCGAGCCGCAGCGCCGTCGGGGTGACGGGGTTCACCACGAGCCCGGCCGCCAGCAGGTCGGCCGCCACCACGCGGGCGTCGATGCCCTCGTCGAGCTCGACGGCGATGAGCAGGCCCAGGCCGCGGACATGGCGCACGCCCGGGACGGGGCCGAGGGCGGCCATGAGCCGCTCCCCCGCCGCCGCCGCCCGCTTCGGGGCGTCCTCCGCCTCCATGACCGCCAGCACGGCCCGGGCCGCCGACGCGGCCAGGGGCTGGCCGCCGTAGGTCGTGGCGTGGTCGCCAGGCTCGAACGCGGCAGCCACCTCGGCCCTGGCCCAGCAGGCGCCGATGGGCATGCCGTTGCCGAGCGCCTTGGCCATGGTCACCACGTCCGGCCGCACGCCGAAGTGCTCGAACCCGAACCACCGCCCGGTGCGACCGAGCCCCGTCTGGACCTCGTCGACCATGAACAGCAGGTCACGCTCGTCGCAGAGCCGCCGGACGCCGGCGAAGTACTCCTCCGTCGCCGGCTGGACCCCGCCCTCTCCCTGGACCGGCTCGAGCAGGACCGCCGCCACCGACGGGTCGATGGCGGCCTCGAGGGCGTCGAGGTCGCACCAGGCCACGTGGCGGAACCCCTCGGGCAGGGGCTGGAAGGCCTCGTGCTTCTGGGGCTGGCCGGTGGCGTGGAGCGTGGCCAGCGTCCGGCCGTGGAAGGAGCCGTAGGCGCTGACCACGACGTGGCGACCCCGACCGCCCCACTTCCGGGCCAGCTTCAGTGCGCACTCGTTGGCCTCGGCCCCGGAGTTCGCGAAGAACACCTTGCCCCCGCCCCCGAGCAGGCGGTCGAGCGTGGTGGCGACCTCCGGCCCGACGAGCGTGCCGTAGAGGTTCGACACGTGGGACAGGGTGCCGGCCTGCTCGGCAACGGCCGCGGTCACCGCCGGGTGGGCGTGGCCGAGGGCGGTGACGGCCAGGCCGCCGAGGAAGTCGAGGTAGCGACGGCCCTCGTCGTCCCAGAGCTCGCTGCCCCGGCCCCGGACGAACGTGACCGGCTGCGGCGGATAGGTGTCCATGAGTGGGCTCTCGAGCCGGTCCGTCACGGCGTCACCATCGTCCCGATGCCGCTCCTGGTGAAGATCTCGAGCAGGAGCACGTGGGGCACCCTTCCGTCGAGCACGTGGGCCTGGCCGACGCCGGCCTTCACGGCGTCGGTGCACGACGCCACCTTGGGGATCATGCCGCCGGTGATGCCGCCGTCCGCCACGAGGGCGTCGA
>JBFWQW010000088.1:0-12292 GCA_050249235.1 Acidimicrobiia bacterium | reverse complement strand
GAAGGTCGAGCTCACGGACGGTCGCGGTCGAGGAGGTGCTCGAGCAGCGCGACCAGGCGGTCGAGCTGGACCCGGTCGGCGCCGTCGAGCTCCTCGACGCGGGCCGAGAGGAACGCGTCGCGGCGGGAGCGGCTGGCGGCCAGCAGCGCGCGGCCCTCGTCCGACAGCTCGACCCGCACGCAGCGGCGGTCGGCGTCGTCGGGCGCGCGGCGCACGTAGCCGCTCTCCTCGAGGCGGTCGACGATGCGGGTCATGGTGGGGGGCTTCACCCGCTCCTCGCCGGCCAGCTCGCCGAGCGTCACCGTGCCCAGGCGGTCGACGGTCGCCAGGGCCGAGAGCTGGGAGAGCGTCATCTCGTCGGCGGCCAGGCCCTCCTGGCGGAGCCGCCGGTTCAGCCGCGCCACCGCCACCCGGAGGCGGCTGACGAGGGCGTCGTCGACGTGGGTCAGGGCGCGGGAGGGTGTCGCCGGCGACATCGTTCGTCACGCTAACGGCTTCGCCCGGAGCGGTGCGAACTACCATCGGCCGCCGACCCGGTCGGGTGGGCGGGGCGAGGGAGCGACCGACCATGGGGTACGACGGCATCGTCGGGGTGGGATTGGACGGGCGGCTCGGGCTGCCCTTCGCCGAGCTCCGGGAGGCAGGGGCCATCGCCGCCGGGCTCGGCTTCGCCAGCGCCTGGACGCCGGCCGGCGGCATCCCGGACGCCTTCCACGTGTGCGGCCACTGGTCGGCGGCGTCGGGTGGCGACCTCCGCACCGGGATCTCGGTCGTGCCCGCGCCGACGTGGACCGTGCCCACCCTCGCGGCCCAGGCCGCCACGGTGGCGCAGCTCTCCGGCGGGCGCTTCTCGCTCGGCATCGGGACCGGTGGCTACGGCGCCGCGGCATGGGCGGCGAGGGGCCTTCCCGACAAGCCGATCGCCATCATGCGCGAGCACCTCGTCGCCCTGCGCGGCCTCCTGGCCGGCGAGGAGGTGACGATGGCCGGGCACGCGGTCCGGCTCGAGCGGGCCCGACTCGGGCCCGTGGGCCAGCCCGTGCCCGTCATGCTCGCCGCGCTCGGACCGCAGATGCTCCGCCTGGCCGGCGAGGCCGCCGACGGGGCGCTGCTCAACTGGGC
Organism: Acidimicrobiia bacterium; assembly: GCA_050249235.1. Lineage (GTDB taxonomy): Bacteria > Actinomycetota > Acidimicrobiia > Acidimicrobiales > CADCSY01 > JAEKLB01. The sequence goes on along the minus strand of JBFWQW010000088.1, from coordinate 11,170 downwards.
CGCTCCGGCCGAGGTGGCGAGGGCCCGGTCGCTCGTGGCCGAGGGGGCCACCCGGGCCGGTCGTGACCCCGCCGGGGTGCCCCTGGTCATGTACATCCGGGTGTGCGTCGACGACGACGTCGCCGCCGCCCGACGGGCCCTCGGCGCCCAGGTGCTGGGCTACGCCATGGGCCGACCCGGCGTCCCGGACACCCTGGGCTACCGCGGCCACTTCGGGCGGATGGGCTTCGACGAGGTCCTCGCCGAGCTCGAGGCCAGGCGGGCGGGCGGGGCGAGGACGGCCGAGCTGGTCGACGCCGCGCCCGACGACCTGCTCGCCGCCGTCGGCTACTGGGGCCCGGCCGCCGGTGCGCCGGACGGGTTCGCCCGCCTGGCCGACGGGCTCGACGAGGCGATCGTGCGGGTCGTCACCGCCCGCCCCGGCCTGGCACCCGTGGTCGAGGCCATGGAAGCCCTCACGCCGGACCGGATCGCCACGGCCCTGCCGGGCTAGGGCTAGCGAGGCGCCGCCGGGCTAGCGGGGCGCCGCCGGGCCGGCAGGGAGGTGCCGGGTTCGCTGGGCGCGGCCGGCTCACGCGTCCGCCACCCGGTTGACGAGGGGGACGACGCCCTCGACCCGCACCTCGACGGTGGAGCCCGGCTGCAGGTAGCGGCCCTGGGGGTGGCCCACACCGGCGGGGGTGCCGGTCGAGATGACGTCGCCGGGGAAGAGCGTGGTGTGGCGGGACAGCCAGCTCACGAGGAACGGCACCGGGAACAGCAGGTCGGACGTGCGGCTCCGCTGGCGCAGCTCGCCGTCGACGATCGTCTCGAGACCGATGTCGTCGGGGTCGGCGTACTCGTCGAGCGTGGTGAGCCCGCCGCCGAGCGGGCAGAACGTGTCGAATGACTTGGCCAGCCCGAAGTTGCCGCTGGCCTCCTGCACGTCGCGGGCGGTGACGTCGTCGCAGGCGGTGATGCCGGCCACGTGGCGCCACCCGTCGGCCTCGTCGACGGCGCGGGCGACGCGCCCGATCACGATGGCGACCTCACCTTCGAAGTCGACCTTGTCCGGCGCGATCGCGGGACGCCGGATCGGCTGGTCGGGCCCGGTCACCGACGACCCGACCTTGACGAACACCACCGGGTCGGGCGGCACCACCCGGCCCATCTCGGCGATGTGGGTGCGGTAGTTGAGGCCGACCGCCCACACCTTGCCCGGCCGGGGCACGGTGGGTCGCAGGGGGGTGCCGGCGAGGGGCTGCCGGCCGGCCGCCGGCGCCCCGGCCAGCTCGTCGAGGGGGACCCCGGCCTCGAGGAGGGCGCCGAGGTCGGGCCAGGGCACGTCGAGCAGCACGATCTCGTCGACCTCCACCCGGCCGATGCGCCCCCCGTCGAGGGTGGTGTTGACCAGCTTCACGTCCCGACCTCCAGGCAGCGGTTCTCGAGTCGCCCCGGCGACCACCGGCCCCAGAGACCGAGGGCGGTGGCGGCGGTGCGATCCGTCCATCGGAGCACGTCGGGCGCCCCGACCCGGCGCACGACCTGCCGGAGGCCGCCGGGGTGGGCCTCGTAGCCGGCCCAGACGCCGGGGTAGTCCTTCACCGAGCCCACCTCCGTCGCCCGCACCGTCCCGTACCGGCGGGCACGGTGCCGGTGGGTGTGGCCGGAGCTCAGGATGACGGGCCGCCCGGCCGCCGCCAGCCGTGCCGCCAGCCGGCGGGCCTGGGGGCTCGGGATCCCGGGCGGCCAGTGGTGCGGTAGCGGCAGCGGTTGCAGGTGGTGGTGCACGGCCACCAGCACGGCGCCGGTGGCATCCTCCACCGCGGCGACCACGTCGTCGCCGATGTGGCCGAAGGTCCCGATGTTGCGGTCGGGCGAGGTGGTGTCGCCGACGACGACCCGCAGCCCGGGCAGGTCGCGCACCTCGACGCCGCCGGCCGGCGTGAGCGTGAGGCCGGCAGCGGCCACGATCGGTCGGGGGTCGCAGCGATCGGCCTCGCGGACGTCGTGGTTGCCCAGCGTGACCACGACGGGGAGCCCGGTGGCGGCGAGCAGGCCCACGGCGTCCTCCCACTCCCGGGCACGACCGGCCTCGGTGACGTCGCCCTTGACGACCAGGAGGTCGGCGCCCCACGCCACGATCTCGCCGAGCGCGGCCGCGAGGCAGCGGTGGTGGGGCAGGCCCGTCAGCCGTGGCAGCCGCCCGATGGCGGCCTGGCCGAGGTGGAGGTCGGACACGGTGGCGACCCGGGCGACGACCCCGCCCCCGAGCGCCGGCCTGGTCCGCACCTCGCCGGCCGGTCGGCCGCCGACGGTGAGCGGGAGCACCGAGTCGGGCGGCAGGCCGTCGACCCAGACGGCGCCCGGCCCGCCGTCGCCCGCGACCTCGACGGACCGCGGCCCGACGCCGAGGCGGTGGCGGCCGGCCGGCAGCGATCGCCACACGAGCTGGCACCCACCGGCGTCTACGGCGAAGGCGGCTACCGCCGGCTCAGCCACGCCGTGACGGTGGCGGCCTCGCGCTCCCGCAGGGCGACGTTCACCCGGAGGCGCTCGAGGTGCTGCTCGATCGCCTTGGCGCCCTGCGGCACCGGGTGGGCGCCGAGGAAGGCCTCGACGTCGGTCAGCAGGGCCCTCGTGTTCAGGGCGGTGACCCCGCCGAGCAGGCGGGGGATGGCGTTGTCCGGGAGCCGTTCGCACAGCGCGTCCCAGTGCGCCTTCAGCCAGTCCCAGGCCTGTCCGTTGACCTCGCGGTTGGCGAGCAGCTGGAGGAGCACGAACGGCGCGTTCTGGCTGCGGAACTCGGAGAGGCAGAGGTCGAGGGTGCGGGCCGCCAGGGCCGGATCCGGGAACTGCCCGAGGGCGTACTGGTAGCGGAGCTGCTCCTGGGGCGAGGTCGACGTCCGGTAGCGGTCGAGGTAGCGCTCCCAGTCGGCTTCGGTGCCGGACGCCGCGACCACGGCCACGGCCGCGGCGGCGACGTTGGGGGCGACCGCGTCGCCGCCGAGCTCCCGGTCGAGCAGGCGCCGGGCCCGGTCGACGGCATCCGGGTCGGCGCCGAGCACGCCGAGGGCGGTGATGGCGAGCTGCCTGGTCTGGCCTCGCAGGTCGGCCTCGCCGAAGGCCGGCTCCCAGCCGAGGCGGGCCACCACGGGCCCGGCGATGTCGCGGACGAGCCGTCGGTACGCCGAGCGCCCATCGCCGTCGAGGATCCGGTCGACGCCGGCCAGGCCGGCGCTGAGCGTCGTCCAGACGGCCGGGTCCTCCTCGCCGGCGAAGGAGGTCGCCAGCTCCAGGAACGCCGGGGCCGGCGTCTCGCCGGCGAGGACGGCGGCCCAGGCATCGTCGAGCAGGAGGGCCCGCTCCACCGGCGCCAGGTCGTCGAGCCGGGACCGCAGCCGGCCGAGCAGCTCGGGCGAGTACCGGACCCGGTAGAAGCCGTGACCGCCGGCGTTGACGACGACGCCGTGCTCGGCCGCGCCGGGCAGGGCGACGGTGACGGTGGCCTCGTCGAGCAGCACCTTCGTGGGCTCGCCCCCGACCGGGGCGACGAGCAGGGGGATGGCCCAGGTGGCCCCGCCGTCGTCGGGGAGGTAGCGGAAGCGCCGCTGGGTGAGCGTGATCCGGTCGCCGGTGCCGTCCGGCGGGGCCAGGTCGACCGACACCAGCGGGTGGCCGCCCTGGAAGATCCAGGTGTCCATGATCCGGCGGACCGGCTCACCGGTGGCCGCCTCGATGGCGTCCCAGAGGTCGGTGGTCTCGGCGTTGCCGAGCTCGTGCTCGCGGAGGTAGCGGCGGATGCCGGCGCGGAAGCCCTCCCCGCCGAGGTAGCGCTCGAGCATGCGGAGGACGGACGCACCCTTCTCGTAGGTGAGCGTGTCGAACATGCCCTCGGCCTCCTCGGGGGAGTGCACGGGGAACTCGATCGGCCGGGTGCTGGCCAGCGAGTCGAGGGCGAAGGCGCCGGCCCGCTCGTTGGTGAACGCCACCCAGCGCTGCCAGTCGGGCCGGTAGGCGTCGACGGCGGCCATCTCCATGAAGGTGGCGAAGGCCTCGTTGAGCCAGAGGCCGTTCCACCACCTCATCGTCACCAGGTCGCCGAACCACATGTGGGCCAGCTCGTGGCACACGACGTCGGCCACCCGCTGCAGCTCCGCGCGGGTCGCCTCGGCCGGGTCGACGAGCAGCACGGCCTCCCGGAACGTGATGGCGCCCAGGTTCTCCATGGCGCCGGCGGCGAAGTCCGGGAGGGCGACGAGGTCGCACTTGTCTGACGGATACGGGATGTCGTAGTAGTCGGCGAACAGGCGGATGGTGAAGGCGGCCACGTCGAGGGCGAAGGGCGTGAGGTGCTCCTTGCCCGGCACGTGCACGACCCGGAGGGGGATGCCGTCGACGTCGACGGGCGCCGTGGCCACGAGCGGCCCGACCACCCACGCCACGAGATAGGTGCTCATGGCGATCGTCTCCGCGAAGCGGACCTCGACCCGGCCGTCGTCGAGGGTGCGGCGCCCGGTCTCGCCGGCGTTCGAGACGGCGAGGAGGTCGGGGTCGACCACGAGGGTGATGGTGAACGACGCCTTCAGGTCGGGCTCGTCCCAGCACGGGAAGGCCAGACGGGCGTCGGTCGGCTCCATCTGGGTGGTGCCGATCACCTGCTCGACGGGCTCGCCGCCGTCGGGTCCCGGGGCGGTGAAGACGCTGCGGTAGAAGCCCTTCAGCTTGTCGTTGATGGACCCGGCGAAGGCCACGTGGACGGTCGCGGGACCGGCCGGCAGCGGCTCGGCCAGCTGCAGCACCAGACGCTCGGTCCCGGTGTCGAGGGAGGGCTCGGCCTCGAGCCGCCCGCCGTCGGGCGTCGCCACCCAGCAGGCCCCGATCTCGAGGTCGGCGGCGTTGAGGACGACCGCCGCGACGGGCTCGGCCACGTCCACCTCGACGTCGACCACGCCGGTGAAGCGGGCCTCGCCGAGGTCGGGCTCGATGCGCAGGTCATAGCGGCGGGGGACGACGGTGCGGGGGAGCCGGTAGCGGGACTCGTCGATCGTGGCGCTGGCGTCATGCACGGTCGAGACGCTATCGGGGGCCCCACTAGCGTCTCCCGGCTGTGGCTCCCTCGGAACGGCCCACCTCCCCCCAGCCCGCCGGCGCACCGCTCGACGTCGTCGGCATCGGCAACGCGCTGGTCGACGTCATCGCCTTCCAGTCGGAGGACTTCCTCGGCGAGCACGCGCTGGTCAAGGGGTCGATGGAGCTCGTCGACAGCGAGCGGGCCGTCGCCCTCTACGCCGCCATGGGGCCCGGTGTCGAGTCGTCCGGCGGTTCGGCGGCGAACACGCTGGCCGGCCTGGCGTCGTTCGGGGGGCGGGGCGGGTTCATCGGCCGGGTCCGCGACGACCAGCTCGGCGAGGTCTTCGTCCACGACCTCCGGGCGACGGGGGTCGAGTTCCCGATCCCAGCGGCGGCGACGGGCAGCCCCACCGGCCGCTGCCTGGTCGTGGTGACACCGGACGCCGAGCGGACCCTGAGCACGCTGCTCGGTGCCGCCGGCGAGCTCGACGCCGACGACATCGACGAGGACCTCGTGGCCCGGGCCCGGGTCACCTACCTGGAGGGCTACCTCTTCGACCAGGCCGCCGCCGGCGAGGCCTTCTTCAAGGCCGCCGCCGCCGCCCACCGGGCCGACCGCAAGGTGGCGCTCACCCTCTCCGACTCGTTCTGCGTCGAGCGCTACCTCGAGTCGTTCCGGCACCTCGTCGCCGACACGGTCGACGTCCTCTTCGCCAACGAGGCCGAGCTGACCCTGCTCTACGAGACCGACGACGTGATCGAGGCCCTCGAGCACGCCGGGCGGGCCTGCGGCCTGGTGGCCGTGACCCGGGGTCCGCAGGGCTCGTCGATCTCGGTCGGCGGCCGGCGCCTCGACGTGGCCGCCGATCCCGTCGCCCACGTCGTCGACACCACCGGCGCCGGCGACCTCTACGCCGCCGGCTTCCTCTACGGCCTCACCCGGGACCTCCCGCTCGAGACCTGCGGCCGGCTGGGCTCGCTCGCCGCCGCCGAGGTCATCAGCCACGTCGGGGCCCGGCCCGAGACCTCGCTCGCCGCGCTGGCCGCCCCCCTCCTGCCCTGATCCCGACCTCGTCGACCGAGCAGGGGTTGTTCCCGCTCAGTCGACGATGAACGGGCGCTAGGCGTCCTCGTCGTCGGTCTCGGGGGGGAGGAACTCGAACTGGAGGTCGCCGAGGCGGACCAGCGTCGAAGCCACCCACCCCCCGATGCTCTTGAACTGCTCGTCGAGCATCGAGCCGTCGGCGAGCACCTGCTCGTCGAGGGGGATGACGCCCTCGTAGGACACCTCGATGGCGAACTCGCCGCTCTCGAGGTCGGGGCCGTAGAGCTGCTCGACCGTCGGCGTCGACCGCTCGAGCTGCTCGTTGCCGATCACCGGGCTGGCCTCGGGCAGCACGGCCAGCACCGGACCGGGGTCGGGGCGCTGGGCCAGCCGCTGGAGGCGTAGGGTCACCTCGACGAGGATCTCGGGAGGCTCGTGGAAGGGCTCCCCGATGTACCAGTTCCGGTACGACGTCTGCGCCCACGTCGGCCAGTCGAGGGTGAGGTCGGCCCGGACCCGGGGGGGCTGGCCCTCACCGGGCAGCCCGTAGCTCGTCTCCCAGGTCACGTCGCCGAGGAGCACGTCCACCTGGAAGCGCTCCTCGAAGGCCTGGCGCTCGAGGAACGCGTTCTCCATCGCGTCGCGCAGCGCACCGATGGCGTCGGTGAAGACGTGGTCGAGCATGGTGCCGCGGAGGGTATCGGCAGGACCGCGACGGGGACGGCGGACGGAGCCGGGCCCGCCGTCAGCGGAGCGGCGGCCTAGCGGCCGGCGTTCGGCTTGGTGCCGTGGTTGGCCTTCGAGGTGCGGGCCTTCATCTTGCGCTTGGTCGTCTTCTTGGACATCGGGCCGGCAGGCTACCGCCTTCGATCCCGCCGACCAGCACCGAGGCCGCCTCCCGATCGCGATCCGGGATCACGGATCACACCAGCAACACGAGTCCCCCTGGTAACCCGCCTCACTTCCTCCCCGCGAACTTCGGGATCCTCCCAGATCAAATCGGGATATTCGCTGTCGAAAGGTAGCGAAATGATGGCCCGTTCGAGTCAAACGGCTCCCGCTGCCTTTCGGCGGGCTCGTTCCCACCCGTACGTTCCCGACCGTGAACGCCGCCTCGGTGCGCATCGAACATGCCCCGCTGCTCACCGATCTCGCGCCGGCGATCCTGCGCCAGCGCCTCGTGATCGAGGGCACCTGCCCACGCCCGATCGACGAACCCTCCATCAAGCGCTACCTCAGCGAGCTGTCGTGCGTGACCGGGATGACGAGGCTCATCGAGCCCGTGACCCACCGCTCCGACCGCTACGGCTGGGCCGGGTGGATCCACTGGGAGACCTCCGGCGCCCACTTCTACGCGTGGGAGCAGCCGCTGATCTTCTTCAGCGTCGACATCTACACGTGCAAGGCGTTCGAGGACGCGGCGGCCATCCGGTTCACCGAGAAGTTCTTCGACGCCGACCAGATCGTCGCCCGGCCCTTCTGAGCCGGCAGCGGTGGCCGATCTCGACCTCGTCCGGTCGGAGCTGGCCGCACTCGTCGACCGCGTCGTCGCCGAGGAGTCCGGCGCCGAGCCCGGCCAGCCCTTCGGCCTCTACGTGTTCGAAGGTGACCATCCTGGCGCCGAACTGGGCCGGGCCGTCGAGCGCTCGGTGTTCTTCGAGTCGTTCGGAGACACCCCCGCCCTGCTACGGGACGAGTACGCCCCCTACGACGGGTCCAGCCGGTTTCTCTGCCTGGTCGACCACCGCCGCCGGATGCCGGTGGGGGTGGTGCGCCTGATCCTGCCGTCGCCGGCCGGCTTCAAGAGCCTCAACGACATCGAGGGCACCTGGGGCGAGCGCCCTGACGTGGTGCTCGAGCGGGGCGCTCAAGGCCTGGCCCTCGACCGGACGTGGGACATCGCCACGCTGGCGGTCGTGCCCGAGTACCGCGGCCGGGCCGCCAGCGGCCTCGTGACCCAGGGCCTCTACCAGGGGATCTTCACCCTGGCCCGACTCGAAGGGGTGAGCCACTGCGTCACCGTCCTCGACGTCGTCGTCCTGCGCACCATCCAGTGGCAGTTCAAGAAGCCGTTCCTCCACTACGCCGGCATCGAGCCCCGGCGCTACCTCGGCTCGCCGCTGAGCACGCCCGTGTGGTGCGACATCCTCCCGTGGCGCCGCCGGCTGCTGGCCGAGCGGGTCGACCTGCACGATCTCCTGTTCCGGGGGTCGGGGCTCGAGGCCGCCATCCGCCTGCCGGCCCTCATCGGCACCCGGCTCGACGGCCTCCCGGTGGCCGCCCTGTAGGGAGCGGGCCCCGGCCCGGCTGCACCTTGCTAGAGGCGGATGACCTCGAGGTCGGGCTGGACCTGCAGAGACGCCAGCCGGTCCGGGATCAGGGCTGCGTCGATGGGTCGGCTGAAGTAGTAGCCCTGCCCGAAGTCGCAGCCGAGCTGGACCAGCCGTCGCTCCTGGTCCTCGTTCTCGACGCCCTCGGCCACCGTGCGCACGCCGAGGGCCTTGGCCATGGCGACGATGGCGGCCACCAGGCTCTCGTCGGACGAGTCGCCGAGGTGGAGGTTCTCCACGAAGGAGCGGTCGATCTTCACGTAGTCGACCGGGAACTGCTTGAGGTACGAGAGCGACGAGTAGCCGGTGCCGAAGTCGTCGACCGACACCCGGATGCCCATGTCCCGGAACGAGGCCAGCAGCTCGGCCGCGGCGGTCGGGTCCTCGATGAGCAGCGACTCGGTGAGCTCCAGGACGAGCGCCGAGGGGGGCAGGCCGTTGTCCGTGAGGGCGTCCTGCACGGTCGACACCAGGCTGGGATCGCGGAACTGGCGGGCCGACAGGTTGACGGCGACGTACTCCACGAGCCCGCGCTCCCGCCAGATGCGGAGCTGGCGGCAGGCCTCGGCGATCACCCAGGCGCCGATGGGCACGATCGTGCCGGTGTCCTCGGCGACGGGGATGAACGTCACCGGCGGGATCGGCCCGAGGGTCGGGTGGTCCCAGCGCAGGAGGGCCTCGACGCCGGTCGGGCGCCGGCCGGGGAGCTCCACCACCGGCTGGTACTCGAGGCGGAGCTGACCGGCCTCGATGGCGTGGTGGAGGTCGGCCTCGAGCGCCAGGCGGCGGGCGACCCGCTCGTGCATGTCGGCGTCGAAGACGGCGATGGCGTCGCGGCCGGAGTCCTTGGCCCAGTACATGGCCGTGTCGGCGTTGGCGATCATGGACTCGGCGTCGGTCGGTCCCCGGTGGGCGTCGGCGAAGGCGACCCCGAGGCTGGCGGACGAGTGGATCTCGAGCTCGCGCACCTGGAACGACGTCTCGAACGAGGCCCGGATCCGCTCGGCGACGTCGAGCGCCTCCTCGGTGGTGACCTGGTCGAGCACGGCGACGAACTCGTCGCCGCCGATCCGGGCCACCAGGTCGGACGGGCGGACCGACGAGCGCAGGCGCCCGGCCACCGCGACGAGGAGGTCGTCGCCGAGCGAGTGGCCGTAGGTGTCGTTCACGAGCTTGAACCGGTCGAGGTCGAGGAAGACCAGGGCCACGGTGTGGCCGTGCCCCCCCACGGCGGCGTAGCGCAGCTTGCGCTCCACCTGCTCCCGCAGCAGCGTCCGGTTCGGGAGGTCGGTGAGCGGGTCGTGGGTGGCCTGGTAGGCAAGGCGGGCCTCCGAGTGGGCGTGCTCACGCAGGGCCCGGAAGACGCGGAAGCTGACGGTCATGGCCAGCACCACGACGATGGTGCTCGTGACCAGGCGGTCGACGGCCTCGCCCTTCGACTGGCCGAAGGTGGCCAGCACGGGGATCGACACGCCGGCGGCGACCGCGGTGAGCCGCCCGGTGCGAGGCGCCGTCTCGGCCGCCGTCACCGGGGCCGAGAGGTCGCGCATCGAGGGGTGGAGGAGCGTGGCGCCGAAGGCGATGAAGGCGAGGGCGTAGGGCACGTCCACGAACCGGGAGGGGAGCGACGAGGCGCCCGACTCCTCGAACATGTAGATGACGTCGCCCAGCAGGAGGCACATGGCGCCGGTCATCAGGTACCAGTAGGCGGGGGCCCGCCGGGCGCCGGGGCTGAAGGCGATGCGGGACACCATGCCGACCAGGAGGATCGACATCACCGGGTAGAGGGCCAGGACGGCCTGCACGGAGCGGGGGGAGCCTTCGTGCTTCAGGGCCGGGGCGATGAGGAACGTCCAGGCCCCGACCAGGCAGGCCAGCGCGGCGAGGAGCCCGTCGAGCACCGTCTCGAAGTCGCCGGCCTGGCCCTTGCGCCGGGCCCGGCCGATGCCGAGCAGCGAGAGGTAGAGGGCGAGGTAGCCGGACATGGAGATCACGTCCGGGACCAGCGAGCGGGTGTCCGTGATGTTGCCGACGGTGCCGAGGGCCTCGCGGACGCCGCCACCGACCAGGAAGAGCACCATGGCCAGGCACATCATCGTCCAGGCCGGGCGGTGATCCGGCCTGTTGGCGATCAGGCCCGTCACCGACGACACGAGCGCGGCCGTGCCGATGGTCGTGAAGATCGAGTCGCCGAACGGTCCCGGGACGCCGAGGGCGTGGAGCGCGACCGCGGCGGTGCCGCCGACGAGGAGGAACGTGGTCAGGCGGGTTGTCGAGATCCGGCGACGTCGTGTCGACATTGCGGCTCCAAGGAGGGAAGTGTTGCTAGGGGGATTGTCGGCGTCGGCCTGCACGGCCTTTAGTGCGTACAAGCGAGGTCGCGAGCAGCAGAAGGACGGCTCGACCGGGTGGGAGGATGGCGAGGTGACCGGTCGCTCCCTCGTCGTCCGCCGCTCGTCCCGGTCGGCGGGGGCCTGATGGCCACCGTCTCGGAGCTGGCCCGGGCCCGCACCGATCTGGGTGGGCCGGCCGCGGCCCACCTCCAGCGGCTGGTCGGGGCCTGGGGCCCGCTCGCCGACCTCTGCTTCGCCGACCTGCTCCTGCTGGCCCCGCGCCGGGGCGGCGGGTTCGTGGTGGTGGGCCAGGTGCGACCGACGACCAACCAGACCGTCTACCGCCAGGACCTGGTGGGCGACGAGGTCGGCCCCGGGGCCCTGCCGCTCGTGGAGGAGGCCTGGCGGAC
>JBFWQW010000087.1:0-12293 GCA_050249235.1 Acidimicrobiia bacterium | reverse complement strand
CCAGATGGCCGCCGATCGAGATGCCGGGCACCGCGAACGTCAGCACGAGGTTGACGATCAAGAGGCCGCCGAGACCGGACTGCATGGGGTTGATCCCCCGCTGGCGGAGCCCGATGACGGCCGCACCCATCAGCCCGAAGACGGCCCCCGACGCGCCGGCCGTGAGAGCCAGGGGGTCGAGGAGCAGCACGCCGACCGCGCCGGCGAGGAGGGCGACGGTGTACAGGAGCGCGAACCGCACCCGGCCGAGCGCCGGCTCGAGCAGACCGCCGAGCTGCCAGAGCAGGAGGCAGTTGAACCCGACATGGACCAGGTTCACGTGCATGAAGCCGGACGTGACGAGCCGCCACCACTCGCCGGCCGCCACCGCCGGGCCGAACAGGCCGAGGTCGCCGATGAGCCGGTTGTCGCCGAGCGTCGGGACGAACAATGCCAGGTTGACGGCCACCAGCACCGACGAGACGATCGGCCTCGACGCCGCCTGGAGGCTGCGCATGGTGCGGACCGCCGGGGCGCCCTTCACGCAGGACGGGCACTGGAACCCGACCGGCGCGGTGACCATGCAGTCGGGACAGATCGGCCGCTCGCAGCGACGGCACCGCACGCCGGCCGCCCGGTCGGGGTGCCGGTAGCAGCGCCAGTCGTCCTCGGCGGGGGCCTCCCGCTCCGCCTCCGTCACGGCCTCCGACGCTAGGGGCCGCTCGCCGCCACCCGGGCGTCGGCCCTCCCGTCAGCGGGCGACGAGCCGACCCATGAGCTCGTGGCCGGGCACGACCGGCGCGCCGGCCACGCCGGACTCGGTGTAGGCGCCGCCGGGTCCGGCGACGGCGCTGTCGACCAGGAGGTAGGGCACCGGGTCGGCGGTGTGGGTCTTCAGCCGCAGCGGCGTGGCGTGGTCGGGCAGGAGCAGCAGCCGCCACTCGCCCAGCTCGTCGAGGCCCTCGACCAGCGGACCGAGGATCTCGGCGTCCCAGCGTTCGAGGGCCCGCAGCTTCTCCGCCACGTCGCCGGCGTGGCCGGCCTCGTCGGTGGCCTCGACGTGGATCACGAACAGGTCGGCGCCCTCCCGCAGGGTGCGCAGGGCGGCATCGCGCTTGCCGGCGTAGTCGGTGTCGTACCAGCCGGTGGCTCCCGGCACCTCGACCACCCGCATCTCGCTCAGCACGCCCAGGCCCCGAACCAGGTCGACCGCGGTGCACAGGGCGGCCTCGAGGCCGTACATCTCGCGGAAGGGCGTGAGGCGGGGCTGGGCGCCCTGGCCCCACAGCCAGATCTGGTTGGCGCCCAGGCCGAAGCGGCCCACGACCGCCCGGCTGGCGTCCATGAGCGACTGCAGCCGCCCGGCGGCGGGACCGGTCGGCCAGACGGCCGGCTTGTCGGTGAGGTCGTGCGGGGGCGTGCACTCGGCGTCGGCCCAGTCACCCGGGACGACCACGATGTGGCGGTACTGGACGCCAGGGTGGAACTGCACGTCGTCCGAGCCCAGCTCGTCCTGGAGCGCCTCGAGGACCTTGGTGGCGTCCTCGGTGGACGGGTGGCCGCCGGCGAAGTCGACCATCGTGCCGTCGGCGCCGACGGTGACCAGGTTGCAGCGGTAGGCGACCTGGTCGGGCCGGAGGCGCAGGCCGAGGGCGGCCGCCTCGATCGGCGCCCGGCCGGTGTGGAAGCGGGCCGGGTCGTAGCCGAGGATGGCCATGTTGCCGACGTCGCTCCCGGGCGGCAGGCCGGGTGGGATCACCGCGGCCCGGCCGACCTCGCCCCGGGCCGCCAGGGCGGCGAGGTGCGGGAGGTGGGCGGCCTCGAGGGGGGTGCGGCCGCCGAGCTCGGCGAGGGGCTCGTCGGCGCAGCCGTCCGGCACGCAGACCACGTACTTCACCGGCGCGAGGCTACTTGCGGCCCATCGCGGCGACGTGCGCCTCGACCGCTTCGAGGTCGGCCGGGAGCGTGTCGAAGCGCTCCGGCCGCTCGAACAGGTCGGCGAGGCGATCCGGCAGCGGCGGGCGCACGCCGACCGCCGCCTCGACCGCCTCCGGGAACTTGGCCGGGTGGGCGGTGGCCAGGCACACGATCGGGACGGTGGGGTCGGCGTGCAGGAGCGACGCCGCGCCGAGACCGACCGCGGTGTGCGGATCGACGAGCACGCCGGTCCGCTCGAAGGTGGCCGCCATCACCCGGGCGGCGGCGGCGTCGTCGACGCGGACCGCGCCCATCACCTCGCGGGCCGCGCCGAGCAGGTCGGTGCCGATCTCGACCCGGCCCTCCTCCTTGAAGCGGCCCATGAGCTCGGTGACCAGCGCACCGTCCCGGCCGGCCAGCTCGAACAGGAGCCGCTCGAAGTTCGACGACACCTGGATGTCCATGGCCGGGCTGGTCGTCGGCACGACCTCCTCGGTGGCCATCGTCCCGGTCTCGAAGAACCGGGGGAGGATGTCGTTGCGGTTCGAGCCGATCACGAGCTGGCGGATGGGCACGCCCATGCGGCGGGCCACCCAGCCGGCGAAGACGTTGCCGAAGTTGCCGGTCGGCACGGCGAAGGACACCACGCCACCCACCTCGGCCGCCGCCTTCACGTAGTAGACGGTCTGGGCCAGGATCCGGGCGACGTTGATGGAGTTCACCGCCGACAGGTGGTGGCGGTCGCGGAACTCGAGGTCGTTGAACATCGCCTTCACGAGGTCCTGGCAGTCGTCGAACGTGCCCTCGACGGCGAGGTTGTGGACGTTCGGCGAGGTCACCGTGGTCATGAGCCGGCGCTGCACCTCGGACACCCGGCCGGCGGGGTGGAGGATGTGGATCTCGATGCCCTCCCGGTCGCGGCAGGCCTCGATGGCCGCCGACCCGGTGTCGCCCGAGGTGGCCCCGACGATCGTGATGTGCTCGCCCCGCTGGCCGAGCACGTGCTCGAACAGGTGCCCCACCAGCTGGAGGGCCACGTCCTTGAACGCCAGCGTGGGCCCGTGGAACAGCTCGAGCAGCCGGACGCCGCCACCGAGGTCGGTGAGCGGGCACACCGCCGGGGTGTCGAAGGTGGCGTAGGCGGCCGCGACCATCCCGGTGAAGGTGTCCTCGTCGATCGTTCCCTCGACGAAGGGCCACATGACCTCGACCGCCACGTCGACGTAGGGGAGGTCGGCGAAGGCCCGCAGGCGGCCGGGCGAGATGGTCGGGTAGCCCTCGGGCAGGTAGAGGCCCCCGTCGCGGGCCAGGCCGGTGAGGATCACGTCGTCGAAGGCCAGCGCGGTGGCGGTGCCGCGGGTGGAGACGTACTTCACGGGTGACTCCTCATGGACGAGGCGGCAGCGGCGGGCGTGGGGACGCCCACCATGCTGCCGGCGGACGGGGTGTCGGCCGGATGGGACGCCGCCCCGGCGCCAGCGGCTCTGGCGGCGTCGCTCAGGACAGCACCCGCAGGACGCTGGCGACCCGGTCGACCACCTCGAGCTCGCGCAGGTCGGCGAGCGTGGCCTGGACCGAGGCCTCGACCGCCTCGTGGGTGATGAACACCAGCCGGGCCTCGTCGCCCAGGCCCTGCTGCTCCATCGACCGGATCGAGACGCCGTGCTCGGCGAACACGCCGGAGACGGCATGGAGCACACCCGGCCGGTCGACCACCTCGAGATCGAGGTAGTACTCGGAGCGGAGCTCGTCGATGGGGCGGATCCGGGCCGGGGGCAGCGGCCGCGGCCCGGAGGCGGCGCCCCGCCCGAGGTTGGTGGCGGCGTCGACGAGGTCGCCGAGCAGGGCGCTGGCCGTGGGCCCGCCGCCGGCCCCCCGGCCGTAGAACATGAGCGGGCCGACGGCGTCGCCCTCGACGAACACCGCGTTGAAGGCGTCCCTGACCGTGGCCAGGGGATGGGTGACGGGCACCATCGCCGGGTGGACGCGCACGGCGATCCGGCCGTCGTCGTCCTGCTCGGCCACGGCCAGGAGCTTCACCTCGTAGCCGAGCCGGTGGGCCACGTCGATGTCCTCCGCCGTCACCGAGGCGATGCCCTCCCGGTGCACGTCGCCGGCCGCCACCGAGGCCCCGAAGGCGATGCTGGCGACGATGGCCAGCTTGGCCCCGGCGTCGAGCCCCTCGACGTCGGCGGTCGGGTCGGGCTCGGCGAAGCCGAGGCGCTGGGCGTCGGCGAGGGCGTCGGCGTAGCCGGCCCCGTCCTCGCTCATCCTGGTGAGGATGTAGTTGGTCGTGCCGTTGACGATGCCCGTGATGCGCCTGACCCGCTCGCCCACGAGCGACTCGCGGAGCGGGCGGATGATCGGGATGCCGCCGCCCACCGCCGCCTCGAACAGGAGGTCGACCCCGGACCGGGCCGCCATCTCGAACAGCTCCGCCCCGGCGTGGGCCAGCAGCTCCTTGTTGGCGGTGACCACCGGCTTGCCGGCCCGCAGGGCGTCGAGCAGCAGGGAGCGGGCCGTCTCGACCCCCCCGATGAGCTCGATCACGACGTCGACCTCGGGGTCGCGCACCACGGATGCGGCGTCGTCGGTGAGGACGCCGGCGGCCAGCTCGACCCCCCTCGCCTTGGTGAGGTCACGGACCGCGACCCGGGCGATCTCGAGCCGCACGCCGGTCCGGGCGGCGACGGCGTCGGCCCGCTCGGCCACCAGCCGCACCAGGGCGGTGCCGACGTTGCCGCAGCCCAACAGCCCGACCCGCACCGGCTGCTCCACGGGCGGCGAGGCTACCGCCGGCCGCCCCCGGCACCGGGCGGGTTCGGACGGCGGGTCTCCCGCATGGCGTCGAGCACCCGACGGCGGCGGGCCCGGGCGTCGGCCTCCTTCGCGGCGTCGGCGTGGAACGTCTCGTTCTGGCGGGCGCCGGCGACGGCGAGCACCACGAGGATCGACGCCACCGCCCCGCCCACCACGACGGCGGCGGCCACGGCGGCGGTGAGCATCCAGAGCAGCCAGCCGACGATCGCCCCGCAGGCCAGCCCGGTGCTGGCCACGAACCACCAGTGCCCGGCCCGCTCGGGCCCGTCGCCCGGGCCGTCGCCCGGGCCGTCGCCCGACCCTCCGGCCGTCAACGCCGCCCCGCCATCAGTCGACGTCCAGCCAGAGCAGGTCGTCGAGCGTCTCGCGCCGCACCACCACCCGGGCCTCGCCGTCCCGCACGAACACCACCGGGGGCCGCAGCACCTTGTTGTAGTTCGACGCCATCGAGTGCCCGTAGGCGCCGGTGACCGGCGTGGCCAGCACGTCGCCCACGGCCACGTCGGCGGGCAGGGTGGCGTCTCGGACGATCAGGTCGCCCGACTCGCAGTGCTTGCCCACCACGGTGGCCACCAGCTCGCGGTCGGCGTCGACCGCCCGGGGCAGGAAGGCCTCGTAGCCGCTGCCGTAGAGCACCGGCCTCGGGTTGTCGCTCATCCCACCGTCCACGGCCACGTAGGTGCGGATGCCGGGCAGGACCTTGATGGTGCCGACCCGGTAGAGGGTGACGGCGGCGGCGGCCACGATGGCCCGGCCGGGCTCGACGACGAGCTGCGACGTGATGCCGGCCTCGGCGCACGAGCGGCGGAGGAGCCCGGCCCACTCGGCGATCGGCACCGACTCCTCGCCCGCCACGTAGGCCACCCCCAGGCCGCCGCCGAGGCACAGCTCCGGCAGGTCGAGGGGGACCACGAACGGCGCCAGCCGCTCGACCGCCTTCTCGTAGCCGGAGAGCAGGAAGATGTTCGAGCCGATGTGGGCGTGGACGCCGACCAGGTCGAGCGCCGGCGACCGCCCGATCCGCTCGACGGCGGCGGCGGCGGCCCCGCTGGCCAGCCCGAAGCCGAACTTGGTGTCGTCCTGTCCCGTCATCACGTACTCGTGGGTGTGGGCCTCGACACCGGGCGTCACCCGCACGAGCACCTTCGGCGGCTCGAAGCCCTCCGACGGCACGAGCCGCTCGATGCGGCCGATCTCCTCCTCGCTGTCGACCACGATCCGGCCCACGCCGGCCGCCATTGCCATGCCCAGCTCGGCCTCGGACTTGTTGTTGCCGTGCAGCACGATGCGGTCGGCGGGCACGCCGGCAGCCAGGACCACGTGCAGCTCGCCACCGGTGGCGACGTCGATGCGCATGCCCTCTTCGTGGGCCAGGCGGGCCATGGCCGTGCAGAGGAACGCCTTCGACCCGTAGGTGGCGCCCTCGCCGAACGCCTCCACCGCCTCCCGGCACCGCTCCCGCAGGTGGACCTCGTCGTAGACGAATGCGGGCGTGCCGAACCGCTCGGCCAGCTCGATGGCGTCGCAGCCGCCGATCGAGAGCCGGCCGCCGTCGACGGCGGCCGTCTGCGGCAGCAGGTGCCGCGGGAGCGCGCTCATCGACGGGCCAGGAGGGCGCCCACCCGCTCGACGAGGTCGAGGGGCTCGAACGGCTTGGTGACGTAGTCGTCGGCACCGGCGTCGGTCCCGGCCCGGATGTCGTCCACCTGGGCCCGGGCCGACACCAGCAGGATCGGGATGGCGCTGGTGCGCTCGCCGCGGCGCAGCGCGACCGTCAGCTCCAGGCCGCTCATCTCCGGCATCATCACGTCGCTGACGACCACGTCGACCCGCGCCGACCGGGCCAGGTCGAGGGCGGTCGCGGCGTCGGCCGCCAGCAGCACGTCGTAGCCCTCGAGGCCGAAGTTGAGCTCGAGGAGCCGCAGGATCACCGGGTCGTCGTCGACGAGCAGCACCGTCTCCGACACGGCGTCGGAGCGTACCGGCGGCCCTCGCCGGGCCCGCGCCCGCCACCCGACGCATCACGGGGGCGCGGGCATAGGCTGGCCCCCGACCGGCGCCGCAAGCGGTGCGGTGCAGACCGGATGCGCAGACCGAGGGGGGCCTCATGGACGTCGGCGACATGATCCTGGTGAGCGTGGACGACCACGTCGTCGAGCCACCGTCGCTCGGGGACTTCTTCCGCGAGCACCTGCCGGCCAAGTTCAAGGACCGGGCGCCGAAGGTGATCCGGCGCGACGACGGCACCGACGCCTGGCTGATCGAGGGCCAGGAGATCGCCACGTTCGGCCTGAACGCGGTCGCCGGGCGGGTGCCGGAGGAGTGGGGCTACGACCCCCGCAGCTTCGACCAGGTCCGGCCCGGCACCTACGACGTGCACGAGCGGGTGCGGGACATGGACGCCAACGGCGTGCTGGCCGGCCTCAACTTCCCGTCGTGGCCCGGCAACGGCGGCCAGTTCTTCACCCAGAACACCGACGACGAGTTCGTCGCCGCCATGATCCGGGCCTACAACGACTGGCACATCCACGAGTGGGCCGGGGCCTACCCGGGTCGCTTCATCCCCCTCGCCCTCTCCGGGTTCAAGCTCGGCGCCGAGTGGATGGCCGGCGAGATCCGCCGGGTCGCCGATCTGGGCTGCCACGCCGTCTCCTGGCACTCCGACCCGCACCGCTTCGGGATGCCGGACTACCACGGCCACGAGTGGGATCCCGCCTTCGCGGCGTCGGTCGAGTGCGACACCGCGGTCGTGTTCCACTTCGGCGGGGCCCTCGAGCGGATGCCCCGCTCGCCCTTCGACGTCATCCCCCACGCCATGCCGTTCCAGACGGCGATCTTCGCGTCCGAGCTCCTCTGGTCGCCGATGATGACCGGCTTCCCGACGCTCAAGCTGGCCCTGGCCGAGGGGGCCATCGGCTGGTACCCCTACTGGCTGGAGAAGGCCGACTTCGTCTACCAGCACCACCACCGGTGGACGGGGAGCGACTTCGGCGGCCGCCTGCCGAGCCAGGTGTTCCGGGACCGGGTGCTCGTGTGCTTCATCGACGACGAGACCGGCCTCGAGCTCCGGCACCGGATCGGCATCGACAACCTGTCGTGGGAGTGCGACTACCCCCACTCCGACTCGACCTGGCCGCAGGCCCCCGAGGTCCTGATGAAGTCGTTCGAGGCGGTCGGCGTGCCGGACGACGACATCCACAAGATCACGTGGGAGAACGCCTGCCGGTTCTACGAGTTCGACCCCTTCCCGAGCGTGCCGAAGGAGCAGGCGACGGTGAGCGCGCTCCGGGCCAAGGCCACCGACGTCGACACCACCGCCCGCCGGTACGGCCCACCCCCGGACGAAGCCGCCATCGCCGCCGCCAAGCAGACCCACTGGGCGGCACCGCCCAACGCGGCACCACCCGCGCGGTAGGCCGGCGGGCCCGCCAGACCCCATCGCCAGACCCCATCGCCAGACCCCACCCGCCCGAGCAGGGGTCCGGCGAGATGTTGCCGAACGGCCACCGCCCCGTCCACCGGCGTTCACCGAGCCTCCGTAGGTTCCCGGAACGGAGCCGGCCGGGCGCGGAACGGGGCAGTCGTGACGGGGAGTTCCCTGCTGGTGGTGGGCGACGACGAGGAAGCCCTCGGGGCCCTCGTCGAGTGCCTCCTCGGCCTGGGCCACGACGTCGAGGTGGCGAGGTCGGTCGACGACGCCCGGCGCCGCCTCGTCGACCGACCGGCCGAGCTGGTGCTGCTGGCGGCCACGGTCGGCGGGGGCAGCACCCTCCCCTTCTGCTCCTGGCTCCGGGCGACCCTCGACGTCCCGCTCGTCGTCACCGGCCCGCCGGGCACGGGCACCGAGGTCGTCGAGGCGCTCGAGGCCGGCGCCGACGGCTTCCTCGTCCGCCCGTTCCGCCCCCACGAGGTCGGGGCCAGGATCCGGGCCCTGCTCCGGCGCTCGACCCGGGGCGCCGACCCGGTGCCCGGCCCCGACCAGCGAGCCGTGCTCGAGCGTGGCGACGTGCGCATCGACGCCGGCACCCGGCTGGTGACGGTCGGGGGCAGGAGCCACCACCTCCCGAGGAAGGAGCTCGAGCTCCTCTGGCTCCTGGTGGCCAGCGCCGGCCAGGTCGTGCGCCGGGAGCGACTGGTGCGCCTGGTCTGGGGCACCGACCTGCACCGGTCGGCCAAGACGCTCGACGTCCACGTCGGCCGGCTGCGGGAGAAGATCGAGCCCGACCCGCCCCGCCCCACCCGCATCGTGACGATCCGCAGCGTGGGCTTCCGGTACGAGCCCGTCGAGGAGGGCTCGGCCCGGACCGGCGAGCCGTAGGTCCCCGCGTGTCGACGGTCCGCCGACCACCGCTCGCCACCACGCCGGCGGGGCCACGCCGCTCGGGCTCCGGGACGCGCCCGGCGGCCCACGGGATCAGCCGGCAGAGCGGGAGAGGGCCTGGTGCGAACGTTCGCGCCGCCGTCGGCGCCCGTTCACCGGCGCCGTCGTAGCGTGACGGCCATGAGCGACGACCCGGTGGACGTCGACCTGGCGCGGCGGTGGGTGGCCCTCGAGGCCGGCTTCAACTTCCGGGACCTCGGCGGCTACCCGGCCCTCGACGGGCGGGAGGTCCGCTGGGGCACGCTGTTCCGCTCCGACACCCTGCACCGCCTCACGCCGGCCGACCTGGAGGTCTTCCGGGCCCTCCGGCTGCGCACGGTCGTCGACCTCCGCGCCGAGACGGAGATCGCCGACCACGGACGACTCACCCCCGACGCCTGCGACGAGCTCGACTGGCACCACGTGCCGATGCTCGACGTCGTGCTGCTCAGGCCGGACGACGACCCGCCCGCCCCTCCCCCGGAGCCGGCCGAGCCGCTGCCGCCGGGCCAGTCGTACGTGCAGCTCCTCGGCAGCGGCCAGCCCATCGCCCGGGTGCTCTCCCTCGTGACCGGCGAGCGGAGCCTCCCGGTCGTCTTCCACTGCACCGCCGGCCGTGACCGCACCGGCATGGTCGCGGCGATGGTCCTCGACCTCCTCGGGGTGCCCGACGACGTCATCGCCGAGGACTACGCGCTGACGAACGCGGCCCGGGAGCGGTCCGATCCCTGGATCCAGCAGCACGAGCCCACGTTCGCGGCCTACCTGGCCCAGTTCCCCCCGGAGCAGCGGGTGACGAGGCCCGAGGTCATCCTCGGCTTCCTCGCCGCCGTGCGGGCAGGACACGGCTCGGTCGAGGGCTTCCTCCGCGACCGGGGCGTCGACGGCGCGTCGATCGACCGCTTCCGGGACGCCACGCTCGTCTGACGACGTCCACCCTCCGGGCCATCGGACCCGGGGTCGTTCGTCGGCGCCGATCAGCGCCCGGACGGGCGCGGTCCCGGTCCGGGGCGACGGCGGTACCGTGAGACGGCACCGGGAGAGTCTGCACGGGTTCTCCCGGGTGAGGTGGCTCCGGCACCCGCGAGGTCTCAAGGAGACCCGTCACGAATGTGGATGGGACCTACCCGAGCGAGCGGTCGCCCGTGACGGACACCCGACCGGACCCGGCGCCCGGCGCCGGCCGTGCCGCCCGGACCACCGGGTCCCGGCCTGGCGGCCTCGCCCAGCGGATCGCCACCTCGCGGTGGGGCTCCGCCCTCCTGGCCTCGGTGCTCGTCGCCGCGGCCGTCGTCGCCTTCGCCTCCATCGGGCCGGAGGGGGATCGCGCCGCGCTCGGCGTGCGGATCGGCTCGGTCGAGATGCTCGAGCAGTTCGGCGAGGCCACCGGTACGACGCCGACGGTGGCCGCGGCGTCGATCGACCCCGAGAGCACCTGGTTCCAGTTCGACTCGGGATGGCCGATGCAGCCGTGGGTGGACTGGCTGCGTGACGACGGCGCCCGGCGCCTGGTGCTCTCGGTGCCGATGATGGTGAGCGCCTCGGCGGGTGGGTGGGACGACGTCGCCCTCGACGGCCACCACCGCCGGCTGGCCCGGACGATCCAGCGCACCGGCATCGCCGACCAGGTCGTCATCCGCCTCGGCTGGCAGCCGAACACCCCGTCGACCCCCTGGTCGGGCGACCCCGAGGGCTACCGGCGCACGTGGCGGCGCCTCGTCCCCGCCTACCGCGCCATCGATGCCGGCCTCCGCTTCGACTGGTCGCCGCACGCCGGCCTCTGGCCGGACCCGGAGCGCTGGTACCCGGGCGACGACGTGGTCGACATCGTCGGGCTCACCCAGTTCGACGTCACGGCCCGCGGCCCCGGCGGCGACCCGGACGCCCGGTGGCTGCAGCTCCTCCCCAACCTCGAGTGGCAGGTGGCCTTCGCCAGGGCTCACGGCAAGCCGACCGCCATCGACGACTGGTCGATCTGGAGCGACCGCGACACCGACCTCGGCGGTGGCGGCGACAACCCGACGTACGTGCGCAACATGGCGCGCTGGGTCGACGCCCACGGCTACCTGTACGCGGTGTGGACCGGCCTTCCCGACGACGGCCACGGCACGACCCTCCAGGCCAGCCCCCGGTCGCTCGCCGCCTACCGCGAGGCATTCGGAACCGGCCGGCGGGCCAGCCGGGCGCCGCAGCCGGGGGGCCCGCCCGGCGGCTCGACGCCGGCGCCCCCGTCCGTGCCGCAGCGGCTGCCCCCGACCGAATCCGTCCCGGTGCGGACGCCGGCGCCGGTGCCGGTGCCGTCGCCGGCGCCGCCGTCGGCGGTGGGTCGGGGGACGATCGCGCAGGTCCTGGACCGGATGGCGATCCTGCCGGGGACCAGCGGCCCGGACGGCGGCGCCTACCTGGACGCCTTCCGCCGCGACTACAGCGGCCGGCCCCGCATGGTCACCGTCAACGCCGGTCCCGACGAGGAGATCTCGGTCGCGCTGTCGGTGACCGTCGGGGCCGGCCTGTACCGGGGCAAGGTCGACGACCTCCTCGTCAACGTCGGCCTGCCCCGCAACCGCCGGGTGTCCGACACCGAGGTCCACAACCTGGTCCGCTACCTCCACCAGGGCGGGTTCCCCACCGCCTGGGTGAACCCCGGCTGGGAATGGGGCATGCACTTCGACGGGCCCGTCACCCGCGACCAGGCCCTGGCCTGGGGTGACCTGTGGATCGACCTCGTCGACCGGATCAGAGCCGAGCAGCGCCGCGCCTACGGCGTCGACACCTTCCGCTACGCCATGGTCGACCTGCCGCTGATCAACACCTGGGTGAAGGACCGCGACGTCATGCGGGCCCTCCTCGACAAGCTCGACTCCCGGGCGTCGGGCTACGGGCTCGACCTCTACGACGCCGCCCAGGTGCAACACCCCAAGGTCGGCGGGGTCCTCACCAACACCTGGGTCGACCCCAAGGCCGTCTTCGACGCCGACGCCCGACCCGACCTGCAGTGGTGGGGCACCGAGACCCGCCGCCGGGGCAAGAAGCTCCTCCTCCCCGAGACCGGGCTGTGGCGGGCCCCGTGGCCCGACGCCCCGTCGAACGCCGTACGGCTGGGCCGGGGCGGCAACGACAACCCGGCCTGGTACCCGCTACTCGTCGACGAGCTCCGCAACTGGGTCGACGTCCTGGCCCTGTGGTCCATCTTCGAACACGACCCCGACACCCACCA
>JBFWQW010000086.1:0-12463 GCA_050249235.1 Acidimicrobiia bacterium | reverse complement strand
CTGCCTGACGCTCGTCCGTGGTCAATGACCCGTAGTCGGCCTCCCTGCCGAGGAGCTCGGTCAGCATTCGCGCACCAACGTCAGGTAGTTCGAAGACCGACTTGACGTAGAAGTACGGAAGCCGTTGAGCAATGCCCATCGCCGTCTCGATCGATCCAATGACTTCGATCTCCATCGGGGGTCTGGATCGGTGAGCGAACTTGGACCCGAAGATCAGCGAGATGAGGTCCCAGTCGTTCGGGCCCAGATTGCACCCGATGATTCGCAACACATCACAGTCGAGGACATCGCGAGCTAGCCCCCAGAGTGTGTTGAACGGGTAGCGATCCTTGACCTTGCGGATCCCGGGCGGGATCCAGTTCGTTCCGGTGTGGTCGAGCGTGAACTCGATGGGCCAGCTGTCGCTCCAACCAAAGGATCCATGAAGCTTGAGAAGACGGATGGACGCCGCGGTCGGTTCAGACGCAGAGATGCCGTAGTCGACCGGACTTCCGAGATGCTCCACGATCGCGCGCTCGACGAATGTGTCGTAGTTGAGCGACAGGAGCCCTGCCAGGATCTCCGGGTTCCCGTCGACGAGGTGCATGTCGATAAGTGCTGCGAAGAGCTCGGTAACCCGTCCGTCGATCTCGTCGTGGATCTCTAGGAGCTTCACCCGGAGCACCTCCGAGAACACCTGGCGGAGGCTGTGCCCAAACGACCGTAGGTTGGCCGCGGGAGCGTCTTCGAAGAACGTGATCAGCTGCTCGAAGTCCGCCTGATCGTCAACGATGCTGTTTACGAGCCGGAGCAAGCTCGGATCGGAGGCGTACTCCGTATCGACGAGAACACGCAGACGCCGAGCGAGATCCGTAGCGAGTCCACTCATCAGCTGGTTGGTTTCGCCGCCTGCATGCCCGATGGCACCCTGAGTAGCTCCGGCCCCGAGCAAGTACGCGACGCGGCGACGAGTGGGCTCCTCAGCGGACGGTAGAGCGTCGGTGATGAGTTCCTCGGCGGCGGGCATCCGGCATCCGACTGTCGTGGGCTTCGAGGGTTGACTGGCGGTCGAACAGCTTCGAGGCGGACATGTTGTCAGTCGGCACCGCGCAGTGCGGGCGACGCTCAGGCAAGCCCCGGCTGATGAGATCGGTGCCGCCCACGGACGATCCGCCGGATGGCGGTGCGGCGGCCGGCAGGGGGCAGCGGCAGGGGCGCGGACGCGTGGGCCGCCGGAGGCTGCGTCGCGCGTCAGCGATTTGTCATCACTTTGTCCGCGAACACCGCCAGATCAGGCCGCACGAGGCGTCACACGCCAGCACGACGCTGCCCAGAAATCCGGCTCTGAGCAGCACGAATGGAAACCCCACAGCATCGGCCGTCACACGACTGGCACGAGTTCAAGTCCCCCCTCCGACACTGGCTGGCTACGGTCGATCGCCCTCGTGGCCGTCGGGCTGGTCGGGGCGGAAGGGCCACTCCTCGAAGCGATCGCAGCGGCCGTGGTCGTCCAGTCCGAGGACCCAGAGGTCGCGCCATGACTCGCCGTCGTCGTAGTCCACGGCCACCCGGACGACCCCGACCGAGCCGTCGACCGCGACGACCTCGCTGGCCAGGCGGAAGCGTTCGTCGGGCTCATCGCGGGAGGCTTCCCAGAACCTTCGAACCTCGTCGAGGCCGACGATCGGCTGCGCCCACGGTGACGGCCGGTACGAGATTGCCGGTGTGAACAGTCCGTCGAGGCCCGCGGTCCCCGGCGACCGCCATGCGCGCTCGTAGCGAGCGACCCAATCCGCCACCGCCTCGCGGTCCGTCATCTCGTCATCCTTCCCGAGCACGTCAAGCGAGCGCCCTCGGCGGGTTCGGCCAGGAGGCGAGCCGCCAGTCGCCGTTCGGCGACTTCGATCCTCCGACACCACGAACATGCAGGTCAGCGGCGTTCGCGGCGCCTTCGACCGCCCCTTTGGTCACGAGGTGGTCACGGCATGAGCGACGAGGACAGGAACGAGTGCGCCAGCTGCGGCTCTCAGCTCAGCGAGATGAGTGGTCTACCGCTGGACCAGCGCCTGCCCTGCCCGAACTGTGGATCGCTGAGCAGAGTCATCGATGGCCGCGCAGGCCTCGCCGGGACAGGGACCGTCAGACGTGGAGCCCGTCCGGATCGCGGTGACCCCCGGCGAGGTCAGCCGATGGCGTCGACGCTGGCCCCGATCCTTGCGACGACGTCAGGCATGGCCGAAGGCCTCCGGGTCGGCCTTGATCGCGGCGGGCACGGGATGGCGGAACAGCTCGGATGCGTTGCGCCAAGCGATCATCTCGGCGTCCTCCTTCGGGAGGTCGCCGATTGAGGCGGTGGAGGCGCTCCTGGCTGTCGGGCCAGCCGGTGTCGGCGTGGGGGTAGGCGACCTCATAGGTGATCCGGTCGAGCCCAATGCGGTGACGTTGTGGCATTGCGGATGGGTCGTTCAGCGTGCAGAACCAGAAGTTGCGCCGGAAGACATCAGCGGGGCGGACGTCTTCGGGCCAGCGGGAGGTGAGTCGCGGTGGCCCTCGGCGTGGTCGAGGCGGTCGAACACGCCAGCGACCCAGCCGATACCGCCTTCGCCGAGACAGACCTTCAGGCCTGGGAAGCGCAGCGCCATGCGCGCGAACACCCAGTCCATCGCCGTCAGCATGGCGTAGCCGGCTCCGAAGATCGCCGCAACGGACCCGGTCTTCTCGGTGAGCGCTGGCAGGCCCGATGAGCCGGCGTGAATGCCGTGTTCGAACATGCGAGACCGACCTGGGTGCGAAGGCCGGCGTGGCCGTCGCGGCAACACGTGGTTCGAGCGACTGGGCCAGGCGCTTCACTGCGACGTCAACGAGAGCGAGCGACGTCAAGGTCACTTACGTGTTCTCCGGCCGAGTCGCACGAGGGCCGGCCCTAGGGTCGGGCGGTGAGCAGCCGTTTCGATCCAGCCGGAGTCCTTCGGATGGCCCAGGGAGCCGACCCGGCGAGCGTGGTCGACATCGTGGCGAACGCCGCGCACGAGTTCGGCGCGACCGATGTCGTGGGGTACCTCGTCGACTTCGAACAGGAGGTTCTCGAGCCGCTACCGGATCGCGCCACCCATTCGGAGATCCCGGAGTCCGAGCCCGTCGCAGCCTCGATGGCGGGACGAGCCTTCCTCACGGGTGTGCCGGTCTCGAGCGACCGTGCAGAGGGGGTCAGGGTCTGGGTCCCCATTCTCGAAGGCACGGATCGGACCGGTGTGCTGGCGCTCACCGTGCAGCAGTCCGACCCGGCAGTGCTGGAAGCGTGCGCCGCGGCCGGCATCCTCCTCGGCTACCTGATCGCGACGCACACCCGCTGCACGGACATGTTCCAGCTGTACCGCCGGCGCAAGGCGATGTCGCTGGCAGCAAGCATGCAGTGGGATCTCCTGCCTCCGTTGGTGCTGCGCGCGCCCGGCTGCCGTGTCGCCGGGCGCCTGGAGCCGGCGTACGAGGTCGGCGGAGACTGCTTCGACTACGCCCTCAACGGCGGGGTCCTCTCCCTCGCGTTGATCGACGCCATGGGACACGGTGTGGGTGCTGCGTCGATCGCGGCGCTCGCCGTCGGCTGCTATCGACACGGACGGAGGGAGGCACGGGAGCTCACCGTCCTGCATGACGCCATCGACGAACTGTTGGAGGCGCAATACGCAGGGAACGCCTTCGCCACCGGCCAGCTCGCGCAGCTCGACGTCTCGACGGGCGTGCTCACATGGACGAACGCCGGTCACCCCCAACCGCTGCTGCTCCGAGGCGGACGGGTCATAACCCAGCTCGACTGCGAAGCCGGGTTGCCGTGGGGACTCGGGTTCCGTCCCGCCGCCCAGATGAGCAAGCAGCTCGAACCGGGCGACGGCTTGCTCTTCTTCACCGATGGGGTGGTCGAGGCGCGCGCCGTCGACGGATCCGAGTTCGGTGTTCAGCGGCTCATCGACATCGCAGGGCAGTCCGCGGACGCCGAGTCGCCGCCAGAGGAGGTCGTCCGCCAGATCGTGCGCGGCGTCCTCGACCACCGCCGGGCGAAGCTGCGGGACGACGCCACCGTCGTCTTGCTGGAGTGGGACGGCGCTACGGACTGAGCGGATGAGGCCCTCTGGCCCACTGATCGAGAGCATGAGGACGCACAGGTCGCGCCACGACTCGCCGTTGTCGTAGGCCACGGCGAGTCGCACGACCGCGATCGAGCCGTCAACTGCGACGGTCTCGCTGGCCAGACGGGCATCCCTCGTCGGGCGTGTCGCGGGAGGCCTCCCAGAACCTCCGACGTCTCGTCGAGGTCCACGACCGGCTGAGCCGGTGACGGCCGGGACGGCCGATGTTGAAGGTTCGGTCGAGGCCCGCTGTCCCTGGCATGACCGCCATGCCCGCTCGGCCGCCATGCGGGTGACGAGCGGCACACCGGCGCCCCCACCCGGTGTCGGGGGCGCCGGCAACCCGGATGTCGCGGGCGATGACTACCCCCCGAGCTGTCGAGGACGAGGGTCCTGATCGACGGCCGACCGGTCACCGTGGGCAGGATCGTCCACAGCCACATCGGGGTCGAGGTCGTCGGCCCGGCGGTGCAGGTCCTCGGCTTCCTGCCGGCGCTCCTGGGCCTCGGCCCGATCGCGTTCGGCGCTCCGCTCGGCCTCGCGGGCCGCGGCCAGCCTGGCGGCGGCCTCGGCTTCGGCCCGGTCGGTCTCGAGGCGGAGATCCTCCGCCCGCTCCCGGTGGGCCGCGGCCTCCGCCCGGCGCTGCTCGATCCGGTGGTTCGACCTCGCACGGCTGACGAGGACGACGATGACGGCCACGGCGACGACCGCCACCACGATGGCCACGACTACCTCTGTGCTCATGGGCCCATCCGTTCCCCCCGCGGCTCGGCGGGAACCGGGTCTTGCTCGTGGCGCTTCGCCGCGGTCCGGAGCAGGCAGCGCGGGCTTCCGGGTCCTGGCCGGCGTCGCCGCCAGCTCCTGCTCGGCGCGGACGCGGTCGCCTTCCAACCTGGTCGGCGCCGGCACCCCACTTCCCGGCACCTGAATCCGGTCATGAAATGCAGGAGCGCGGTGTGCCCGTGGTGAACAGGTGGTGGTGAGGACGCTCTGGTCGACTGTGGCAGGCCGGTTCGGCGTGCTGGTGGGTCTGTTCCTGGCCGTGCCGGCGCTGCTGGGGTCAGCGCTCATCCAGGCGCTCGACGGGGCGACGAGCGCGCCGGTCGTGGCCGAGATCGCCGTCGAGCAGGACGACCCGTCCTCGCGCCGGCGGCGCGCTGGCCCCAGCCCGCGCATCCGGACGGTGCCCCCGACCGAGCTACGCGAAGACGAGCTGGTGGCCTGGCGCCAGCTGCTCGACGACGACCCCGGCCTCGCCAGCCCGTTCCTGACGCCCGCCTGGGCGGCAACGGTGGCCGCCGTCCGCCCGTCGGTGCGGGTGGCCGTCGTCGAGCAGGGCACACCGTCCTTCCTCGCCTACGAGCTGCGGGGGCGGGTCGCCGCCCGCCCGGTCGGCTGGCCGATGAACGCCATGCAGGCCGTCGTGACCGGCGACCTGGCGGCGATCGGGCCGTTCCACCGGGTCACCGCCGGAGCGAAGGTCCACCTCCTGGCCTTCGACCACCTGCGGGAGGAGCAGGCCGGCCTGCTGACCGAGATCACCGGCCGTGACGCGACGCCCGAGATCGACCTGTCCGCGGGCTACGAGGCCTACCTCGAGGGGCTCCGCGGCCGCTCGAAGCTCGTCGCCCAGCTCGGACGGCTGGCTCGCAAGGTCGAACGGGAGCTCGGGGAGGTCCGCTTCGTCGCCGACGAGCGGGACCACCGCCTGCTCGACACGCTCGTCGAGTGGAAGCGCGACCAGTTCGTGCGGACCGGCGCCGCCGACCTTCTCGCCCCGCCCGCCAACACCGCGCTGCTCCACCGGGTGCTCGACCTGCGAGACCCCGACTGCTGCGGGAACCTCAGCGTGCTCTACGCCGGCGACCGGCCGATCGCCATGCACCTCGGCCTCCGCACACCCCGCGAGTTCGCCCACTGGTTCCAGGGCTACGACCGCGAGCTGGCGCAGTACTCGCCCGGCAACCTGCACGTCCTCCGGTTGGTCGAGGCACTCGCCGCCAGCGGCGCCCAACGCCTCGACTTCGGCAAGGGCGGGGCCGAGTACAAGGAGCGGTTCAAGACCGGCGACCGCCACGTGCTCACCGGACGTGTGACCCACCCGGTGCTGGCGAACGGCATCCGGGGCGCCCTGTCCGCACGGTCCACGCTCAAGCGCCTGCCGCGGCTCGGTCGCGCCTGACGCACGTCCTGGACCGGGCGGTGCTCAGGGGGCCTTGCCGGCCCTGCCCGGACCCCGGCCGTTCGCCTTGGCCTTCGCCGTGCCCCGCGGCCACGTGGCCGTGGCGTCGTTGGTCCCGGTCGGCGCGTCGAGCGATGCACCTGCCGGAGACTCCTCATCGAGCATGGCGTCGCAGCCCGCCTCCCCCCGTGCGATGGCCGAGACATAGGCACCGTGGTTGCCGCAGATCTCGTCGAACTCGTGGTTCCTGGCGGCCTCGCTGACGACGGCACCATGGTTGGCCAAGCCGGTGTCGCCCTCGGTCTCGGTGTCGCCCTCGGTCTCGGTGTCGGCCTCAGTGGTCTCGGCGGCGTCCTCCGCCTCCTCGGCGTCCTCCGGCTCCTCGGCCGTCTGCACCACGGGCGGCTTGTCCACCGGCTCGTCGGGCAAGGTCGCAGCGGCGGTGGTCCCGGCGACGGCGACGGCCGCCGTGGCGACGGCGAGCTTGGATGCCAACCCGAGGGAGGCCAACTTCGTCAATGCCAGTTCCAGCACGGTGCCGCTCCTTGTTCCGCCCGAAGGGCCGCGACGCCGCGCGTGGCCCAGAACCCGATCGCCTATCGGCACGGGATCCGTCCGACTTGAGCGCCGATGCCGGGGCGATGCGACGAATCCCAGATGCAAGGAGTCCCGGCGGTCGCGGCGGTGAGGCCACCGTCGCCAGCCCCGGTCCTGCGAGCTCCAACCCTTCGGCGGTGAGGGCCGGCGCTCGTCGGGAGCTGGCCGGCGCGACCCTTCGGGCCCTTGGCTCACAGGGATCGCGGCGGGAGCCCCGGCGCCGAACGCCCTGGGCAAGCCCGGATCAGCCGAGGGAGACCCGCGGCACCCGCCGGCTCAGCCGGCGGCTTCCATGTTGCGGGCCACGACGGTCAGCGTCTCCTGGAGCTCCTTCGTGGGGCTGAACTCGACCAGCTCGGTGCCGGCGTACAGCCTCGGCGTGTGTCCGGGGCCGACGAAGTAGGCGTCACCGCTCTCGAAGGTCTCCTCCCCGGCCGCCGACATGAAGGTGACCTTCCCGGTGATCACGTAGCCCCAGTGCGCGGCTTGACACTGATCGTCGGGGAGGCCGGCGAAGAACGGGGTCAGGTCGGCGTCGGCGGTGTAGCGCTCGAAGGCGACCGTGTAGCCGCCCTCGAAGTTCTCCACGTGGCCCTCGTAGCCCTCGAGCTCGACTGTCTCTGAGGCGGTGGACTTGGATGCCTTCGGCATGGCGGTCTCCTCGAACCTCGCGGTGACCCGAACGTACGCCGGCACCGGCGCCACGTCCATGGCGAAACCGACACGAGCCCGGTAGGCCCCGGCCGGCTCCGCAACGCACGGGCGACCTCGCGACGGAGTCGCCGACGGCCAGCGCTTCGCCAGCGGGGACGGTGGACGGCACGCGGGCCGCCATGGCTCGACGCCGTCCCCCGGCCGTCGGGGCGACGGCCGGGTTCCGGGCGCAATCGTCGTTCCACGGCACGGCGGCCTTCCACGGGTTCGCGGCGACGAACCGGGTGTTCGGTCGAGGTCCGGGGCGTCGGGCATCCGACACCGGCCGGGCCTCGGCCGCGCGTGTCCTCGCCTACTCGCGGGTCGCGGTGGAATCGACCCAGAACCGCCCGATCAGCTGGCGGTCGCCCTCTCCGTGGATCAGCCGGTACTCGCCGTCGGCGAGGGACGGCACGGTGACGAGGCGCGTCAGCCTGTCGGAGCCGTCGGTGCGGACGTCGACCGAGTCGGTCGTCTGCCAGTCCAGTCCGGTCCATCGCTGGAGCGCCATCGCGCCGGCGAGCCCGGACACCGCCGCCGCGAGATCAGCGCCCGTGAGCTGTCCGTCGGTCGGGGGCACCAGCGGGAACAGCTGCAGGGTGGACGGGGCGCCGGCCAGGAGTGGGGGAGCGACCGAGAGGGACGGGACGTCGGTCGGAGCCAGTGGCGCCGGCCGGGGGGCGCCGGACATGACCTGCAGCAGACCGGCCGCGACCGACCCCTCGTTCGAGGTGTGGGAGATCCGGTACCAGCCGTCGTCGAGGCCGCTGGTGCGGAACCGCTCGATGGGTCCGGATCCGCCGGCGCTGGGGCTCAACCCGATGGCCGGGAGGTCGGTGACCCGCTCCACCGGCTCGGCGGTGCAGTGCCAGTGGTCCATGCACATCGCCAGTTGGCGGTGTGTCCGCCAGCGACCGCCTTCCCATCTCTGCACCTCGGCCAGGATCCCGAAGGTGTCGGCGCCGTCACCCTGATTCACCAGGACGGCGACGAGCTCCGTGTCCGGGGGTGCGGTCGACGCGCTCATCCACAGCGAGTAGTCGCCGGGATCGAGAGGCGGCGGCGCGTCGGCCGCGAGGTCCCGTTCGGCCGGCTCTGTGCCACCGCAGCTCGTGACGAGCAGCGCCATGGCCAGCGCTGCAGCGAGCGTCCGCATGGAACGGATGCGCGTCCACCGGTCCCGCCGCGAGCACCGTGCCCCCACGACGGTCGAGGATGCCAGGCCTGCAATGTCGTCGTGGGTCGCGCCACCCGTCGCTCGGGCCCATCCGACGGTTCGTCCGGACAGGGGAGCGCACCGGGCCGTGGTGCTCGCGGCCGGCAGTCGTGGCCGCCGCCGAACGCGCCGCGGTGCGACGTCGTCGTCTTCGGCCGACGGTCGAGCTCCCGCGCGTCCAGGCACCGGCGACGACCGGGTCCTGCCCAGCACGCCCGAGCCGTCGCCCGGGACCGGGCCGCCGGCCCGGGAGGAGCAGAAGCGCTGGTCAGGGGGGCGCCGGCCGGCGGGTTGGCGCCCTATCGGGCCCGCCGGCCGCCGGCGCGAACGGTCGGCCGTGGCGTCGGGCGCATCGTCCGTTGCGGCGCTCCGTCGCTCCCCACTTGGTCCGGCCGTCGCCGTCGCCGTCCTTATGGTCGAGCCGATTCGGCAGGGAGCGTCTTCGACGTCGCACCTGCGATGGACAACGTCTGGGGGAACAACGTGCACAAGTGGTCGAGACTTCGCACCGGCATCGCGGCGCTGCTGGCGTTGGCCCTCGTGGCCGCCGCGTGCGGCGGTGACGACGACGACACCGACGACGGCGCCGTCGATGCCGCCGCGGACATCGACCCGGCGGGCGTCCTCCGGCTCGGTGCCGACCTCACGCTGCCGCAGTCCGGTCAGTTCGACCCGATCTCGGTCGACGTCCTGCTCTCGACGACGCACGAGTTCCTCTACGGGACCCTGTACCGGATGACCCCCGAGGGGGAGGCCGAGCCCGACCTGGCAGAGGAGGTGACGATCGTCGACTCGAGCACGTTGACGGTCGAGCTCCGGGACGGCCTGACGTTCACCGACGACACCCCTCTCGACGCCGAGGCGCTCAAGTTCTCGTGGGAGCGGGCGCTGCAGCAGTCGAAGGCCGGCGGACTCGAGGCCGAGTTCCGCGAGATCGAGTCCCTGACGGTGACGAGCCCGCTGGTACTGACGGTCAAGCTCAAGCAGCCCATCGCCGGCGCCTTCTTCCGGCTCCTGCGCCTGGCCGAGACGTCGCCGGTGTCGCCCACCGCGGTCAGGGCCGGGGTGGACTTCAACAAGACGCCGGTCGGGGCCGGCCCGTTCAAGCTGGTCTCGTACCAGCCGGGGGTGGCGACGAGGTTCGAGAAGAACCCGGACTACTGGAACGCCGACGCCATCAAGATCGCCGGCATCGAGTACGTGAACGTCACCGCCCAGGCCCTGACCAACGCGGTCCGCTCGTCCACCATCGACTTCGCCTCGTTGAACGCGGTCCAGGCTCGCGAGCTGCAGCAGGTGCCCGGCTACGCGATCGAGAACGAGCCGTCGAACGACATCAACCTCCTCGGCTTCTGGTGCAAGAGCAAGCCGCCGTTCGACAACCTGAAGGTCCGCCAGGCCATCAACTACGGGATCGACAAGGACGAGATCAACGTCGCCGCCTACGACGGCAAGGGCGAGGAGATGGCCGGCTTCCACAGCTCGGTCTCGCCGTTCTACAACGAGGACCTGAAGGGCTACTACGAGTACGACCCGGACAAGGCCAAGGAGCTCCTGGCCGAGGCGGGCGTGCCGAACCTGGCCTTCGACATGTTCTTCCAGCCGGGCGACGGCCAGATCGCGACCGAGGTGATGCAGGCCCAGCTGGCCAGGATCGGCGTGAAGGTCACGCTGAAGGCGCTGGCCAACGTCACCGATTTCTTCCCGAACGCCACGGGCGCCCCTATCTTCGTGGCGCCCCTTCCCCGGTCCGGCATCCAGAAGGTGACCCGCCTCCTCGTGCCCGGAAGCTTCGGCAACGTCTGCAACTGGGACGATCCCGAGCTCACCGGCATGGCCCGGCGGCTGCAGGGCATCGACGAGACGTCGGCCGAGGGCGTCGAGCTCTGGCACAAGCTCTCGGAGAACCTGATGGAGAACGCCCTGCACCTCCTCGGCGTCTGGGGCACCTCCGGCTACACGTACAACGAGGGCCGCCTCGGCGGCATCGAGCTCTACGACGGGCGCTCGAGCCGGACCCTCGACATCCAGAAGGTCTTCGTGAAGAAGTAGAAGGAGTTGACGCCGGAGGAGGCGCCCGCCCGGACGCCTCCTCCGGGGTCAGAACTGCGGGATCGAGGGTGCCACCGGGTTCTCCGGGTCCCGTGCGGGGTCGCCCTCCGGCAGGGTGCCGGCGAACCAGGGGTCGACCTTCCAGTCGGGGACCGGGGCCACGTGGGTCGCCGACGGCACGAACGTCGACCGCTCCACCAGCTGCTGGCGGTGCACGTAGCGGCGGCAGTTGGCGAAGACGGCCCGGGGGCGGACCCGCACCACGAGCTTGGCGCCCGGGTAGGTGGCGGTGAGGGGGTCGTCGAGGTCGACGGTGGCGGTGCCGTCGAGGCGGAGGCGGGTCCCGGTCTCGAAGTCGACGAAGAGCATCCCGAGCTGCGGGTTGACGCCCAGGTTCCCGGTGCTGAGGAACATGCCGTTGCCGTCGTAGTGGGGGAACACGAGGGTCGTGGGGTCGATCACCCGCACGAAGCCGGGCTCACCGCCCTTGTAGGAGCACTCGGGCGCGCCGTGCTCGTCGGCGGTGGCGAGGAAGAACATGTCCCGGGCCTCGATGAACCCACGGTGGGCGTCGGAGATCCGGTCGGTCGTCGACTCGGCCAGCCGGTCGGCCAGCCGGCGGGTGTCGAAGCGGTCCTGGAGGGCCCGCTGGCCGTCGTGGTAGCGGTCGGTCATGTCAGCCCGTCCTGAGGTTGCCGGTCAGGCCGGTCCGGTAGAGCTCGTCGAAGTGCGACCAACCCGGCTCGCTGCTCAGCATGGAGCGGAGCTTCTCGGCCCACCGCTGGGTGGCCTCCCGGTGGTTGTTGCGCTCGGCCTCCTCCGCTGGCGTGAGGTCGCCGTCGACCTCGGCGAAGTCGGCGACGATCAGGTAGTGCCCGGGGTCGTCGCGGTCGCCGAGGAGCCTGGTGCCGATGTAGCCCATCAGCTCGGACGTGGCCTGCATCTCGTCCCACTCCATGATGTGGGCGACGAGCGCGTCGGGGTCGTCGCACCGGACGCTGATGCTCTGGCAGAACCTCATGAGCGCTCCTTCTCCTTCGGGCGGGCGGCTGCGAGCTCGGCGGCGTCCTGCTGGCGCCTCGACATGCCCGATCGGTCGAACACGCCCGGTGAGAGCGGGCGGACGGCGGCCGCCTTCCCGGGGACGCCGAGCCGGTCCCGGACGACGGCGACGGGCTCGTCGGCCCAGGCGTGGAAGTCGAGCTCGAGCAGGTCGGTGCCCAACCGGTCGCAGAGCGCCATGCCCCGGGCCAGGGCGTCGGCGAGGCGGTCGTGCATGCCGGGGCTGTCGAGGTGGCGCTCGGCGAGGTCGCTCGAGAAGAAGCCGGCATCGGCGACGTAGCCGGTCTGGAAGAGGCCGACGAGCGTGGCGATCCACGCGAAGCCCTTCGGGTCCGGGTCGGCCCGGCCGATCAGCGCGAAGACCTCGAACTCGCCCGGGAGGTTGGTGCCGTAGTCGGCGAGGACGTGGACGAAGTCGTGCTGGGCGAGGAAGGCGGACGCCCCGCCGGGGGAGCCGGGCAGCGCGAACCCCCGGCCCACGTACATCTCCCAGACCGAGCGGCCCAGGGTGCCGGCGTCGAGGTGCTCGAACGCCGCCCAGCGGTCGGCGAGCGCCTG
>JBFWQW010000085.1:0-12579 GCA_050249235.1 Acidimicrobiia bacterium | reverse complement strand
CCGGCTGGGTCGCCAACGAACGGTCACGTCAGGAGGTGGCGGCGGAGCTTGCCGTGGGGGGTGCGGGGCAGGGCGTCCACGAGGACGCGCTCCCGGGGAGCGCTGTAGGCCGGCAGGACGGCCTTCACGGCGTCGCGGAGGGCGTCGAGGGCGGGTGGCGCCGACCGGTCGGCGGGCACGACCCAGGCCACCACCCGGTGGCCCCACTCGGGGTCGGGGCGGCCGCCCACGGCCACCTCGGCGATGCCGGGCAGGGCGGCGAGGACCGGCTCCACCGCGTCCGGCCACACCTTCTCGCCGCCGGTGACGACGACGTCGCCGATGCGGCCGAGCACGGTGACCGTGCCGTCCGCCGCCACCGCGCCGGCGTCGCCCGTGACCAGCCAGCCGTCGGCGTCGAGCGGCGTCGAGCCGTCGCGGTAGCCCCGCAGCAGCATCGGGCCCCGCACCAGCAGCTCGCCCCCCTCGGCCCGCACCTCGACCCCGTCGAGGGGCCGGCCGTCGTAGACGACCCCGCTCCCCGTCTCCGTCATGCCGTAGGTGACGACCGCGTTCGTCGGCCGGTCGCCGGGCGGGGCCGAGCCGCCGAGCACCACCGTCCGGAAGCGGGCCGTGTCCATCCGGCGCAGCTGGGCCGCCACGAGCGACACGAGCGTGGCCGGGGCGCCGGGATCGAAGGTCAGGGGCGTCCCCGTGTGCAGGGCCCGGAGCACGACCGACAGGCCGCCGACGTGGGCCAGCGGCAGGCAGGCCAGCCACCGGTCCGTCGCCGGGTCGACGCCGAGCCGGGCGCTGGTGGCCTCGGCCGAGGCCGCCACCGCCTCCCGGGTGAGCACCACGCCCTTCGGCTCGCCGGTGGTGCCGCTGGTGGCCACCACGAGGGCATCGTCGGGCTCGACCGGCCGGTCGAGGTCCATGGCGTCGAGCAGCACCCGCCGGGCGGGACCGGGCAGCCGGGGATCGACGGGCAGGACGGCGTCGCCGGCGTCCCACGCGGCCCGCAGGCGGGCGACGAAGTCGGGCCCGAGGGTGGCGTCGAGGGGGACGAGGCGACGCACGGGCCTATTGTCGTCGGCCGTGCCCGTCAACTGGCAGCCGAGCGGCGAATGGACCGACATCCGCTACGAGACGGCCGAGGTGCTCCCCTCCGGCGTGCGGGTGGCGAAGCTCACCATCGACCGGCCGGAGGTGCGCAACGCCTTCCGCCCCCAGACGGTGATCGAGCTCATGCACGCCTTCGAGCTGGCCCGCGAGGATCCGTCGGTCGGCGCCGTGATCCTCACCGGCGAGGGCCCCGACGCCTTCAGCTCGGGCGGCGACCAGCGGGTGCGGGGCGAGAGCGGCTACCTCGGCGACGACGAGCAGGCCCGCCAGGGCGTCGGTCGATTCCACGTCACCGACCTCCACGTGCAGATCCGCCGCCTGCCCAAGCCGGTGGTGGCGATGGTCGCCGGTTACGCCATCGGCGGTGGCCACGTGCTGCACCTGGTGTGCGACCTCACCATCGCCGCCGACAACGCCCGCTTCGGCCAGACCGGTCCGCGGGTGGGGTCGTTCGACGGCGGCTTCGGCGCGTCGATCCTCTCCCGGCTGGTCGGCCCGAAGAAGGCCAAGGAGATCTGGTTCCTCTGCCGCCAGTACGACGCCGCCCAGGCGCTCGAGATGGGGCTCGTGAACACCGTCGTCCCGCTCGACCGGCTCGAGGAGGAGACGCTGGGCTGGTGCCGCGAGATGCTCGAGCTCTCGCCCTGGGCCCTGCGGCTGCTGAAGCTCAGCTTCCACGCCGAGGAGGACGGCCTGGCCGGCATCCAGCAGCTGGCCCACGACACCAACCTGCTCTTCTACGGCTCGGACGAGGCGGCCGAGGGTCGCGAGGCGTACAAGGCGAAGCGGGCCCCCGACTTCTCACGCTTCCCGCGCCGGGCATGAGCCCCACGCCGCGCCCGCCGGCCGGCCCGGCCCGGCAACCGTGAACCGGTGGGTGGACGGGGCCCGCCCCCGCACGCTGCCGGCGGCGGTGGTGCCCGTCGTGGTCGGCACGGCGGCCGCGGCCGGCGGGGTGGGGATCTCGTTCCCCCGCGCCGCGGGCGCCATGGTGGTGGCCCTCGCCATCCAGGTCTTCACCAACTACCAGAACGACTACGCCGACGGGGTCCGTGGCACCGACGATCACCGGGTCGGGCCGACCCGCCTGGTCGCCGGCGGGCTAGCCACCGCGGCCCAGGTGCGGAAGGCCTCGCTGGTCGCGGCGGCCGTCGCTGCCGCCGCCGGGGCCGCCCTCGCCGCCGTCGTCGGCCCCGAGCTGCTGCTGGTGGGGGGCGCCTCGCTGGCGGCCGGCTACTTCTACACGGGCGGCCCGCGCCCGTACGGCTACGCCGGCCTCGGCGAGGTGTTCGTGTTCGTGTTCTTCGGGCTGGTGGCCACCATCGGGTCGGCCTACGTCCAGGGCGAGGAGGTCAGCCTCCTCGCCATCGGGGCGGCCGTGCCCGTGGGGCTGCTCGCCACCGCCCTCCTCGTGGTGAACAACCTGCGGGACATCCCGTCGGACGCGGTGGCCGGCAAGCGCACCCTGGCCGTCCGGCTCGGTGACGGCCCGACCCGAGCCTTCTACGCCGGGTTGGTGGCCGCCGCCTTCGCCTCGGTGCCGTTGCTGGCCCTGCGCCGGCCGGCCGCTCTGCTGGCCTTCGTTGCCCTGCCCTTCGCGGCCCGCCCCCTGCGCCGGATCGCCGGGCAGACGGTGGGCCCGGGCCTCGTGCCCGTGCTGGTCGACACCGGGCGGCTGCAGCTCGTCTTCGGGCTGTTGCTCGGTGCCGGACTCGCGCTCAGTGCCTGACGCCGGCCCCGAGCGGTGTCACGGCAGGTGCCGCGGCCGGGCAGCGAGAAGTTGACCACGGAAGGGGAGGGTCAGAGGCCGTGTTCCGCCACCCACGCTCGAAGGATCCGCACGAACGCGTCCGGCTGCTCCAGGTGGGCGGCATGACCCGCGTCGGGCACGACCTCGAGGCGGGCGTTCGGGCCCACCGCGGCCGCCAGCCGGGCGCCGGCCGAGCGGAACTTGTCGTCCCGCTCGCCGGCCAGCACGAGCACCGGCACGGCCACGCCGGCCAGGTCGTCCCAGAGCGGTCGTTGGGTGCCCGTGCCCGCCAGCCGGAGGCTCGACGCCAGGCCGGCCGCGGTGTTCCGCAGGCGATCGTCCCGGCCCCGGCCGGGCTCGCCCAGCGAGGCGAACAGCGGTTGGTCCAACCACTCGTCCACGAAGGCGGGCACGCCGACGGCCTCGAGGTGATCGGCGAGGGCTTCGTCGGCGATCCGGCGCCCGGCCCGCTCGGCCGCGTCGTCGATGCCCCCCGTCGCCCCGAGCACCACCAGGCCCCGAACCGTGCCGGGCGAGGCGAGGGCGGCGTGGAGGCACAGGCGGCCGCCCATCGAGTAGCCGACGAGCGTGGCCGGGCCGGCCGTCCGGGCCACGAGCTCGCCGCCCTCGACGAGGCCGACCTCGACGCCGGACGCGTCACCGTGCCCGGGCGCGTCGATCGTCACGACCTCGTGGTCGGTGCCGAGCTCGGCGGCGATCGCCGCCCACGACCGGCGGGTCTGGGTGAAGCCGTGGACCAGGG
Organism: Acidimicrobiia bacterium; assembly: GCA_050249235.1. Classification (GTDB taxonomy): domain Bacteria; phylum Actinomycetota; class Acidimicrobiia; order Acidimicrobiales; family CADCSY01; genus JAEKLB01. The sequence continues at coordinate 8,962 of JBFWQW010000085.1, read as the reverse complement.
CCAGGCGGGGCCCGCGGCCCAGGCGGTCGGACGGCAGGAGGTCCATCGGCGGTGAACGTACAGGCGACCTTCGCCGCCACCCTCGTGGACGAGTGGGTCCGGGCCGGCGTCACCGACGCCGTGGTGTGCCCGGGCTCGCGCTCCACGCCGCTGGCCATCGCCCTGGTCGCCGACGGGCGGCTCCGCGTCCACGTGCACCACGACGAGCGCTCGGCCGGCTTCACCGCCCTCGGCCTCGGGCTGGCCGCCGGGCGACCGGCGGTGGTGCTCACCACGAGCGGCACCGCCGCGGTCGAGCTGCACCCGGCGGTGGTCGAGGCGTCGATGGCCGGGGTGCCGATGATCGCCTGCACCGCCGACCGCCCCCCCGAGCTGCAGGCCGTCGGCGCCCCCCAGACCATCGACCAGACCCACCTCTTCGGGCGGGCCGCCCGCTGGTTCGCCGAGCCGGGCGTGGCCGACGAGGCCACCCGCTCCGGCTGGCGATCGGTGGCGGCTCGGGCGGTCGCCGAGGCCACCGGGGCCAGGCCCGGACCGGTCCACCTGAACCTGGCCTTCCGCGACCCCCTGGTGGGGGAGCCGGGCCCGCTGCCCCCGGGCCGGCCCGACGGCTCGGCCTGGCACCGGGCCGGCTCGCCCGGCGACGGGACCCCGGCCACGTTCGACCCGTCCCTGGCCGGGTCGCTGGCAACGGCCCGGGGCCTGCTGGTCGCGGGGGGCGGCATCGACGACCCGGACGGCGTGGCCGCCCTGGCCGAGGCCACCGGCTGGCCGGTGCTGGCCGATCCCCGGTCGGGGTGTCGGGTGCCGGGCCCGTGGACCGTGGCCGCCTTCGACGCCGTCCTGCGCCACGAGGGCTTCGCGGCGGCCAACCGGCCCGACGTGGTGGTCCGGCTGGGGTCGGCGCCGGCCTCGAAGGTCACCGGCCAGTGGCTCGCCGGCCTCGACGCCGTGCGGGTGGCGGTGGCCGGCTCGGGCGCCTGGTTCGATCCCGACCGCGACGCCGACCGGCTGGTCGCCGCCGAGCCCGGCGCCTGGTGCCGGCGCCTGGCCGCCGAGCTGGCCGGGCTGGAGGTCGATGCCGGGTGGGCCGCCACCTGGCGGGCCGCCGAGTCGACCGCCCAGGCCGCCTTCGAGCGGGTGCTCGGGCGCCGGCCGGCCATCTCCGAGCCGGGCGTGGCCCGCCGCCTGGCTGCCGGCCTGCCCGACGGCGCCACCCTCGTCGTGGGCTCGTCGATGCCGGTTCGCGACCTCGAGTGGTTCGCGGCCCCCCGGGCCGGCCTGCGGGTCCTCGCCAACCGGGGTGCCAACGGCATCGACGGGGTGGTGTCGACGGCTGTCGGGGTGGCGCTGGCCGGCGCCGGGCACCCGACCGCGGTGCTCACCGGCGACGTCTCCTTCCTGCACGACGCCAGCGCCCTCCTGGCCCTGGCCGACCGGCCGGTCGACCTCACGATCGTGGTCGTCGACAACCGCGGCGGCGGGATCTTCTCGTTCCTCCCCCAGGCCGGTGCGCTCTCGCGCGACCGGTTCGAGCTGCTGTTCGGGACGCCCCACGATGTCGACCTCCTGGCCCTGGCCCAGGTGCACGGGCTCGCCGTCCGGGGGGTGCGAACGCCCCGCGACCTCGACGACGCCCTCGCCTCGGTGGGTGAGCCTGGGGTGCGGGTGGTGGTGGCCCGCACCGACCGGGCCAGCAACGTGGCCGTCCACGACGAGCTCCACGCCGAGGTCGCCGCCAGCCTCTGATCCGAGGTGGCGATCGCGGGCCGGTCCGGCCCCGCCCGACCCCGCCCGACCCCGTGTCAGGGCGGCGCGGAGAGGCCACGTCCGTTCTGGTTCTCTCGGCTCCTTCCTCGCCGAGGAGGGCGCGGTGCTCCCCGCTCTCGGCCCCGTCGGCGCCGGGCGGCTCGGGCCACGGGTGCGCCTGTTGGCGCACCCGCTCAGGGCCGGACGATGGCGCCGAGCATGGCCTGGAGCTTGGCCCGGGTCTCGGCCAGCTCGGTGGCGGCGTCGGAGTCGGCGACGATGCCGTTGCCGGCGAAGAGGCGGGCCCGGTTGCCGTCGAGCTCGGCACCACGGATGGCGACGCCGAAGCGGCCGTCGCCGCGGGCGTCGACCCAGCCCACCGCGCCTGTGTAGCGACCCCGGTCGAAGCCCTCGAGGTCGGCGATGACCTTGCGGGCGGCGGCGGCCGGGAAGCCGCAGATCATCGGGTTGGGGTGCAGGGCGGCGACCAGGGTGAGCACGTCGGCGGCGGGCGACGACAGCCGTCCCTCGACCATCGAGGCCAGGTGCTGCACGTTGGCCAGCGTGACGATCGACGGCTCGGGCTCGGAGTCGACGTAGGAGGAGAAGGCGAGGAGCGTGTCGAGCACCATGTCGATCGACACCCGGTGCTCGGCCCGGTCCTTCTCGGACGCGAACAGGGCGGCGGCCCGGGCGGCGTCGGCCACCGGGTCGCCCGTGCGGGGGGTGGTGCCGGCGTGGGGGTGGCTGCGGACGACGTCGCCCACGCGCTCGACGAGCAGCTCGGGCGTGGCGCCGGCGAAGCCGTCGACGAGGTAGAGCATGGCGGCGGGATAGCCGGCCCGGAGCTGCCGGAGCACGGCGAGCACGTCGACGGGGTGGTCGGTCTCGACGACGACCTCCCGGGCCAGCACCACCTTGTCGAGCTCGCCGCCGCGGATGCGGGCGACGGCCGCCTCGACGGCCTCGCACCATGACGCGGGTGTCCGCCCGGGGCGGACGGTGAACGAGGTCGGCGCCGGCCACCCGGCCTCGGATGTCGCCTGCCGCCAGTCGCCGTCGTGGCCGTCCGCGGGGTCGCCGGTGCCGCCGCCAGCGGGGTCGTCGGTGTCGACGATCGTCGTGACCCAGGCGGTGTCGCCCCGCCGCCCCGCGACCACCCGGGGGACGACGACCGAGCCGGGGCTCTCGTCGGCGAAGGGCAGGGCGGCGAAGGCGACCGGACCCGTCCCGGGGAGGCCGACCTCGTCGTGGTCGACCTCGACGGCCCGGAGCGCCTCCTGCACCCGGTCGGCGGCGACGCGGAGGCGGCCGTCGCCGACGGGGAGGGGGATGCGGGCCACCTCGCCCCGGCCGGCCAGGCCGTCGCCGGCCTGCTCGAAGAGGAACCCCCGCCGGCCGGCCTCGGCCAGGAGGTCGAGCCCGGCGGCGTCGTCGGCGCCGAGGCGGCGGGTGCGGGCGACCAGCGTCATCGGAAGGGCCCGGTCAACGGTCTCGGGTGCCGACCAGGAGCTGGCTGATGCCCCCGGAGAGGGTGATGCGGCGGGCGTCGCCGAAGCCGGCGGACCGCAGCAGGGAGACGAGCAGGAGCGGCTCGGGCAGGTAGGCCACCGAGCGGGGGAGGTAGCGGTAGGCGTCGGCGTCGGACAGCAGCGCACCGATCCGGGGCACCACTCTGCCGAAGTACAGGCCGTGGCCCCACCGCAGCACCGGGTTGCCCGGCTCGGCCACCTCGAGCAGGCCGATCCGCCCCCCGGGCCGCACCACCCGGGCCAGCTCGGTGAAGAAGGCGGGGAGCTCGGCCAGGTTGCGCAGCGCGAAGCCGCAGGTGGCACCGTCGAGGGCGGCGCTTGGCAGCGGGAGCCGCAGGGCGTCGCCCTGGAGGAGGGGCGCGGTCGTGCGGGCCGCGGCCAGCATCCCGAACGAGAGGTCGACCCCGATGGGGCGGTGGCCGGCGCCGGCGAGCTCCCGGCACAGATCGCCGGTGCCGGCCGCGACGTCGAGGACCGTCGATCCCCGGGGCAGTCCGAGCTCCCGGACGGTCCGGCGCCGCCAACCCACGTCGAGCCGGAACGTCATGATCCGGTTCACCAGGTCGTAGCGGGGCGCGATCGCGTCGAACATCGACCGGACCATCCGGACCTTCTCGTCGCCGGCGGGCAGGTCGCCCGCGGTGGCGCTGGTGTCGGGCACCGGGCCATGGTACGAACGGGCCGTGCCCCGGACGCTCACCCTCCCCCCGGGTGCGTCCTCAGCTGAACCAGATGCGCTGGTGGTCGCGGCTCTGCGGGTGCAGGAGAAGGGCGACCAGGGCGATCTCGAACATGAGGTTGATCAGGCTGTAGCCGAGCAGCGACGCCCCGGCCGCCAGGCGCAGGACGAAGGGCAGGAAGGCCATCGCCAGGCCGAGGTTGTAGCCCCAGCGGCGGTCGTTGGCGATGCCGAAGCCGGCGGCGGCACCACCCACGGCGGCGGCCAGCGCGAGGGGGTGGAGGAGCCCGCCGAGCAGCGCGAAGAACGCGTTGATGTAGAGCAGGAACACCGCGATCTGGAGGGTCTGGGGCTGCGAGGGGTTCGTCCAGCGGCGGGTCTCCATGGTTGACAGTCTGGCAGCCGTCGTGCTGGGAGCCGGTGCGGGGGCGCGGTTGCGGCCGCTCACCGGGCTGCTCCCGAAGGTGCTCTGCCCGGTGGCGGGCGAGGCCCTGGTGGACGGGAACCTGGCCCGGGTCGGGACCGTGGTGGGGGACGGTCCGGCCCACGTCGCCGTCAACGCCCACCACCTCGCCGACCGCCTCGTCGCCCACCTCGACGGGCGGGCCCACGTCTCCGTCGAGCCGGGGGAGGCTCTCGGCACCGCCGGCGGCCTGGCCCGGCTCCGGCCCTGGCTCGACGGTCGCCCGGCCCTGGTGGTGAACGGCGACACCTGGTCGACGGTCGACCTCCGGCCCCTGGTCGGGGACTGGGACGGGAACCGGGTGCGGGTGCTCGTCGCCGATCCGGTGGCCGAGCTCCGGCCGGGGGTGCTCGTGCTGGGCTCGCTCCTGCCGGCGGGGGCCATCGCCGGCCTTCCTCTCCGGCCCGCCGGCCTGGTCGAGTCGTGCTGGGCGCCCGAGCGGGAGGCCGGGCGGCTCGAGGTGCTGGCGGTCGACGGCCCGTGCGTGCCCTGCGACCGGCCCCGCGACTACCTGGCCGCCAACCTGGCCGCCTCGGGCGGCGAGTCGGTGGTGGGGGCGGGAGCGCGGGTCGACGGCACGCTCGTGCGCTCGGTCGTGTGGCCCGGCGGGGTGGTGTGGCCGGGCGAGGTGCTCGTCGACTCGATCCGAGCCGGCGAGCACCTCACGGTCGCGGTGCGCTGAAGGGCGGCGCGGAGAGGTCACGTCCGTTCCGGTCCTCGGCTCCGTCGCCGCCGAGAGCGCGCGGTGCTCTCCGCTCTCGGCGCCTTCGGCGCTGGGCCGCTCGGGCCACGGGAGCGCCTGTCGGCGCACCCTCTGTGCTCTCCGCTCTCGGCGCCTTCGGCGCTGGGCCGCTCGGGCCACGGGAGCGCCTGTCGGCGCACCCTCTGGGGTCGTGCCCGGCTCTCAGCCCTCGAGGGAGCGGCGCCCGAAGAACACCGCCGGGCTGTCGTTGAACGGCTCCACGTCGACGTAGCCGGCCGAGCGGTAGAGGGCCTCGGCGTGGGGCTGGCGGGCGCCGGTGTCGAGGATCGCCGCGCGGTAGCCCCGGCGCCTGGCCATGCCTTCGACCGCGGCCAGCAGCCGGCGGGCCACCCCCCGGCTGCGGGCGTCGGGCACGACGTACATGCGCCTGATCTCGGCGGTGGTGGCGTCGTAGCGCGTGAACCCGCCGCCGGCGACCGGCCGGCCCCGCTCCCAGCCCACGGCGTAGGCGCCGTCCGGCGCCAGCAGCCGGTCGCGGGCCAGCGTCTCCGGCGGCCGGCCGTACATCGAGGCCAGCTCGCCCTCCATGGCGGCGAGGAACCCGGCGGCCGGGTCCTCGGTCGGGGGCGTGGGCACGAACAGCAGGTCGTGGTCGAAGGGCACGACGTCGACGACGGCGTCCCGGGTGAGGGGGCCGTAGAGGTGCGGGAAGCCGCCCTCGACCCGCACCTCCGGCCCGAGGCGGTCCTCCTCGACCACGAGGGCGACGAGGTCGTCGCGCCCGGCGTAGAGCAGCCCGGCCGGGATGTGCACCTGGTCGGGCCGCGACAGGTGGACGAAGCCGTCGGGCCCAGGGTCCACGACGCCGGCCGACCACTCGGCCGGCGTGAGCAGGTGCAGGAGCGTCACCGCCGGGTGGGTGCCGCCACCGGCGCCGGCCCGGCGTCGGTGGCCACCCGGGCCCGGAGCTGGCCGCAGGCGGCGTCGATGTCCGTGCCCCGGTTGCGCCGGACCGTGGTGTTCACGCCGAGCGAGCCGAGCTGGTCGCGGAAGGCCCGGACCCCCGCGGCCGGCGTTCCCGGCGTGTCGTACTCGGCCGTCGGGTTGAGGGGGATCAGGTTCACGTGGGCGCCCAGCGGCCGGGCCAGCTCGGCCAATCTGATGGCGTCGGCGAGCCGGTCGTTGACGCCGGCGATCAGGGCCCACTCGAACGACAGGCGGCGGCCCTTGGCGGCGAGGTAGGCGCGGCAGGCCGCCATCAGGTCCGCGAGCGGGTAGCGGCGGTTGACCGGCACCAGCTCGTCGCGCAGGGCGTCGTCGGCGGCGTGGAGCGAGACGGCCAGGTTCACCGGGAGGTCCTCGCCGGCCAGCCGCCGGATCCCGGGGACGATGCCGACGGTGGACACCGTGATGTGGCGGGCCGAGATGCCGAGGTCGTCGTGGAGCCGGCGGACGGCACCCCAGGTGCGGTCGTAGTTGGCGAGCGGCTCGCCCATGCCCATGAGCACCACGTTCGAGAGCCGGCGGGGGGCGGCCCGCCGGGCGGCCCGGACGACCTGCTCGACGATCTCGCCCACCGTGAGGTGGCGCTCGAAGCCGGCCTGCCCGGTGGCGCAGAACCCGCAGCCCATCGCGCAGCCGGCCTGGGACGACACGCACACCGTCGTGCGGTCGGCGTAGTGCATGAGCACCGTCTCGACGAGGGCACCGTCGGCGAGGCGCCACAGCCACTTCACGGTCTCCCCGTCGGCGCTCACCGACTCGGCGGCGGCGTCGAGGGCGGGTGGGAGGGCGGGGCCGAGCGTGGCGCGGAGCCGGGCCGGCAGGTCCGTCATCTCCGCCGGCTCGGCCAGGCGCCGGTGGAGGCCGTCCCAGACCTGGCCCACCCGGTAGCCCGGCTCACCCGCCAGCACCGCCGCCAGGTCGTCGCGGGTGGCGTCGTAGCGGCTCGGCACGGGCGTCAGCGTAGGGAGCCGGGGCTAGCGTTCCCTCCGTGGACACGGCATCCGACCCCGGTGGCACCACCGGGGCGGCCGCGAGCCCGGTGCCGGTGCCGTCGTCCGTCGCCCGGCGCGACATCGCCCCCCGGCCCGAGCACCACCACCGTGACATCCAGGGCGGGGGGCTGCGGGCCGCCGTCTTCGGGGTGCAGGACGGCCTCGTGTCGAACACCCTCCTCGTCGTCGGCTTCGCCGGCGCCGACGGCGGCCCGTCCATCGTCCGGCTGGCCGGGCTGGTCGGGCTGCTGTCCGGGGCGGTGTCGATGGCCTCGGGCGAGTACAACTCGATGCGGGTCCAGCGGGAGCTCTTCGAGCAGGAGCTGGCCACGGAGCGCCGTGAGCTCCACCACAACCCCCACGTCGAGACGGTCGAGCTCACCCAGATCTACCAGTCGCGCGGCTTCGACCCCGACCAGGCGCGGGACCTGGCCCGGGCGGTCATGCAGGACCCGGAGCAGGCCCTGGAGGTCCACGCCCGCGAGGAGCTGGGCTTCGCGCCCGACTCGTTGGGGTCGCCGCTCAAGGCCTCCCTCTGGTCGTTCGTGGCCTTCTGCACGGGTGCGCTCGTGCCGATCGTGCCCTGGTTCGTCACCGAGGGGTCCGCCGCCATCGTGGCCTCCCTCGTGCTCGTGGCGACGGCCGCGGCCGGCGTCGGCTCCGTGGTCTCCCGGCTCACCCGGCGGGGCCGGGTGTCCCGGATCGCCCGCCAGGTGGCGTTCACGCTCGTGCCGGCGGCGGCCACCTACCTGCTCGGCAGCATCATCGGCGTCCAGGTCGGCTGACCGGGGCCGGACCGGTGCGGACGGGGACGTTCAGTCGGGCGGGTCGACCTCGGCCGGGGCGTAGGCCCGGTCGGTGTGGTGGCGGGTGAAGCCGAGCCGGTCGTAGAGCCGCACGGCGGCGTCGTTGTCGCCGTCGACGTAGAGCATCCCCACCGGCGCGCCCCGCTGGCGGTGCATCCAGTCGAGGCCGGTCGCCGTGAGCGCCCCGCCGAGGCCGCGACCGGCGAAGTCGGGATCGGCGCCGATCACGTAGATCTCGCCGAGCACCGGGTCGTCGCCGGTGGCGGGGTGGATCTTCGTCCAGCAGAAGCCGGCCAGGCGACCGTCGACCCAGTGCATCACGAAGCCGGCCGGGTCGAACCAGGGCTCGGCCTCCTCCTCGAGGATCTGGTCGAGCCCCCACCCGCCCTGTTCGAGGTGCCAGTCGAAGGCCCGGTTGTTCACGACCAGCCAGGCCTCCTCGTCGACGCCGGGCCGGAAGGGCACCCAGTCGAGCGGCGGCGGGGGCTCGGGCAGGGGGAGCGGCACCCGCAGCTGATGCAGGTCGCGGGACGGCGCCAGGCCGAGCCCTGCGGCCACGGCGTCGTGGGCCGGCGTCGGCTCGCGCACCCAGACCTGGACCGGGCGGCCGTCGTCGGCCTCGGCGAGGGCGGCGGAGAGGACCCGGCCGGCTTCGTCGTCGCGGCCCGGCTCGAAGGCCCAGTCGAGCATCCACGTCCGCCCGCCCGGCAGGACCTGGGCGTAGGCGCCATCGGCCTCGAAGCGTCGGGCATCGGGGTCGGCGTAGCGCTCGGCGTTCAGGTCCACGCCCGTAGCCTGCCGGAACCGTGGGCCGGCCGAGGACACGAAGGGGCCTGCTAGACCGCACACCCGTGGGGCCGAGGACACCGAAGGGGCGGGCCCGCGAGGTGTTCCGCCGGCTGTCGATCGAGTTCCCGGGCACGGCCCAGGAGCTGTGCGAGCTCGACCACGACGGACCGTTCCAGCTGCTGGTCGCCACGATCCTGTCGGCGCAGACGACGGACGCCCGGGTGAACACCGTGACGCCGGAGGT
>JBFWQW010000084.1:0-12795 GCA_050249235.1 Acidimicrobiia bacterium | reverse complement strand
CCGATCACGCCGCGCTCACCACACACGCCCCCAATCGAGGCGCGCCACCGCAAACCGGCCCACCGCCATCACCAGCCAGCCGCCCCGCCCCAACACGACGCAACCCGCGCATCTGGGTCAGAGTCCGCTCGGAGAGGGCACGTCCGTTCTGGCTCTGGGCTCCTTCGTCGCCGAGAAGGCACTGCGTTCTCCGCTCTCGGCGCCTCCGGCGCCGGGCCGCTCGGCCCGCTCGGGCCGCTCGGGCCGCTCGGGCCGCTCGGGCCGCTCGGGCCGCGGGTGCGCCTATCGGCGCACCCTCTCAGCGGCCGGACAGGGAGATGCCCTCGATGGCGAGCGCCACGGCGCCCGTGCCCCCCGGCAGCCACACCCGCTCGGAACCGATGCCCACGACGTCGAGCAGCATCCGCTGGAGGGTGGACGCGATCGTGGCCTCCCGGATGGGTTCGGCCAGCCCGCCGCCCCGGATCACCCGGCCGGTGACCCCGACGGAGAAGTCGCCGCTCACCGGGTTGGTGCCCGAGTGGAGCCCGCTCACGCCCTCGACGAAGATCCCGTCGGCCACACCGGCGAGCAGGGCGTCGAGGTCGTCGTCGCCGACGGCGATGGCCAGGGCCTGGGTGCCGGCCCGGGGGGTGCTGGCGTAGTCGCGGACGGCGGAGGCGGTGGACGCCGCCCCGGCACGCCGGGCCGACCAGGTCGAGTGCAGGAAGCCCTGCAGGTGGCCGCCGGCGACGAGGGCGTTGCGCCGGGTGGCGAGGCCCTCGCCGTCGAAGCGGCCGGCGCCGGGCGACTCGGGGTCGGTGGGGTCGTCGACGAACGTGAGGCCGGGGGCGGCGATGGCGTCGCCCAGCCGGTCGGCGAAGGGCGAGCGGCCCTTCAGGACGGCGTCGCCGAGCAGGGTCTGGCCGATGAGCGAGACGAAGGAGCCGACGACGTGCGGGTCGAGCACGACGGTCACCCGGCGGCTGGCCGGCTGGCGGGCCCCGAGCAGGGCCAGCGCCTTCTCGGCCCCCTCCCTGCCGGCGCCCTCGACGTCGGGCTCCTCGTCGAGCGAGCGTCCCACCCGCACGCCGTAGGACTCCTGCACCTCGGTGCCGTCGCCCACGAGCACGTCGGCGCTGGCCGACCAGAAGCTGGCGGCGTCGGCGGCCCGGACGCCCGTGCTGGCGACCACGGCCGACTCGGCCACGACGTCGGACCAGCTGGCCGAGCGGAGCCCCGTAACCCGGGGGTCGGTGGCGAGGGCGGCCCGCTCGACGGCGAGGGCCAGGGCGATGCGGCGGTCGGTGCCGATGGCGGCCAGCGCCTCGTCGACGCCGGGCAGCGCCACCGGTGCCACCCCGTCGGGGCGGGCCAGCCCGTTGGCGTCGTCCGGCGTGGCGAAGGCGGCGTTGTCCCTCGCCTCGGCGAGGGCGAGCGTGACGGCGTCGGGGTCGAGCGAGCCGGCGTAGGCGAACCCCTGGCGGCCGTCGACGACGACGCGGACGCCGATGCCGGCGGTGGTGGCCTGCTCGACCGTCTCGACCTCGCCCTTGCGCACGCCCACCGTGGTCCGGCGCCGGCGCCCCACGAACGCCTCGACCTCCTCCCCGGACCCGGCCCGGGCCACCACCCCGTCGGCCAGGGTGAGCAGGTCGATGTCGACGACGGTGTCGCTCATGCCGCCGTGCCGCCGATCGTGAGCGACGGGACCCGCAGGGTGGGCTGGCCCACCCCGACCGGCACCGACTGCCCGTCCTTGCCGCACATCCCGCCGCCGCCGGCCATCTCGAGGTCGCCGGCCACGGCGTCGATCGAGCGCAGCACCTCGGGGCCGTTGCCGATGAGGTTCCCCTCCCGGAGGGGCTCGGTGATGCGCCCGTCCTCGATCAGGTAGCTCTCACCCATCCCGAACACGAAGTCGCCGGTGGCGGTGTTCACCTGTCCGCCGGTCAGCTGCTTCACGTAGACGCCCCGCGGCGTCGAGGCGATGATGTCGGCGGGATCGCCCCGTCCGGCCCGCAGGTAGGTGTTGGTCATCCGCACCATCGGGAGGTGGCGGTAGGTCTGGCGCCGGCCGTTGCCGGTGCCCCCCCGGCGGTGCTTGTCGGCCCGGAGCCGGTCCCACATGTACCCGGTGAGCACGCCGTCCTCGATGAGGACGTTCTGCTGGGCGGGATGGCCCTCGTCGTCGACGGCCAGGTGACCCCACTCGCCCTGGGGCGTGCCGTCGTCGACGATCGTGACGAGCGGGCTGGCGACCTGCTGGCCCATGCGGCCGGCGAACACCGAGGCGTCCTTGTCGACCAGGTCGGCCTCGAGGCCGTGGCCGCAGGCCTCGTGGAACAGCACGCCGCCGATGCCGGCCGCGATCACGACGGGCAGCGCGCCCGACGGCGCCGGCCGGGCCCGGAGCTTGAGCACGGCCCGCCGGGCCGCCTCCTCGGCGATCGACTCGGGCGTGCGGTCGTCGAACAGCTCCCACCCCCGGGTGGCGGAGACGATCTCGTGGCCGGTCTGCATGCCGGTGTCGCCCGAGGCGACGCACTGGACCATGAACCGCAGCCGGGTGACGTCGTCCCCGGTGAGCAGGCCGTCGCTGTTGGCCACGAGGATCCGGCGCCGGTAGTCGGCGACGGACACGGCCGCCTGGCGGATGGCCGGGCCGGCCGCCCGGGCCGCGGCCTCGGCCCGCCGCAGCAGCGCCACCTTGTCGGCCTTGGCGACGTCCTCCGGGCGCTGCCGGATGGGCGCCGGCTCGACGGGCCGCCGGGTGAGGGCGACCTCACGGATGCCGCCCCCGCCCCGGGCCGCGGCCGCGGCGACCTCGGCGGCGGCCAGCAGGGAGGACTCGGACAGGTCGGCGGTGTGGGCGTAGCCGGTCGCCTCGCCGACCACCACCCGGACGCCGGCCCCCCGGTCGGCGCCGGACGTCAGCTCCTCGATCCGCCCGTCCTCGAGACGGGCCGACGACGAGCGCCGGTCCTCGGCGAACACCTCGGCGAAGTCGCCGCCACCCTGCAGCGCCCGGCCCAGGACCCGTTCCAGCACGTCGCTGTCGATCACCCGCCAGACGCTAACGGCGCCGCCGGGCCACCGGCCCGACCGGCCGCCCCGCGCCGACCTTGGAGGCAACCTCGACGACCCGGGCCGTCGCCGGGCCCTGCAAAGGGTGGGTGGCGTCAGCCGGCGAGGTCGCGGAGCAGGGCGTGGGTCCGGGCCACCGAGCCGGACGGGTCGTCGCCGACGCGGACGACCGACGCCCACACGTCGGTGGCGCCCGCGTCCACCAGCGACCGCAGGTGGGCGGTGACAGCGGCTTCGTCCCCGACGGCGCAGGCGTCGACCAGGGAAGCCGCACCGCCGAGATCGAGCAGCCGCCGGTAGTTCGGCAGGGACTCGTAGAAGCCGACCTGGGCCAGCAGCCCGGCCCGTGCCTCGTCCGGGTCGTCGTGGACGGCGACCGGGAGGCCGGCCACGATGCGCGGGCCCGGCCGGCCGGCCTCGGCCGCCGCGGCCCGGATGCGGGGGGCGACGTGCTCGGCGACCGCCCGGGGGGTAGCCAGCCACAGCACCGTCCCGTCGGCGAGGGTCCCGGCCGCCCGCAGCAGCCGGGAGGCGAGCGCGGCCACCAGCAACGACGGCCGGTGGGCCAGGGCCGGCGGGTTGGCCCGGGCCACGAGGTCGACGCCCTCGAAGCGGACCTTCTCGCCCTTCAGCAGCGGGCCGAGGATCGAGAGGTACTCCTCGGTGTGGCGCCCGGGATGGTCGTAGGCCAGGCCGTAGCTGCGCTCGACCAGCGGTCCGTGGGAGGGGCCCACACCGATCGTGACCGGGCGGTCCACGGCGGCCACCAACGATGCCACCCGCTCCGCCATCAGCACGGGGTGGCACGGATAGGTCTGGAGCACGCCCGTGGCGAGCTCCAGCGTGGTCGTGGCCCGACCGGCCAGCGCCATCGCCACCAGCGGGTCCCCGGCCGTCCCCCCCGAGGCGAACCAGAGGGTGCTGAAGCCGGCCGCCTCGGCCTCGATCGCCTGGGCGACGATCCCGTCGACCGTCGGTGCACCTGCGCTCAGCCCGATCCGCATGGCGCCAGACCGTAGGCGCCGATCCCGACTCGTCCGGGCTGACGCCCCGGGGCGGCGGGTGCGCCCGTTCGTCGCGCCCGCTCAGGCCGGCGGGGCGTCGAGCCTCGCCACCAGCGTCTTCGGCGCCGCCAGGCGGTAGGCCTCGACCAGCTGCTCGGCGATCTCCTCCCAGTCGACCCGGTCGACGTCGAGGTGCACGCCGATGTAGCCGTGATGGGCCATGTAGGGCGGCCGGAAGAACCGGACCGGGTCGGCCTCCACCAGGGCCTCGAGCTCGCCCCGCTCGGCCTTGCAGACCAGCGAGACGCGACCGTCGCCGTGGTGGTCGACCGTGTGGAAGGCGAACACCTTCTTGCGGACCCGGAAGGCGTGGTGCTGCTCCCCCGAGACCTCGCACTCGGGGAGCGGGGCGACGACGGCGCGGAGGCGGTCGAGCCCGGCTGCGATGGCGGCATCGTCGATCACGTGGGCACGGAGGGATTCGAACCCTCACGCCGAGGCACCGGCACCTAAAGCCGGCGTGTCTGCCAGTTCCACCACGCGCCCGCGGCAGGGCGATGGTACGACGTCCGACCGGGGCGGATTCGCGCCGGCCGGCCGCACGAGGCAGACTCGACCCGTGTTCACGATCGGGAAGAACTTCCACATCATCCACATGAGCGACGACCTCACGACGCTCGACGCCTGGTACGACGACGTCTTCGCCGTCGACCGCTGGATGGACCACCAGTTCTCGGACGGGTTGAAGCGCTACGGCTCGCTCGTGCAGGTGGGCGACCTCTGCATCGAGCCGATGGCCCCGTCGCTCGACGTCGAGGGCTGGGAGCAGGCCCCGGTGGGTCGGTTCTTCCGCCGCTTCGGCCAGCGCTGGCACTCGATCGCCTGGTACGTGCCGACCAAGGACGACTTCGCCGAGGTGTACCGCACGCTGCGGGCCAACGACGTGCGGATCCTGGGCGGCCTCGGCGACCGCTCCGACGACCAGCCCCCGCCCGGTGCCATGTTCACCCACCCCCGCGACACCATCACCCAGCTCGAGTTCATCGTGCAGCCCCCGCCCGGGGGCATGGGCGGCAACGTCGACCCCCGGTTCACCGACTCGTTCCAGGCCAGCCGGTGGACCGAGCACCCGCTCGGCATCACCAAGTCGTCGCACGTCACCCTCACGGTGCGCGACCAGGAGCGGGGCAAGCGCATCTACGGCGAGATCCTCGGGGGCACCCTGCTCCACGAGGGCGAGCAGTCGATCACGGGCACGCGGAGCTCGTTCCTGAGCGTCGGCGAGGACCTGGTCATCGAGCTGGCCACCCCGGCCGATGACACCTCGGCCATCGGCGCCGATGTCGTCTCGAACGGCGAGGGCATCTACGCCGTCAGCTACCAGGTGAAGGACCTGGAGGCCACCGAGCGCTACCTCGCCACCAAGGGCATCAAGGCCTCGGTGAACGACGGCACCACCCTCCTGACCGACCCGGCCACCACCATGGGCGTGGTCATGGGCTTCACCACCTGGGAGATCCCGAACGACCCCCGCCCCCGCTGGTGACGGCGCGGCGCCGTGGCGCCGCCCGCACCGCACCGGACGCTCCGCTCGACCCCGGTCGCCGGCCCCGGCCGGCGACCGGTCGCGTCGGAGGCACGCCAACAGGTCACGTCCTTCCTGGTCCTCGGCTCCTCCGCCGAGATCGACCTGTGCTCGCCGCTCCTCGCGCCTTTGGCGCCAGGCCTCCCGGGACACGGGAGCGCATGTCGGCGCACCCTCTCAGCGGACACGCTCGTACCAGCCGGTGCCGCTCGTGAGCCAGCCGTCGCGCTCGAGCGCGGCCAGGTGCACCGCCACCGGGCCCAGCGGGGCCTCGCAGCGGGCCGCGACCTCCTCGAGCGTGGACGGACCCCATCCGACGGCGTCGAGCACGGCGCCGGCATCGCCGGCGGGCTGTGCCGACGGCACCGCCCGCCCGCCCGGGGTGAGGGTGCGGAGCCCGAGAGCCACCAGGACGTCGGTGGCGTCGCGGACCGGCGTGGCGCCCGACACCAGCAGGCCGTTGGTGCCGGCCGACGCCGGGCTGCGCACCGGCCCGGGGACCACGGCCACCAGCCGGTCGCGCTCGAGGGCGGCGTCGACCGTGTGCATCGAACCGCCGGCGGCATGGCTCTCGACCACCACGACCACCGAGGCCAGACCGGCGATCACCCGGTTGCGGGCTGGGAAGCGCCACCGCTCCGGCGTGGCCCCGAGGGGGTACTCGGACAGCACGACCCCCCGAGCCGCCACCTCGCCCCAGAGCTGACGGTGCCGCCCCGGGTAGACGACGTCGAGGCCGGAGCCGACGACCGCGGCCGGACCGCCCCCGGCGTCGAGCGCGCCCCGGTGGGCGGCACCGTCGATGCCCAGCGCCAGACCGGACACGACGCACACACCGGCGGCGGCCAGGTCGGCTCCGAGGTCGGCGGCGATCGACCGGCCCGCCGCCGAGCACCGCCGGGTGCCGATCACCGCCACGCACGGCCGGCGCAGCACCGAGGGGTCGCCCAGCGAGAACAGGGCCACCGGGGGCTCGGGATCGTCGACCAGGGCGGTTGGCCAGGCGTCGTCGCCGGGCAGCAGCACCCGCACCCCCGCCACCTCGTGGGCCGCCCACCGGCCGCCCACGTCGACCGACCGGGCCGCCACCGCCCACCGCCGGCGCAGCTCGGGCGCGACCCCCGTGCCCTCCCCCGCGGCCACCTCCTCCCACGCAGCGCGGGGCCCGCGTCCGGCCAACTGCTGGCGCAGCCGGGCCGGCCCCATGCCGGGCAGGGTCAGCAGGGCGACCAGCCAGGCCGCTTCGGGCTCCTCGGACCCCTCGGCCACCGCTTCCGGCCCGGCCGCCGGTTCCGGCCCGGCCGCCGGTTCCGGCCCGGCCGCCGGTTCCGGCCCGGCCGCCGGTTCCGGCCCGGCCGCTGATTCCGGCCCGGCCGCTGATTCCGGCCCGGCCGCTGATTCCGGCCCGGCCGCTGATTCCGGCCCGGCCGCTGATTCCGGCCCGGCCGCCGGACCGCCGACCGCGGCGCTGCAGGCACCGGCGCGCCTCACGCCGTCACCCCGATGACGTCGGGATCGGCGCGGAGCTGCAGCGCCAGGCAGATCTCGTCGACGCCGATCTCACGCCCGCAGCTGGTGGCGCCGTCGCCCTCGAGGTCCGGCGGCGAGGCCGGGCCGGCCAGGTCGGCCAGCGTGCGGGCCACCCGGCGCACCCGGTGCAGGCCACGGGCGCTCAGGCTGCCGACCTCCAGTGCCTGCTCGAGCACCCGCCGGGCCGGGGTCGTCAGCGGGGCGAGCTCGTCGAGCCGGCGGGACGGGATGAGGGCGTTGGCAGGCACCCCCCGGGCCGCGGCCAGGCTCCGGCAGCGGGCCACCCGCCGGGCCACCGCCTCGCTCGCCTCGCCGCCGGGTCCGCCCAGCAGCTCGCCGATGGCCGGCCGACCGACGTCGACCCGCAGGTCGAAGCGGTCGAGCAGCGGCCCCGAGAGGCGGCGCTGGTAGCGGGCCCGGGCCGAGTCGGTGCACGGGCAGCTGCCGGGGCGGCCGCCGTACCCGCACGGGCACGGGTTGGTGGCCCCGACGAGCAGGAAGCGGGCCGGAAAGGTGGCCGAACCCCTCGCCCGGCTGACCCGCACCTCGCCGTCCTCCAGGGGCTGGCGCAGTGCGTCGAGCACCACGGCCGGGAACTCGGCCAGCTCGTCCAGGAACAGGACACCCCCGTGGGCCAACGAGGCATGGCCCGGCCGCAGCCACTGCGAGCCACCCCCGACCAGGGCCGCCGTGGTGGCGCAGTGGTGGGGAGCCTCGAAGGGCGGCCGCCGCACCAGCACCCCCGGCGGCAGGGGGAGGCCGGCTGCCGAGCGGATGCGGGTGGCCGCCAGCGCATCGAGGTCGCCCAGGTCGGGCAGCAGGCCGGGGAGGCGGGCGGCCAGCATCGTCTTGCCCACCCCGGGCGGGCCGACGAGGAGCAGGTGGTGGGCGCCGGCCGCGGCGACCTCGAGGGCGAGGCGCGCCACCCGCTGACCTCGCACGTCGGCCAGGTCGGGCCCGGCCGGGGGTGGCCCGGCGGCCGCCTCGGGGGCGGGGCGGTCGGGCCAGGGGCGGTCGCCCCGGAGCGCGTCGACCACCTCGGTGAGGCTGCGGACGGCCCGAACCCGGTGCCGGCCCACCAGCTCGGCTTCGCCGACCGATGCCGCGGCGACGACCACGGTCGGCGTGTCGAGCGCGTCGACCAGGGCGATGGTGCCGGCCACCGGACGGACACCGCCGTCGAGGCTGAGCTCGCCGACGAAGCCGAGCCCGGCCAGCGAGTCGGGCGGCACCTCGCCCGAGGCCGCCAGCACGCCGACGGCGATCGCGAGGTCGAGACCGGGCCCCTGCTTGCGGACGCCCGACGGCGCCAGGTTCACCGTCGTCCGCCTCTGCGGCCAGGGCAGGGAGCTCGACAGCAACGCGGCCCGCACCCGGTCGCGCGACTCGCGGCAGGCCGTGTCGGGCAGGCCGACGACCGTGAAGCCGGGCAGCCCGGACGAGACGTGCACCTCGACGGTGACCGGGCGGCCGTCGATGCCGGACAGGACTGCGGATGGGACCGTGGCGAGCACGTGACGCTCCTCGGCTTGACCGTTCCGGGTGGGCTGCTGCGACGCCCTACGGACCCCGCTGCACCGTCCACCGAGGTGCCGACCGCAGGGTACGGCGCCGGTGTGACAGCCAACGGCGCCCGCCACCAGCGACGCTCCAGACCGGTCGTGGATCTGCCGACAACAGACCCGTGCAGACGACGGCGGACCGGAGCCGGCCGGCCCCCCGGCCGCGCCCGGAGGACGGCGAGGACACGGACCGCGACCTCGCCGAGGCACCGACTGTCGGCATCGATGTCGACGCCGACTCCGACGCCGCGACCGGCCCTGCCCTCACCTCGGCCACGGGCGGCTCGGCCGCCACCCAGGCCATCGACGCCGACCCCCGCCGGTGGCGGGCCCGGCCCCGGCTGGCGCTCCTCCTTCGGGTGCTCGCCGTGGCCGGACCGGCCGCGTGCTCCACCCTGGCCGTCCACCTCGCCGCCCGCACGACCGCGGCCTGGCACGGCCTGCTCCCGGGCGCGGCCCGGCTGGCGCTGCTGCTCGCCGCCGCCGTCGCCACCCTCGTGGCCGTCGATCGGGCCGCCCGCCGCCTCCTGCCCCTGGCCGCCCTCTGCCGGCTCGCCCTGGCCTTTCCCGACCGGGCCCCCTCCCGCTTCAAGCTCGCCCTTCGCACCGGCACCGCCAACCAGCTCGCCCGCCAGCTCGGCGAGGGCATGCGGCCCCGGACGGACGTGGCCGGCGCGGCCGAGCAGGTGCTCGTGCTGGCCGCAGCCCTCGGCCATCACGACCGGCTCACCAGGGGGCACTCGGAGCGGGTGCGGGCCTACGCCGACCTCGTCGCCGAGGAGCTCGACCTCCCGGCCGGCGACCGGGAGCGCCTCCACTGGGCCGCGCTCGTCCACGACATCGGCAAGATCGCGGTCCGACCCGCCGTCCTCAACAAGGCCGGGCGGCCGAGCGACGCCGAGTGGCAGGAGCTGCGCCGCCACCCCGAAGCGGCAGCCGAGCTGATCGAGCCGCTCCGGCCCTGGCTCGGCGAGTGGGCCGACGCCGCCACCCAGCACCACGAGCGGCCGGACGGCACCGGCTACCCGCTCGGCCTCCGGGGCGCCGAGATCTCCCTCGCCGGGCGCATCGTGGCCGTGGCCGACGCCTACGACTGCATGACCTCGGCCCGCTCCTACAAGCGTCCCCTCCCGGCCGAGCAGGCCCGCTTCGAGCTGGCCCGCAACGCCGGCACCCAGTTCGACGAGGACGTGGTCCGGGCCTTCCTCGCCATCTCGATCGCCCGGCTCCGCCTGGTCGCCGGCCCCCTGGCCTGGCTCTCGCAGCTCTCGTTCCCCGGATCCGCGCTCTCGGCCGCGCCGCCCGCCCTGGTCGGCGGCATCGCGTCGGTGGTGACGCTCGCCCTCGGGACGATGACCCTCGCCCCGGTCGAGACCGCTGCCACCTACGACCCGTACGACCTGCCGGCGGTGGTGGCCGTAGACCCGACCGCGGGCGATGCCGCCGACGGCTACCAGCCGCCCGACGCACGCGACGGGGCGGCCGGCGGGACCACCGATCCAGCCACCGGGCTGCCCGCGGCCATCCCGGGCGCCGACCTCCTGGGCGGCGCCGGCGTCGATCCGTCGGCACCCTTGTCGGGCCCGGGAGGTGGCGCCGGCCCGTCCGGGTCGGGACCGTCGGGCACCGGCTCGGTCTCGCCCGCCCCCGGTCCGGCCGCGCCGGTCGGGAGCGGGACCACGACGACCACGACGGTGCCGCCCGGTTCGACCACCACGACGACGACCGCCTCGAACGGCCCGCCCCACGCCGTCGCCGACGGCTCGACCGTCATCCTCTCGAACAGCGTGACGATCGACGTGCTCGCCAACGACACCGACCCGGACGGCGCCCTGGCCCCGGCGACGCTGTCGATCGTGAGCCCGCCCGGCATCGGCTCGGCGGTCGTCACCGCCGGGAAGGTGCGCTACACCGCGCCGCTCTTCTCCCTGCTCGGCTCGACCAGCCTCACCTACCGGATCTGCGACACCAAGGGTGCCTGTGCCACGGCGGTCGTCACCGTGACGATCGTCCTCTGAGCTGCTCCACCCCGCTGGACGGCCCGGCGACCTGCGCCATCGTGCGCGTCGTCTGCTGGACGAGGGCCACCTCGTCGCGCTCGCCGAGCAACGACCAGAGCCGGCGGGTTGCGTCCGGCCAGGACGTCGGCGTCGTTGCCGAGGGTCGTCGCCCTCCTGCGACAGGAGGAACACCTCGTCCGGAACGAGGACCCGTGGCGAGCCGTGCGACCGTCGAGCGGCGTCCGCACCGGCCCGACGCGGCCGACTGCGTCGACGGTCGCCCGCCGGGCCTGCCGGCCCGCCCGGGCGTCCCCGGTCTCGGTCTCGACGGTCCCCCCGGCCATGCGGCAACCTCGCGCCCGCCGAACCGGCCAGCGAGCCAGCCGGGCTATCGAGCCTCGGAGCGGGGGTCGTCGGCGAAGGAGATCTCGTCGTCGCCGACGGCGTTGACGCCGAAGTCGACGACCGTCTCGCGGGCGTGGAGCCGGTGCCACACCCCGCGGGGGACGACGAGGAGCGAGCCGGCGGCGACCTCGACGACGGTCCGCCCCTCGTCGGTCAGCATCGTCACCTCGTAGCCACCGACCAGCGGGAGGAGCAGCTCGTCACCACCGGGGTGGCGCTCCCAGGGCGACAGCCCGGACCACCGCCGGCCGCCGAGCCCGTGGTCGTCCATGGCGCCGAAGGCCCGGTACGCGGCCCGGACTTCCTCCCGCGTCGTGGCGTCGCCGACGACGACCTCGGGCGCGTCGTTGAGGACGTCGAGGATCCTCTCGACCTTCATGTCCACGTCTCCATGTCACTCGCCCCGCTGTCGTCGCCCCGGTGTCGTCGGCCGGACGCGGCCGGGTGGAGTCTCCCCGGCCGGGTTGGCGGGCGTCCAGTGACGAGCTGCGCAGACGCCTCCACCGGCGCACGCAGCTCCTGCTTCAGGGCTCGAGGCGGGCCGCTGGGCGAAGGACCATGTCCTGGTTGGGCTTCTTTTCGTTCGGGGTTGTGGCTGTCACTACTTGCCGGTAGCATCGAACGGGTGTTCGAGCAGCGGATGGCGAAGCTGGAAGCCGCGGTCGACGGGCTGACGGTGCCGGCCGGCGGGCAGGCGTTGGCCCGGCTGGTGGCGTTGCGGCACCGGCTCGATGCCGTGCTGGCGTTGGCGGTGGGGGCGTTCGAGCGGGACGGGCTGTGGGAGATCGACGGGGCCACCTCGATGGTGGGCTGGTTGCGGGACCGGGCCGGGGTCGACCGGCGCGACACCGCCCGGTTGCGGGCCACCGCCCGCACCCTGGCCCGCCTCCCGGTGGTCGCGGCCGCTGCCGTGGACGGTTCGTTGTCGGGCGGGCAGGTCCAGGCCGTCGTGCGGGCCGTCCCCGACGGCGCCGTGGAGGTGATGGCCGACCATGAAGCCGACCTGGTCCCGACGCTGGCCGGGTTGACGTTGGCCGACACGGTCACGGTGTTGCAGGCCTGGCGGGCCCGGGTCGACGCCGACGGCACCGACCCCGGCGTGGAGCCGGTGCGGTCGTTGCAGCTGTCCCAGACCATCGACAACCGGTGGCAAGCATCGTTCAGCCTGGACGCCGAAGCCGGGGCGGTGGTCGACACCGCCATCCGGCTGGCCGCCACCCGCGACGTCCCCGGGGAGCCGGTGCGGACGGCGGCGGAGCGGCGGGCCGACGCCCTGGTCGACGTGTGCCGCCACTTCCTCGACCACCAACACACGAAGCGGGGTGGCCGGCACCGGCCGCATCTCAACGTGATCGTCGACACCGACCGCGACGGACACCCCCGGTCGGCCCAGGTGGTCGACGGGCCGGCCCTGCCGGCCCGGGTGTTGGACCGGCTGGTGTGCGACTGCACGTTGCATCGGGTCGTGCTCGGCGCCGACAGCACCATCCTCGACCTCGGCCGGGCCACCCGAACCGGCGCTTCGGATCTGAGCGGGGTGTGAGGGTCCGCGGCGCGTGACAAGGGCTCCGCGAACTTGACGGTTGTCGAAGCCGGTCGAGTTCGGAGGAGCCCCTGTGGAGTCGGACCCTACGCGCATGTGC
>JBFWQW010000083.1:0-12921 GCA_050249235.1 Acidimicrobiia bacterium | reverse complement strand
GCGTGCCCTTCCGCAGCCTCGACGACCTGGTCGCCCGCTCGATGCTCGACGCCGGCGCGGCGGCGTTCCTCCAGGCCGCGGTCCGGGCCCGGCTCTCGATCGTGTTCGCCGGGCCGCCCGGCTCGGGGAAGACGACGTTGCTGTCGTGCTGCGCGGCCGAGCTCGACCCCGCCCTCCGGGTGGTCGTGGCCGAGGAGGTCTTCGAGGCCGACGTGCCGCTGCCGAACGTGGCCCAGATGCAGACCCGGCCCCCCCGGGCGGACCGGGAGGCGGTCGACCTCCGCCGCCTCGTCTCGGGCTTCCTCCGCATGGCCCCCGACGTGGCCATCGTGGGCGAGGTGCGCGACCGGGAGGCGCTCCCGTTGCTGCTCACCCTGTCGTCGGGGGTGCAGGGCTTCACGACGATCCACGCCGGCTCGGCCCGTCAGGCGCTCAGCCGGCTGCGCTTCATCTGCCAGTTGGCTGACACCGCGTCGCCGCTCTCGATGCCGGCCCTCAACTCGCTCGTGACCGAGGCGGTCGACCTGGTCGTGCACTGCGAGCGGGTCCGGGGGGTCCCGCGGGTCACGGAGATCGTCGCGGTCGAGGACCAGCAGGCCGGCGCCGACTCGACCGTGTTCACGACCACCGAGGTCTGCGCCCGCCCTCTGCCCGACCAGCCCCTCGCCTGGCGGGGCGACCTCCCCGTCCGCATCGGGCGGGCCCTCGGCGACCACGGTTCGGCCCTGGGCGACCTGCTGTCGGCGATCGGCGCGGCCCGGTGACGGGGCTCGTCCTCGCCCTCCTCGCCGCCTACGGCGCGCACCTCGTGTACACGGCGGGGGTGCTGGGCTGGACGGGGTTGGCGCCCGGCCCGGCCGCGGGGCCGGTCGGCGAGGTCGGCGCCCGGTCGGCGCCCGGTCGCCGCCGGGCCGGACCGGCGGGCGTGACCGTGGCGCACGGAGAGGTCCTGGCGCTCTCCATCCTGGTGGCCGGGCTGGCCGGCGGGGCGGGCTGGATGGTGTTCGGCGGGCTGTTGCCACCGCTCGCCTTCTCCCTGGCCGGGTCGACCGTGCCCGCTGCCAGCAGGCGGAGCCGGACGGCCCGGCGGCGTCGCCTGGCCCAGGAGAGCTGGCCGCGGCTGATCGAGGAGATCCGCATCCGGGCCACCACGCTCGGCCGGTCGATCCCCCAGGCGCTCTTCGACGCGTCCCGGGCCGCGCCGGTCGAGCTGCAGGACGCGTTCGCCGAGGCCCGTCGGGAGTGGCTCCTCGCCACCGACCTCGAGCGCTCCCTCGACGTCCTCCGGGCCCGCCTCGCCGACCCCACCGTCGACGCGGTGTGCGAGACCCTTCTCGTGGCCCACCAGGTGGGCGGCGGTGACCTCGACCGGGTGCTCCTGGCCCTCGTCGACGACCGGATCATGGATCTCCAGGGCCGCAAGGACGCCCAGTCCCGCCAGGCCGGCGCCCGCTTCGCCCGCGGCTTCACCGTGGTGGTGCCCCTCGGGATGGCCCTCGTCGGGCTCAGCATCGGTGAGGGGCGGGAGGCCTACGGCTCACCGACCGGCCAGGCGTTGGTCGTCCTCGGCCTCGGCGTGATGGCCGCCTGCTGGCTGTGGGCCGGGCGGATCATGCGGCTGCCCGACGAGCGCCGGGTGTTCGGCCAGGCCTGGGAGCGGCGGGGGTGAACGGTCGGCTCCTCCTCGTCGCCGGGCTGGCCGGCTGGGTCGGCTCGACGTTGCTCCTGGCCCAGGTGCGGTGGTTCGCCCGGGTGCCCCTGACCCAGCGCCTCCTGCCCTACGCCCGGTCGCGACGGTCCGGTCCGGCCCGCCCCGGCCCGTTCTCCGTCGCCTCGATGGCCGAGCTGGTGGCTCCCTTCGCCCGTGACGCGGGGGAGCGGCTGGCCCGCCTGGTGGGCATCGAGGAGGACGTGGCGTCGCGGCTGGCCCGGATCCACAGCCCGATCGATCCCACGAGCTTCCGGGTCCGCCAGGTGGGCGACGCCGTGCTGGCGGTGGCCGTCGCCGGTCCCGCTGCGCTGGCCCTCTCGCTCCCGGCACCGGCCGTCGCCATCGTGCTGCTCGCCACACCGCTCCTCGGCTTCCTGGTGCCCGAGCAGCGGCTCGCCAGCCGCTCCGATCGCTGGAAGCGGCAGGTGTTCCTCGAGCTCCCGGTCGTCGCCGAGCAGCTGGGCATGCTGCTGCGGGCCGGGTGGTCCCTCACGGCCGCCCTCGGTCGTATCGCGGAGCGGGGGAGCGGCGCCGTCGCCGCCGACCTCTCCAGGGTGACCCGCCGGATCCGCCAGGGTCTGCCGGAGGCGGTCGCCCTCCGGGAGTGGGCCGACCTGGCCCGGGTGCCCGCCGTCGACCGCCTGGTGCCGGTGCTGGCCCTCAACCGGGAGACGGGCGACCTCGGCCGCCTGATCGCGGAGGAGGCGCGGTCGCTGCGCCGGGAGGTGCACCGCGAGCTGGTCGAGCAGGTCGAGCGCCGCAACCAGCAGGTGTGGATCCCCGTGACCGTTGCCGCGCTGGTCCCGGGCGTGCTGTTCATGACCATCCCCTTCGTCGAGGCGCTGCGCCTCTTCGGGGGCTGAACCGAAGGAGCATCGACGTGCAGGACCTGCTGCGGAAGATCTGGCTGACGGGGGCCGGGGCGGCCCGACGCCTCCGGGCGGAGGCCGGTGAGGGGGTGATCTCGACCGCCATCGCGGTGCTGGTCATGGCCCTCATCGGGCTGGCCATGTGGCGGCTCTTCGACGCCGTGTTCACCGATGCCGGCAACGACATCCAGCAAAACGTCGACGACATCGGGAGCTGACGTGGCCGCGGAGCAGGGGACCGGTCAGCTGGGCTCG
This sequence comes from Acidimicrobiia bacterium, assembly GCA_050249235.1. Classification (GTDB taxonomy): domain Bacteria; phylum Actinomycetota; class Acidimicrobiia; order Acidimicrobiales; family CADCSY01; genus JAEKLB01. The sequence continues at coordinate 10,086 of JBFWQW010000083.1, read as the reverse complement.
GTTGTCGGGGTGACGGTCTTCCTCGTGCTCGTGCTGTTCGCCGTGCAGCTGGTGCTGAACCTCTACGCCACCTCGGCGGTGACCGGCGTGGCCTTCGAGGCGGCGCGGGTCGTGGCCGGTTCCGACGGCGGCGACGGCGCCGTCGCCGAGGCGGAGGCGCAGGCCCGCTCGGTGATGGCCCGCTACGAGGCGGGCGGTGGCCGGCTCGAGCTCGTCTGGGACCTGTCGTCCCCGGACGCCGTCCGGGTGACGGTGCGGGCCTCCCGGCCGCCCCTGCTGCGGCTGGTGCCGTTCCCCTTCGAGCGGGTCGAGCGCACGGTGACGGTCCGCCGCGAGCAGGTCCGGGCGGCCGCGCCGTGACACGGGCGCGGGGCCAGCAGGGGTTCGTCGGCGGCTTCGAGGCGCTGCCCTTCGGCTTCCTCGTCTTCGTGGCCGGCACGCTCCTGCTCGCCAACGCCTGGGCCGTCCTCGACGCCCACCTGGCCGCGTCGGCCGCCGCCAGGGAGGCGGTGCGCACGTTCGTCGAGTCCTCGGGCGACGACGCCTCGGCCCGGGCCGCGGGGGAGCGAGCCGCCATGGACGTCATCGTCGGCCACGGCCGGTCGCCGGCCCGGACCGGCCTGTCGTGGGAGGGCGCGGCGCTGGTGCGGTGTCAGGCGGTGACCGCCACGGTCAGCTACCGGGTGCCGACCCTGGCCGTGCCGTGGATCGGGGTGTTCGGCGGCGGGCTCGTCACGACGTCAGCCCGCCACACCGAGGTCGTCGACCCGTGGCGGGCCGGCCTGCCGGTCGAGGGCTTCGACCCCGGGGCCTGCGGTGGCTGAGCGGGAGCGGGGGAGCGTGCTGCTGCTCTTGCCGGCGGCGGTGCTGGTGTTCCTCGTCCTCGGCGGTCTCGCGGTCGACTTCACGGCGGCCTGGTCGGCGGAGCGGGAGCTGGCCGGCGCCGCCGCGGCGGCGGCCAACGACGCCGCCTCGCGGGCCGTCGACCTCGACCACCTCTACGCCACCGGTGAGCTCCGCCTCCAGCCCGACGAGGCCCGACTGGTGGCCGAGCGGTCGGTGGTGGGGGCCGGCCTCCACCGGTTGGCGGCCACCGTCGCCGAGGTCGAGGTGACCGGCTTGACGGTGCGGGTCAGCGTCCGGGGCCGGGCCCGCCACCTGTTCGCCGGCGCGGTGCCGGGCGGGCCCGAGGGCGTCGACGTCGAGGCGTCGGCCACCGTGACCGCCGAGGAGCCGGCGCGGTGACCGCACCCCGGACCGGATCACCACGACCCGACGTGGCCTGAGCAGGTCCCGGTCGCAGCCGGCCCTCCGCGCCCGACGCCCGACGCCGACCGGGTCCCGCCGAGCCCGGGAGGAAGGTGGCTGTGGCACCATGCCGGCAATGGTCGACAGCGTGGCGGGGGAGCCGACCGAGGAGGCCCGGGCCACCGCGTACCTCGAGGCGCTCACCGGGGGACGGGTCACCAAGCTCCGCCGGCTGGCCCGTTGGCGGCCGGCGTGGTTCGCCGACGTCGACCGGGACGGAGAGCTGCTGAAGCTCCATCTGCGGGGTGAGCGCCGCAGCGACGTCCTGCCGTTCCCGTCGCTGCAGCGGGAGGCCGACATCCTCCGGGTGCTCGAAGCCGCCGGCATCCCGGTCCCGCACGTGCACGGGATGTGCCCCGACCCGCCCGCCATCGTGATGGACGCGGTGCCCGGCGGGCGGGACGTCACCCGCTACGACGCCACGCGGCAGCAGGCCCTGGCCGAGGAGTACGTGGCCTGGTTGGCCGAGATCCACCGCCTCGACCTGGCCCCCTTCGTGGCCATCGGGCTCGACGAACCGACCACGCCGGAGGCGATCGGCCTCGGGATGCTCGACGCCTACATGCCGCTCTACGAACGGACCAAGGCGGCGCCCGAGCCGCTGATCGAGTTCGCCATCGCCTGGGCCCGCCGCAACGTGCCCCGCCACCGCACCCGGGCCTGCTTCGTGCACTGGGACGCCGGTCAGTTCATGCACGAGGGCGAGCGCATCCACGCCCTCTACGACTTCGAGACCTGCATCGTCGGCGACGGGCTCATGGACCTCGCCGCCCTCCGCCTGCGGGACGTTGCGGAGCCGCTCGGGGCCGATCTCACCCACCTCTTCCACCACTACGAGGCACTGACCGGGGAGCCGATCGACGTGGCCGCCCTCCGGTTCCACACCGTCGTCTTCGCCCTGGTGGGCGTGATGGCCCTGGCCGGCCCGATGGTCGAGCCCCAGGAGGGCTCCCCCCACTTCGAATACCTGTGGTGGGACCTCATGCAGCGTCGGGCGCTGCTGTGGGCGCTGGCCGAGTGCATCGGGGTGACGATCGACCGGCCCGAGCCGCCTGCACCGGCGCCCACCGCCGCCGCGCCCCTGCTCCGGATGCTGGAGGACTCGCTGGCCCAGCTGGCGCCGGCCACCGGCTTCGAGCGCTACCAGCAGCTGAGCGTCGGGCTGCTCGCCCGCTGCCTCACCCGGCTCGACGAGGTGGGACCGGAGCTCGACCGCCAGACCGTCGAGGAGTACTCGGCGGTCCTCGGCCGGCCGTACGGCGACCGGCGTGAGGCCGAGCGCGACCTGGAGGCGTTCGTCCGGTCGGCCGGACCCGAGTCGGACGCCGCCCTGGTGCAGTGCTTCGCCCGCCAGGTCGAGCGGCAGGTGTTCGCCCTCGAGCCCGTGGCGGACCGGGTGGCCGGGTTCGACCTCGCGCCGGTCGTGCTCTGAGCTGAGGCCCCGCCGCCCGGCCCGCCGGCGTCGAGGAGGCGGCGCGCCGCGGCGTTAGGGTCTGGCCCGATCGGGTCCCGACGGTGGGGCAGGGAGTCGAAAGGGAGCGCGCCGGTCGATGGATCCTGAACAAGCCGCGCCGGACACCCCGGACACCCCGGACGCTCCGGCGGCCGCTGTCCGCGGGCCCCGCTGGCTCCGGGCGGTGGCGACCGCCGTGGGACTCGGGCGGGTGAAGCGGGCCCTGCGTGGCGTCCGCGACGCGGCGCGGCGCCGACTGGCCTCCCGGCGCGGCGACGTCAAGCAGGACTTCTACGGGTCGCGGTACTTCTCGGGGGCGGCCGATCGCAACCCCGGCGTGTCCGGCTACGGCAACTACACCCGGGAGACCTCGAACGCCGATGTGGCGTCCTACCTGCTGTGGCGGTTCCTGCCCTTCACCCGGTCGCTCGACGTGGGCTGCGCCCGCGGCTTCCTCGTGGAGGGCCTGGTCGAGCTCGGCTACGACGCCCACGGCTGGGACGTGAGCGAGTGGGCCATCGCCGACGGCGCCGAGTCGGTGCGGGACCGGCTCTCGGTGGTCGACCTCGAGCGGCGCCAGCGCCCGGGGGTCCGGACCCGCTACGACCTCGTCACCGCCCTCGAGGTGCTCGAGCACCTCCGACCCGAGCAGGTGCCGAAGGTGCTGCGCCGCCTGCGCCGGGTGAGCGACGGCTACCTGGTGGCCACCATCCCGTCGATCGGGCCCAATCCCCACGGGCCGGCCGGCTTCGTCCGGGGCAAGGTGCGTCCGGAGCGGCTCGAGCACTACGAGGCCCTCGGGCCCGGCTACGACGGCCCGGTGCCCTTCGACGACCTCGCCCGCGACGACGACGGCAACCCGGTCGAGGGCCATCTCACGGTGGCGTCCTTCGCATGGTGGACGGCGCAGTTCGAGCGGGCCGGCTTCGTGCGCCAGCCGGAGGTGGAGCGGGCCATGCACCCCGTCATCGGGCGACAGGACCTGTCCGTGGCGTGGAACCTCTACGTGTTCCACGTCGACGAGCGCCCGCCGGCCCCGATGGTCACCCGCACCGAGGACGAGCTGGCCGAGCTCGAGCACCGCTGGAACCTCGTGTACCGGCCCCACAGCGGGCACTCCCGCAACATCACGCTCTGGACCGTGGGCGAGGAGGGGGCGAGGGCCATCGACCTCGAGTACCAGGCCTCGGTGCGGCGCCGGCTCGATGCCCGCTGACCGGAGACCGGCCGCCAGGTGGCAGGCTGTCGGCGTGTCCGACCGACCGGCCCGGCCCGCACCCGACACCGCCCCCAGCGTCCTCGACGAGGTCCTGAGCGCCAACGAGGAGTACGCGTCCACCTTCGAGAGCGGCATGCTGCCGGCCCCGCCGGCCCGCCACCTGGCCGTCGTCACCTGCATGGATGCCCGGATCCTGCCGCTCGGCGTGTTCGGCCTGGAGCCGGGCGACGCCCACATCGTGCGCAATGCCGGCGGGCGGGTGTCGGACGACGTGCTGCGCTCGCTGCTCGTCTCGACCCATGTGCTCGGCGTGCGGGCCATCGCCGTCGTGCACCACACCGAGTGCGGGATGAGCCGCTTCAGCGACGACGAGCTGCGGGCCATCGTGGAGGGCGCCACCGGCGAGTCGGCGGCCGGCGTCGACTTCCAGGCCATCCCCGCCGGTGACGTCGCCCTCCGCGAGGACGTCGACCGGATCCGGTCCTCACGGCTGTTCGCGCCCGGCATCGAGGTGCGGGGCTACGAGTACGACGTGCGCACCGGCCGCCTACGCGAGCTCGCCTGACGAAGGCCGCTGGTTCCTGTCGACCGAGCCGGCGTTGTTCCGGCCGACTCGACAGAGAACGGGGGACGGGCGCGGTCAGTCGGTCGGCAGGCCGATCTGGCAGACGACGCCGGTGCCGCCGAGGCCGCAGTAGCCGTTGGGGTTCTTGGCGAGGTACTGCTGGTGGTAGTCCTCGGCGTAGAAGAAGGGGCCGGCGTCGACGATCTCGGTGGTGATCTCGCCGTAGCCGGCGCCGCGGAGGCGCTCTTCGTAGGCGGCCCGGGACGCCTCGGCGGCGACCTTCTGCTCGTCGGAGTGGACGTAGATGCCCGAGCGGTACTGCGTGCCGACGTCGTTGCCCTGGCGCATCCCCTGCGTGGGGTCGTGCGACTCCCAGAAGACCTTCAGCAGGGCGTCGTACGAGGTCCTGGCCGGGTCGAAGACCACCAGCACCACCTCGTTGTGGCCGGTGTGGCCGCTGCAGACCTCTTCGTAGGTGGGGTTCGGCGTGAAGCCGCCGGCATAGCCGACCGCCGTGGTGATGACGCCGGGCGCCTCCCAGAACTTGCGTTCCGCCCCCCAGAAGCAGCCGAGGCCGAACACGGCCCGCTCGCTGCCGTCGGGGAACGGCTCGGTGAGCGGCGTGCCGAGCACGTGGTGGGCGGCCGCCACCGGCATGGTCGCGGTCCGACCGGGGAGCGCGTCCTCCGAGGACGGCATGCGGGTCTTCTTCTCGAAGCGTCCGAACATGGCGCCAGGCTACGGCCGGTGCACCAGCTCCGTCCCGGTGGTGAAGCGGTCGACGGCGTCGAGGTCGGGAGGGGGTCCGATGCCCGGCTCGTCCGGCACCGGGAGGTGGCCGTGGGCACCGAGGGCCACCGGCGCGACGAGGTCGTCGGCGAACCACCGACCGGTGGCGGAGAGGTCGCCCGGAAGCGTGAAGCCCGGCAGGGCGGCAAGCGCGAGCAGGGCGGCCCGACCGATGCCGGTCTCGAGCATCCCGCCGCACCACGCGTCGGCGCCGACGTCGCGACACCGGTCGTGCACCTCCGCGGCGGCCTCGATGCCGCCGAGCCGGCCCGGCTTCACGCACACGACCGAGCAGGCCCCCAGCTCGAGCGCGGCCTCGGCCGCGCCGACCGAGGTGATCGACTCGTCGAGGCAGATCGGTGTCGCCAGCCGGCGGGCGAGCTGGGCGTGGCCGAGCAGGTCGTCGGCGGGGAGAGGCTGTTCGACGAGGGCCAGGTCGAAGCGGTCGAGCTCGGCCAGGTGGTCGGCGTCGCCGGCCCGGTAGGCGCCGTTGGCGTCGGCCTGGAGGACGATGCCCGGGCCGACGAGCTCGCGCACAGCCGCCAGCGGCCCGAGGTCCCAGCCTGGTCCGATCTTCACCTTGATCCGCAGATAGCCAACGGCAACAAGGGCTTCGACCTCGGCGAGCAACTCGTCGATCGTGGCCGTGAAGCCGACCGCGGCCCCGGCGGGCACCTCCGTCCGCTCGGCGCCGAGGTGCCGGGCCAGCGGCACGCCGATGCTCCGGAGCTGGGCGTCGAGGACCGCGGTGCGGAGGGCGGCGGCGGCCATCGGGTGCCCGGCCACGCCGGCGGCCGGTGCCCACAGCGCCGGCACGAGGAAGCGGTGGAGCACGGCGGCGGCGCCGTCGACGTACTCGCTGCTGTAGGTGGGCTCGGGGAGCGCAGCGCACTCCCCCCAGCCCTCGACGCCGCCGACCCCGACGCGGACGAGGAGGAGGTCACGATGGGCGAGCGCTCCCGCCGAGGTGCGGAAGGGTCCGACCATCGGGAGCCGGACGCGCCGGAGCTCGACCCAGTCCGGTGCTCCGGCGTCGTCGCGCATGACAGAAACGTAGGCGGCACAAGCACCATCCGCGACGAAGGGACCGGGAACCACCACACTTTCGCCGTCCTCGTGAACCACGAGGTACTCGTCGAGCTTTGCGAGACGATCGTCCACCACCGCTGAACCGTCGAACGACCACCGGTCGGACGACCGGACCACACGATCTTGACCACACGATCCAGACCAACAAGGAAGGGCAAGCCCACATGAACCGACGCGAGCTCGTCATAGCGGCAGCGGCCCACGGGGGCCTCGAGACCAAGCAGGTCGACGCCGCCTTCCGCGCCATCACCGACGTCCTGACCTCCGTGGTGGCGAAGGGCGAGCCGGTCACCGTCTCCGGCTTCGCCAAGTTCGCCAAGGTGGAGCGGGCGGCGCGGATGGGGCGGAACCCCCAGACCGGTGCCCCGGTGCGCATCAAGGCCTCGAAGCGGGCCCGCATCACGCCCCTGAAGGCGTTCAAGGACTCGGTGATGACGCCGTCCCTGGCTCCCAAGCTGGCGAGGGGCGTGTGGCCGCCGGCTCCGGCCGCGGTGAAGGCCGCGCCGGCCAAGAAGGCCGCTCCGGCCAAGAAGGCGGCGCCGGCCAAGAAGGCCCCCGCCAAGCGGGCCCCTGCCAAGAAGGCTCCCGCGAAGAAGGCGCCCGCCAAGCGCGCGTAGCCGTCGACGTCGACGTCGACGAGCTGCGCAACCAACGGAGGGACGGGCTGCGGCCCGTCCCTCCGTCGTTCTTCCCCCCGGAGGTGAGGCGTGCCGCCGGGGCCCGAGCCATGACCGATCGTCGCGGCCGCTTGGGTACCGTCGCCCGGTGACCGACTGGGCCGAGTCCGCCTACGACGACCTCCTCGGCCGGCGGGCCGGGCCCCGCCCCTACGTGGCGGTGAACATGGTGGTCAGCGTCGACGGCGCCATCGCCGTCGACGGGCGCACTGCCCAGCTCGGGGGCCCGGCCGACCATCGCCTCTTCCATCACCTCCGCTCACTCGCCGACGTCATCCTCGTGGGTGCGCAGACGGTCCGGGCCGAGCGCTACGGCCCGCCGAAGCTCGGTGCCGACGAGCGGTCGGCCCGGCAGGCGCGCGGGCAGGAAGACTTGCCCCGCTTGGCGATCGTCTCACGGAGCCTCGACCTCGATCCCGAGGCCCGGGTCTTCGGTGGTGGCCACCGTCCGCTCCTGATCGCGCCGGAGGACGCCGACGGTCAGCGACTCGACCGCCTGCGGGCGGTCGCCGACGTGGTGACGGTCGGGGAGGGAACGGTCGACATCGCCACCGCGCTCGACGGCATGGGTGCCGGCCTCGTGCTGTGCGAGGGCGGGCCGACGCTCAACGGCGAGCTGGCCCGCGCCGACCGCCTCGACGAGCTCTGCCTCACCGTCGCCGGCTCGTTCGTCGGGGGAGCGGTGCGAGGGGTCCTGGGAGGGGGACCGCTCGAGGCGCCGCTCCCGCTCACGCTCGTCTCGGTTCGGGCGAGGGAGGGCGACCTGTTCCTCCGCTACCGCCGCACGGACCGGGCCGAGCCGGACGGGCTCGACGGGGACGGTGCCGCCGGTGCCACGCCCGACGCCTTCGACGACGTGATGGGCGGGCTCGACTCGCCGATGATGATCGTGACGGTGACCCACGATGGCGAGCGCTCCGGCTGCCTCGTCGGCTTTGGCTCGCAGGCGAGCATCCACCCCGGCCGGTTCGGCGTCTGGGTTTCGAAGGCGAACCACACCCACCGGCTTGCGATGCAGGCCGACGTCCTCGCCGTTCACTTCCCGTCGCCGGCCGACCGCCCGCTCGCCGAGCTCTTCGGCACCACCACCGGCGACCGCGTCGACAAGTTCGCCCGCTGCCGCTGGCACGACGGACCCGAGGGCGTGCCGGTGCTGGACGACCTCACCCGCTGGTTCGCGGGCCGGGTGGTGGACCGGGTCGACACCGGTGACCACACCCTCGTCGTGTTGGCGCCGATCGAAGCCGCGGCCGGCCCCTGGTCATCGCAGCTAGGCCTCCAGCAGGTCCTCGACCTGGAGGCCGGCCATTCGGCCTGAGGACGACGGGGCCATTCGGCCTGAGGACGACGGGGCCATTCGGCCTGAGGACGACGGGGCCATTCGGCCTGAGGACGACGGGGCCATTCGGCCTGAGGACGACGGGGCCATTCGGCCTGAGGACGACGGGGCCATTCGGCCTGAAGGGGCGGGGCTAGCGCTGGTCGAGGGCGACGTAGTCGCGGACCGGGACGCCCGAGTAGAGCTGGCGGGGGCGGGCGATCTTCTGGTCCTGCTCGAGCGCTTCCTGCCAGTGGGCCAGCCAGCCCGACGTGCGGGGGATGGCGAAGAGCACGGTGAAGATCTCGGTGGGGAAGCCCATGGCCTGGTAGATCAGCCCGGAGTAGAAGTCGACGTTGGGGTAGAGGCGCCGGCTGGTGAAGTACTCGTCGGCCAGCGCCACCTCCTCGAGCTTGAGGGCGATGTCGAGCAGTGGGCTCTTGCCGGTGACCTCGAAGACGTCGTAGGCCGTCTGCTTGATGATCGTCGCCCGAGGGTCGAAGTTCTTGTAGACGCGGTGGCCGAAACCCTGGAGCAGCCCCTTGCCCTGCTTCACGCCGGCGACGAAGTCGTGGACGTTGTCGATCGACCCGATCTCGTTGAGCATCCGCAGCACGGCCTCGTTGGCACCGCCGTGGCGGGGTCCGTAGAGGGCGGCCGCCGCCCCGGCCGTCGCCGAGTACGGGTCGGCGTGGGAGCTGCCGATCACCCGCATGGCGGTGGTGCCGCAGTTCTGCTCGTGGTCGGCGTGGAGGATGAACAGCACGTCGAGGGCCCGCTGGAGCACCGGGTCCCGCCACGGCACGTTCTCGACCGGGTCGAACATCATCCGCAGGAAGTTGGCCGGCAGGTCCTGGGAGTTGTCGGGGTAGACGAAGGGCATGCCCTGGCTGAAGCGGTGGGCACAGGCGGCCAGGGTCGGCATCTTGGCGATGAGGCGCACGATCTGCTTGTGGCGGACCTCGGGGTCGGCGATCTCCTTGGCCTCGGGATAGAAGGTCGACAGCGCCGCCACCGCCGAGACCAGCATCCCCATCGGGTGGGCGTCGTAATGGAAGCCCTCCATGAACCGCTTGCGCATGTTCTCGTGGATGTAGGTGTGGTGGGTGACCTCGTAGGTCCACGTCTCGAGCTGGGCCGCGGTGGGCAGCTCGCCGTGCAGGAGGAGGTAGGACACCTCGAGGTAGGTGCTCTTCTCGGCCAGCTGCTCGATGGGGTAGCCCCGGTAGCGGAGGATGCCGTTCTCGCCGTCGAGCTCGGTGATGGCGCTCGTCGTGAACGCCGTCGTCATCAGCGCCGGGTCGGAGAACCAGACACCGGGCAGGAGCTTGCGCCACGCCGTGCTGTCGACCCCACCGTCGACGAGCGGGATCTCGACGCTCTCACCGCTGCGGTTGTCGGTGATCGTGATGGAGTCGGCCACGCCCCATTTCTACTTCGACTCGCCCTCGACCCGTGTCGTGACCGGCCCGGACAGGCACGCACCGCTCTGACCTGGGCTTTCTCTCGCCCCTGCCGGTGCGGGCCATCCGGCCGACCGGGCTCAGACCGGGATCCGCAGGTAGTGCGGAGGTGAGTTGAGCCCATCCGCGACAAGGGCCTTTCGTTCAAGGACGATTCGGGTGTCTGAAGCCTCGACCCGTCCTCGACGAAAGGCACCTGCCGGGT
>JBFWQW010000082.1:0-12978 GCA_050249235.1 Acidimicrobiia bacterium | reverse complement strand
GGCGGCGACGTCGGTGTCGTCGATCAGCTCGTGATCGACCGCCGGCACCGGGTCCTGCCACAGCTGGGGCTCGGGAACCCACGGTCCGAGGTACCGGGTGACCGGGCCCATGTCCCGATGCAGCAGCTTGTACCACGCCTTCGCGAATGCGAGCGCGAACTCATCGGGGTGTTCGAGGAACCGCCGGGAGATCTTCTCGTAGGCAGGATCCATGCGCAGCGCCAGGTCGGTGGTCAGCATCACCGGTGCGTGACGCTTCGTCGGGTCGTGCGCGTCGGGCACGAGCTCGGCTGCGTCGGGGTCGGTCGGCACCCACTGCCATGCGCCGGCCGGGCTCTTGACCAGGTCCCAGTCGTAGCGGAAGAGGGTCTCGAAGAAGCTGTTGTCCCAGTTGATCGGCGTCGGGGTCCACGCCCCCTCGAGGCCGCTGGTGATGGCATCGCCGGCCTTGCCGCTGCCGTAGGCGCTCTTCCAGCCGAGGCCCTGCTGCTCGATCGGCGCGCCCTCGGGCTCGGGGCCGACGAGCGCAGGGTCACCGGCGCCGTGGGTCTTGCCGAAGCTGTGTCCGCCGGCGATGAGGGCGACGGTCTCCTCGTCGTTCATCGCCATCCGCCGGAACGTCTCGCGGATGTCGCGGGCTGCTGCCAACGCACTCGGCTGGCCGCCCGGGCCCTCCGGGTTGACGTAGATGAGGCCCATCTGCACTGCACCGAACGGGCCGGTGAGCTCGCGGTCGCCGCTGTAGCGCTCGTCTCCGAGCCAGGTGTCCTCCGGACCCCAGAAGACCTCTTCGGGCTCCCAGATGTCCTCCCGCCCGAAGCCGAAGCCGAAGGTCTTGAAGCCCATCGACTCCAGCGCGACGTTGCCGGCTAGCACGAGCAGGTCGGCCCAGGAGATCTTGCGGCCGTACTTCTTCTTCACGGGCCACAGCAGCCGCCGGGCCTTGTCGAGGTTTGCGTTGTCGGGCCAGCTGTTGAGCGGCGCGAACCGCTGCGACCCGTCGCCGGCGCCACCTCGGCCGTCCTCGATGCGGTACGTGCCCGCCGCATGCCACGACATGCGGATGAACAGCGGCCCGTAGTGGCCGTAGTCGGCGGGCCACCAGTCCTGCGAGGTCGTCATGACCTCGACGATGTCGCGCTTCAGAGCGTCGACGTCGAGACGGGCGAACTCCGCCTTGTAGTCGAAATCGTCGCCCATGGGGCTCGACTGCGTCGGATGCTGGTGGAGCACCGACAAGTCGAGCTGGTTCGGCCACCAGTCCCGGTTCGTCCGCGGCCGGGTGGCCTTCGGCTCGGGTGCCGGGATGGCCGGGTTCTCGCTCTCGCTCGTGCTCTGCGTGTTCTCCTTGTCAGGCATCTCGTTCGCTCCTCGCTCCTCGTGGGTTCTTCTGGGACTTCTTGGCGGCGCCGAGGCAGCTCGGGCACATTCCCCAGTGAACGCAGCCCCCGTGACGACGAGTAGGGCCAGATGGCACTTTGCCCGCAACGGGTTCAGATCGCGCGCCCCGAATCGGCGATCTGGGACGTCGCGATCATGACGGACGTGCGAACCGAACGCATCCCTCGGCTCCGACCTCCGTCGCCGGAGAACCGACGCCATGGCTCCGCCCGATGGACCGGGTCGGTCGTCGAGGGCAGGTCGAGCCCGAGGTCGGAGTCGAACCGACGACCTGCCGCTTACAAGGCGGCTGCTCTGACCAGCTGAGCTACTCGGGCCGGGGTGCACAGTCTCCCATCCGGGGCGGCGGCGGCCCTCGACCTCCGTCGCGCCGCTCCCATCGACCCCTCGGCGGCCGCGGTCTGGCACGCTGGCCGGGATGGCCCTGAGCGAGCGGGACAAGCGGGTCCTCGACCTCGAGCGGGAATGGTGGCAGTCCCCGGGCACGAAGGAAGCGGCCATCCGCGCCCGGCTCGGCATCTCGCCCACCCGGTTCTACGCCATCCTCGCCGAGCTCTCGGCCTCGCCCGAGGCCCGGGCCTACGATCCCCTCGTGGTCCACCGCGTCCGACGACTCCGCGCCCTGCGCCGCCGAGCCCGCTTCGAGGGCCGCTCGGCCGGCGGCGGCCCCTCCGCCAGGTGAGCACCCGAGGGCAGCACGCCGCCGCCGACGGCTCCTTCAACCGGTCGGCCACCAGCGCCATGGCCCGCGGCATCGCCCTCATCGTCGCCGCCGTCGTGGTGGGCGTCCTCCTCCTCCGCTCGACCGACGGCAGCGAGCCGTTCCGGGCCGCCGACGCCGAGGACGACGGCACCGGCACCGGCACGACCACGCCGACCGACCCCGGGCAGGGGGGCGGCACGACCACCACCACCGCGGCGGAGGCGGCGAAGCCGCACGACCCCGCCCAGGTGTCCGTCCTCGTCGCCAACGGCACGACGACCAAGGGGGCGGCGGGCAGGATCGCCACGACCCTCAAGGGCTCGAACTTCGTCACCCTCCAACCGGTGAACACGACGGCCCCGGTCGACGCCAGCGCCGTCTACTTCGCGGCCGGCTACGAGGCGGATGCGAGGGCCATCGCCGCCCTCCTCGCGCCCGCCCCGGACGTGGCCGCCATGCCGAACCCGGTCCCGGTCGCCGACCTCGCGGGCGCCCACGTCCTCGTGGTCCTGGCGGCCGACCTCGCCCAGGGCTGAGCCGGTGGCGCCCGGCCGGTGAGCGGGAGCGCCCGAGCCGACCGGGACGGGGGGACCGCCGTCGATCCGCTCGACGCCCTCCGGGCCGATCCGGCCGCGGCCGCCGTCCTCACCGACTTCGACGGGACGCTGTCCGAGCTCGTGGACGACCCGGCCGCGGCGGCGGCGGCGCCGGGCGCGGTCGACGCCCTGGTCGACCTGGCCGGCCGGTACGCCCTCGTGGGGGTGGTGTCGGGCCGGCCGGTCGCCTTCCTCCGCCACCGGCTCGACGGGCGGCTCTGGCTCTCGGGCCTCTACGGCCTCGAGGAGCTCGACGGCGGTCGGGAGGGAGAGCATGCCGTGGGCCGGACGTGGCGGCCGGTGGTCGAGGCAGCCACGGCCCGGGCCACGGGCCGCTTCGGCCCGCTGGTGGAAGGCAAGGGTCTGTCGCTCACCCTGCACCACCGCACCCGGCCGGACCTGGCCAGCGCGGTCGAGGCCTGGGCCCGTGACGAGGCCGCCGCCAGCGGGCTGCTCCTCCGGGCGGCCAAGGCGTCGGTCGAGCTGCACCCCCCCGTCGAGCTCGACAAGGGCACGGCGATCGAGGACGCCGTGGAGCGGCGGCGGCTGCGGACCGTCCTGTTCATGGGCGACGACCTTGGCGACCTGACCGCCTTCGATGCCCTCGACCGGCTGGCCGGGCGGGGCGTCACGGGCATCCGGGTGGCGGCCACCACCGCCGACACGCCCGACGAGCTCGTGGTCCGGGCCGACCTGGTGGTCGACGGGCCGGCCGGCGCGGTGGCCCTCCTCAGGTCGCTGTAGGGGCGACCAGGCCGTCCGGGACCGCGGCCACCAGGTCGGCCAGCCAGTCGCCCGGCCCCCGGGCCGTCGCCAGCGAGCGCAGGTCGGTGGCCCGCCGGTGCCGCTCGTCCGGCCCCATCGAGAGGGCCCGGTCGAGCACCGCGGCGGTGCCGCTGATGTCGAAGGGGTGCAGCTCGAGGGCGGCCCCGGCCAGCTCGTCCCACGCGCCCGACTCACGGCTGAGGAGGAGGACGCCGTCGCGCTCGTTGACGATCGGTCCTTCCTTGGCGACCAGGTTGAGGCCGTCGCGGACCGGGTTGACGAGCAGCACGTCCGAGCGGCGGAGGGCCGCCACCGAGCGGGGGAAGTCGTCGGTCGGGTCGTAGACGATCGGGGTCCAGCTCGACGTGCCCCACCGGCGATTGACCCGGTCGATGACGGCCTCGACCTCCTGCCGGTAGGCCTGGTACTCGGCCAGGCCCTCGCGGGACGGGTAGACGAAGGCGCCGAACACAACCCGCTCCCGCCAGGCCGGCGTCGTCTCCAGCAGCTCGTCGAAGGCGAGGAAGCCCCGCACGATGTTCTTCGAGAGCTCGATTCGGTCGACGCGCACGACGAAGCGGCGGTCGCCGACCAGGTCGTCGAGCTCGGCGTGGGCGGTGGCGCAGGCGGCCGAGGCGGCCACCCCCCGGATGTCGTCGGCGTCGGCGGTGGCCGGCGAGACGAAGGTGGTCGGCGCCGTGCCGAGCACCTCCTGGCAGGCCCGCCCGAAGGCGTCCGCCCACCGGGCCGAGTGGAAGCCGCAGGCGTCGTGGCCGGCCATGCCCCGGAGCAGCTCCTCCTCGACCGGAGCGGGGAGGGCGCGGAGGGCCTCGGGCGCGGCGAAGGGGGTGTGGGTGAAGTGGACCGTGGCCACGTCCGGCCGGCGGGCGGTGAGCGCCGGGCCCACCAGGGCCAGGTGGTAGTCCTGCACCAGCACGAGGGCGCCGTCGGGCGCGAGGTCGGCGACCCTCGCCGCGAAGGCGTCGTTCACCTCCCGGAAGCGCGCCCAGGCGCCCCACCAGTGCCGGTCGAAGCGGGGCCGCCGGGGCGTGTCCCAGAGGCCGTGGTGGAGGAACCAGAGGGTGCCGTTGGCGACCACGTCGTAGTAGGCGCGGTAGGCGTCGTCCTCCAGCACCAGCAGCTCGACGTTGAAGCCCTCGGCCTCCGTGCGCCCGGCCTCGGCGGCCCGGACGTCGGCCTCGCCCCTGGCGCCCGCCACCCAGAGGGCGCCGGTGCCGGCCAGGGCGGCCCCGAGGGCGGTGACCAGGCCCCCGCCGCCCCGCCGGGCCACCAGCTCCCCGGCGTCGTCCACGGCGAACGACAGGGGGCCTCGGTTGGACACGACGACGAGGGGGCGGGCCGGCACCGCCGCACGGTACCCAGCGGTCGCCCACAATTGGCCCCGTGCGCGTGGTGGCTGCTCCCGACAAGCTCCGTGGCACGGCCACCGCGGCCGAGGTGGCGGCGGCCGTGGGCCGGGCCGCATGGGAGGCGGGCTGGGACTGCGACGAGGTCCCGATGGCCGATGGGGGCGAGGGCACCCTGGCCGCGCTCGGCGGACCCAACCGGGTGGCGGTGGTGACCGGCCCGCTCGGCGATCCGGTGCCGGCCGCCTGGCGGTACGGCCGCACCGCGGTGGTGGAGATGGCGATGGCGTCGGGGATCGAGCTGGTCGGCGGGCCCGAGGGCAACGACCCGGTGGCGGCGTCGACGACGGGCACCGGCGAGCTGGTGGCGGCGGCCGTCGACGCCGGCTGCCGACGGATCCTCGTCGGCGTCGGCGGCTCGGCCACGACCGACGGCGGCCTCGGCGCCCTCCGTGCCCTCGAGCCGCTCACCCGGCTCCGGGCCGTCGAGCTGGTGGTCGCCTGCGACGTGCGGACGCCCTTCCTCGAGGCGGCGGGCACCTTCGCCCCGCAGAAGGGCGCCACCCCGGCCCAGGTGCAGCTCCTGGCCCGCCGGCTCGAGCGGCTGGCGCAGGTGTACGCGTCGTCCTACGGCATCGACGTCACCAGCCTGCGGGGCGCCGGCGCGGCCGGCGGCCTGGCCGGCGGCCTGGCCTGTGCCGGTGCCCGCCTGGCTGAGGGCTTCGAGCTCGTCGCCGACGAGCTCGACCTCCACGACCGCATCGAGGGCGCCGACCTCGTCGTGACCGCCGAAGGCTTCCTCGACGAGCAGTCGTTCGAGGGGAAGGTCGTCGGCGGCGTGGCCCAGCTGGCCATGGCGTCCGGCGTCCCGGTCGTGGCCGTCGTCGGGCAGGTCCTGGCCGGGGTGGCGGTGCCCGACGGGTTCGAGGTGGTGTCCCTCGTCGAGCGGTTCGGCGAGGAGCGGGCGACCACCCGGACCGTCCGCTGCATCGAGGAGGTCGTGGCGGAGCTCCTTGCCGGGCCGTTCCGCCCCCGTCCCGGCTCGGTCCGGTGACCCGGCCGCGGGGCACCCGCCGGTCGGGCACCGACCGTTAGCGTGCCGGCCGTGGCCGAACGGATCCGCGGCGCCGGCCAGGTCGCCTGGGCGATCGTGGGGATCGTCGCGCTCCTGGCCGTGGTCGGCGGGGCGGCCTGGTTCGTGCGGATCATCTGGCCGCCGCTCCTCCTCGCCGGCGCGCTCGTCTTCGTGCTCCACCCCCTCGTCACCGGCCTCCAGCACCGCGGCGTCCCCCGGGCGCTCGGCACCGGGCTCACCTACCTGGCCATCCTCGGCGTGCTCGTGCTTGGCGGGCTGCTCGTGCAGCCCCTCGTCGTCGACCAGGCCGACCAGCTCGCCGACGAGTGGCCGGAGATCGAGGCCGACCTGAAGGACTTCGTCGACGACCTCTCCGAGCAGTCACGGGGCTGGCCGGTCCAGGTCCCCACCTACGACGAGATCCAGGAGGAGCTCGACGGCACCGACGAGCAGACCAGCTTCAGCGAGACGGTCGACCGGGTGCGCGACATCGGCGGCCGGATCTTCCACGTGGCCCTGATCGTGATCCTCGCCCCGATCGTCGCCTTCTACCTGCTGGTCGACCTGCCCCGGCTCGGCCAGGTGATGACGTCGCTGCTCCCGGACCGCTCACGCGACGAGATCCTGCACGTCGGCCACCGGCTGTCGCGGGCGATCGGCGGGTTCTTCCGCGGCCAGCTGCTCGTGGCCCTCATCGTGGGCGTCCTGGTGTCGATCGGCCTGGCGGTCGTCGGCCTGGACTTCTGGCTGCTCGTCGGCATGGTCGCCGGCATCTTCAACATCGTCCCGCTGATCGGGCCGTGGGTGGGCGGGATCCCGGCCGTCGCCATCGCGCTGACCACCCAGGACGTGCGGACCGCCATCGTGGCGGCGCTGATCATGGTGGGCGTCCAGCAGCTCGACAACCACTTCATCAGCCCGCTCGTCATGCAGCGGGCCGTGAGCCTGCACCCGGCGGCGGTGCTGCTCGCCCTCCTCGCCGGCGGCAGCCTGGGCGGCTTCTTCGGCCTCCTCATGGCGGTGCCGGTGGCGGCGGTCCTCAAGATCCTGGCCGGCCACCTCTGGCGCACCTACGTGCTGGGCGAGCCCTGGGAGGCGGCCATCGCCCAGGCGGAGGCCCACGAGGAGCGCGCTCCCGGCCTCGTCGAGGACGTCGTCGATCTCTGAGGGGCCGGGCCCGGCACCGGCACCTGGAGCCGGGGCTCAGAGGCTGGCGAGGGGAGGTCGCTCGCCGTCGGCGACCTCGAGCGGGGCCTCGCCCGGGCGCACGAGCAGCGGGGACGCCGGCACGTCCACGCCGGCCCGGGCCATCGCCGTCCGCAGCACGGCGAGGGCCTGCGGCGAGAGCTCGTCGAGGGGCCGGTTGCGGTGGACGCGGACGCCGAGGTCGACCTGGGCCATCCGGCCGAGGCCGACCCGCCCGGCGACGTCGATGAGCAGCCCGATGTCCACCCCGTAGCCACCGACGAACGGCAGCTGCTCGAGGAGGCTCTTGCGGCCGCCGTACTCGCCGGCCAAGGGCTGGGCGAACACGGCCAGGTGGGGGAAGAGCAGGGCCAGCACCGGCCGGGCCACGAGCTCGGTGACCCGGCCGCCCTCGCGGGCGTACCAGCCCTTCACGAAGTCGACGCCGGCGTCGGTGACGAGCGGCCCGACGAGCCCGGTGACGAAGCTGATGTCGAAGCGGCGAAGGTCGGCGTCGACCCAGACCACGATGTCGCCGTCGGCCGCCGCCACCGACTTCCAGAGCGCCTCGCCCTTGCCGGTGCGGGGCTCGAGGTGGGGGAGCACGTCGTCGACGGCCACCACGCGGGCGCCGGCCGCGGCGGCCACCGCCGCGGTGGCGTCGGTCGAGCGGTCGTCGACCACGAGCACCTCGTCGACCAGGGGGATGCGCTCGACGAGGTCGCGGGCGACGGCCCGGACCAGCAGGCCGACGGTGGCCTCCTCGTCCTTGGCCGGGATGCACAGCGAGACCCGCTGCCCGTCCTTCTGGGCGGCGACCTTGGCGGCGTCGAAGTCCCGGGCGGCGTACGACACCGGCCCGCTCACGGCCGTACCGCCGGCGCCGGCCGGGGGCTCGGGGTCAGCGGGGTGCCGCCGACGACGGCCAACGGGCCCTCCGCTCGTCACGGAGGGCCGGTGCCCCCGACCCGCCCGTTCGCACGCTCACGGGCTGCATCCTCCCAGACCTCGGGCGGGGTGCGGTTGCGGGGGCGGCGGTGAGGTGCTTTCCTGTTAGCACTCAACGACCGAGAGTGCTAACCGAGCGCCGGGCACGGCGCCCCGAACGACCCCACGGAGGCAACGTGGCAAAGCTGATCGCGTTCGACACGGAGGCCCGGCGCGGCCTCGAGAACGGCATGAACAAGCTCGCCGATGCGGTCCGCGTGACCCTCGGCCCGAAGGGCCGCAACGTGGTCCTCGACAAGAAGTGGGGCGCGCCGACGATCACCAACGACGGCGTCTCCATCGCCAAGGAGATCGACCTCGAGGACCCGTACGAGAAGGTCGGGGCCGAGCTGGTCAAGGAGGTCGCCAAGAAGACCGACGACGTCGCCGGTGACGGCACGACGACGGCGACCGTCCTGGCCTGGGCCATGGTCCGCGAGGGCCTGCGCAACGTCGCCGCCGGCGCCAACCCGATGGGCCTGAAGAAGGGCATCGAGGCCGCCGTCGAGACCGCCGTGGCCGCCATCAAGGCCATCGCCAAGGAGACGGAGTCGAAGGAGCAGATCGCCCAGGTCGCCTCGATCTCCGCCGCCGACACCGAGATCGGCGGCCTCATCTCCGAGGCCATCGACAAGGTCGGCAAGGACGGCGTCATCACCGTCGAGGAGTCGCAGACCTTCGGCATGGACATGGACCTCGTCGAGGGCATGCGGTTCGACAAGGGCTACATCTCGCCCTACTTCGTCACCGACCCCGAGCGCATGGAGGCCGTCCTCGAGGACCCCTACATCCTGCTCGTCGGCTCGAAGATCTCGGCCGTGCGAGACATGCTCCCCGTGCTCGAGAAGGTCATGCAGTCGGGCAAGCCGCTCGTGATCGTGGCCGAGGACGTCGACGGCGAGGCCCTGGCCACGCTGGTCGTCAACAAGATCCGCGGCACCTTCCGCTCGGTGGCCGTGAAGGCCCCTGGCTTCGGTGAGCGCCGCAAGGCGATGCTCCAGGACATGGCCATCCTCACCGCCGGCCAGGTCATCACCGAGGAGGTCGGCCTCAAGCTCGAGAACGTCACGCTCGACCTGCTCGGCACCGCCCGCAAGGTGATCATCACCAAGGACGAGACCACCATCGTCGAGGGCGCCGGGAGCGACGACGACGTCAAGGGCCGGATCAACCAGATCAAGGCCGAGATCGACACCACCGACTCCGACTACGACCGCGAGAAGCTCCAGGAGCGCCTGGCCAAGCTGTCGGGCGGCGTGGCCGTCATCAAGGTCGGCGCGGCCACCGAGGTCGAGCTCAAGGAGAAGAAGCACCGCATCGAGGACGCCGTCAGCACCACCAAGGCGGCGGTCGAGGAGGGCGTGGTGCCCGGTGGCGGCGTGGCGCTGCTGCGGGCCCAGGCGAAGGTGCTCGAGCTCGTCGGGTCGCTGGTCGGCGACGAGGCCACCGGTGCCCGCATCGTGGCCCGGGCCCTCGAGGAGCCGTTGAAGCAGATCGCCGTCAACGCCGGCATGGAGGGCGGTGTGGTGGTCGAGCGGGTGCGGAACCTCGATGCCGCCAACGAGGGCCTCAACGCCGCCACCGGCGTCTACGAGGACCTGGTGAAGGCCGGCGTGATCGACGCCGCCAAGGTCACCCGGTCGGCGCTGCAGAACGCGGCATCGATCGCGGCCCTCTTCCTCACGACCGAGGCCGTCATCGTCGACAAGCCCGAGGCGTCGGGCGGCATGCCGTCGATGCCGGGCGGCGGGGACATGGACTTCTAGGTCCCGTCTGTCCTGCACCTCTCCCGGGAGACCGGGACCCACGTCCAACTGACCTGGCCGGGCCCTCGGGTCCGGCCAGGTCCGCGTCTCGTACTGTCCGCCGGGCAGGCAGGGCAGGGCCGGGCATGCAGGGCATGACGGACGACGGACGGAGCTCGACGTGGACCAGCTTGGGACGTTTCGCAGGGCCCTGGACCTCTTCGGCGATCGGGTGGCCGCGGCCCCGGCCACGAGCTTCGGCGACCCGTCGCCGTGCGAGGGCTGGACGGGCGGCGACGTGGTGGAGCACGTGATCCGGATCCTCGACGGGCTGGCGGCCGGCCTGGCCGGCGGCGCCTTCCTGACGACCGAGGCCGTCGACCTCGGGGGCGACGTGGCCGCGGCCTGGGCCGCCCACCGGGCCGCGGCCGAGACGGCGCTCGCCTCCGCCTCGATGGACCAGCCGGTGTCGATGGGGCGGGGGTCGTTCCCGCTCGGGACCTACCTCGACGCCCTCACCCGGGACGTCGTGATCCACACCTGGGACCTGGCCCGGGCCGTCGGCGGCGACGACCGCCTGCCCGACGACCTCGTGGCCGTCGCCGACGACCTCATGGCCGGCGTGGGTCCCTCGATGCGGCGCCCGGGCTCGTACGGTCCCGAGCTCGACGCCCCCGACGGCAGCGACCGCCAGACGAGGCTGCTGGCCCGGGCCGGCAGGGTGGCGGCACCGGCCCCGTGAGGGATCGGGCGCGGGTCAGCGGGGCAGGCAGGTGACGCCGGAGGCGGCCACGAGGTCGCAGTAGGTCTCGATCGACACCTTCCAGCTCCCGTCGACCAGCACGGCCCGGCCGAGGCGGGTGCCGAGGGTGGTGCCGACGAGGGTGAACCGCACGGTGGCCTGATCGGGCGCGGTGAAGACGACCTGATCGACGGTGGCGGAGGCGGTGGCGATCCGTTCGTCGAACAGGCCGGTCTCCTCCAGGCGGCGGTTGGCCTCCTGCCAGATGTCGAACCGCTCGAAGGACGGACCGCGGAGCTCCGAGGGGAGCCGACCGTCGTACGCGGTCGCGAAGGCGGCCGTCACGGCCGCCCTCGCCGCCACCGGGTCGGCGGGCTGCACGCCCGGGAGGGGGAGCAGCAGCGAGCAGTCGGGGTAGCTGCGGTCGGTCGAGCGCAGCGCCGTCGCCTGGGCGGCGTCGGCCCCGAGGAGCAGCACCGTGTCGTCGACCAGGCTCGCGGCCGGGCGGCCGGCGTCGGCGAAGGCGGCCAGGACGGCCACCCCGTGGGCCGTCGGGGCGCCGTCGATCGTGCCGTTCGGGAAGACGGCCTCGACCCGGACGGCGTTCGCGCGCACGATGGCGACCCCCGCCGGTCGGCCCTCGGCCGCGCCGACGATCCCGAAGGCGCCGGACCAGGCCATCGAGGGCGGGAACGTCGTCTGCGCGGTGGTGCCCACCAGGTCGTCGGCCACCACGCCCACCCGGACGCCGCCGTCCGGCTGGCAGGGCGCGTCTCGGGGATCGACGGCCGGGTCGGGGGGGATGGGCCGGGTCTGGCGCACGACGAGCCGGATCCCCTCCTTGGTGGTCCGCTCGGCGATCACCGGCACCACCCCGCCGTACCAGTCGAGGCCGAAGGTGCTGTACGACGGCCGGCCCTCGACCGGGGGAGGGGCCGTGGAGGGTGGGACCTCGCCGTCCGTGGAGAACGAGCCGTCGTCGACGGTGGCGTCGCCGGCGGTGAGCGCCCGGAGGTCGCCGTCCTCACGGCCCGAGGCCAGCCGGTAGCCGGCCAGCGGACCGGCCACGGCCATGACGACGAGGGCCGTGGTCAGGACGCGGGAGCGGCGCTGCCAGCGGGTCGTCAGCCGCAGGGCCAGGTCGGCGGCGTCGGGCCGGGAGGTGACGGAGGCGGCGCGGCGGTCGAGATCGTCCCGCAGGCGGGACTCGAGGTCGTCGCTCACGGGTCGATGACCAGGCGGAGCGACGCCAGCCCTCGGTGCACGAGGGAGGCGACCGTGCCGGTCCGGCAGCCGAGGAGCTCGGCGATCTCGGCGTCGTGGAGGCCGTCGTAGAAGCGGAGGACGAGGGCGGCGCGCTGGCGGTGGGGGAGCGCCGCCAGCGCGTCGGCCATCTCGTCGGCGTCCAGCTCGACCGCGTCCCCGGGGCGGAGCCCCAGCTGGCGGAAGCGGCGCAGCCGCCTGTGGTGCGAATGACACGCGTTCACGACGCTCCGCCGCACGTAGCGGAGGGGATCGGTCACGACGGTCCACCGGGGATGGAGCTTGACGAAGCAGTCCTGGACGAGGTCCTGGGCGGTGTCGACCGAGCCGACGAGCAGCGTCGCCAGGCGGACCATGTCGGGGTAGCGGTCGCGGTAGAAGTCCTCGAACGACACCCTCGCCACCAGGAGCTGGGGCGCGGCGATGGCGTGGCCAGCCCCGTCGGCACCGTCGCCGAGCCTCATCACCGCCTCCATCTCCCTCAAAGACGCCCGAGGTGACCGAATGCTTGCATCCGGCCGGCTGGTCGCGCCGGGCTGCGTGCCCACGGCGGCCATCTAGCCTCGGGAGATGGTCGTGACCTCGGTCGGGTGGGCGGTGCTCCACCTCTTCTGCAAGGTGGGGCCCGGGGTCGACGGGGAGGCCGTCCGCTCCGCCGTGAAGGCGGCCACCGGCGACGACCACCAGGTGGTGGCGGCGGTGATGCTCGGCCACAAGGCCGACCTGTGCCTGCTCGCCGTCGGCCCCGACCTGTGGCGGCTGCGGGCCCTGCAGACCGACCTCCAGGCCGCCGGGCTCGGCGTCGTCGACTCGTATGTCTCGCTGACGGAGCTGTCGGAGTACTCGGCGAACGTCCCCGACCGCCAGAAGGAGGCCAGGCTCCGGCCCAGCCTGCCGCCGGAGGGGATGGCCGCCTTCTGCTTCTATCCGATGTCGAAGCGCCGGGTGCCCGGTCAGAACTGGTACGCCGAGCCCTACGACGACCGGCTCGAGATGATGTACGAGCACGGCAGGTCCGGCCGAACCTTCGCCGGGCGGATCGTGCAGCTCGTCACCGGGTCGACCGGGCTCGACGACTTCGAGTGGGGGGTGACGCTGTTCGGCGTGCACCCGGACGACCTCAAGGAGTGCGTGTACACGATGCGCTTC
>JBFWQW010000081.1:0-13026 GCA_050249235.1 Acidimicrobiia bacterium | reverse complement strand
CGGATCAGGGGACGAACGCGCCGAGGAGCTCGAGGGTCGTGAAGGCGGCCAGCCCGGCCCCGCACACGGCGAGGGCGATCCGCTCGTCCCGGGGCCGGCGCAGGACGAGGGCCAGGGCCAGCACCAGGGGGAAGGCGGCCAGCCCGTAGCGCTCGAAGGAGCCCAGGGTGTGCCCGCCGAGGGCCACGACGAGGAGCACGCCGGCATAGGCGGTGTACGAGGCCGGGAGCCGCCGCCAGCACACCATCAGGAGGACGCCGAAGACCACGATCCAGGGCAGGTGCAGGGCCTCGCCGAGCCCGCCACCGTCGCCGACCGACCGGACCGCGTCGAGGACGGTGCCGAGCGGGTTGGCCCAGCCGCCCCGCAGGTCAGCCGTGTTCTGGAGCCGGAACGGCAGCATGCCGTCGCCGTGGCGCCACTCGACCCACGCCAGGTAGGCCCCGGTGCCGGCCACGGGCCCGAGCACGGCCGCGGCCCGAGCCACCCGCTCGGTCCAGCCGGCCTGGCGCAGGCCCCGGACCGTCTCGATGGCGGCCGGCAGGGCGAGGACCAGGCCCATCGGTCGGCACAGCCCGGCGGCCACCCCGAGCAGGGCGGCCAGCCACCAGCGGCGCCGGCGCAGGCCGAGGAAGGCGCCGATGGTGCAGGCCAGCAGGACGGCCTCGGCGTAGCCGGCCACGAGGACCGTCGCCGGCGGGAGCAGGGCCAGCAGCCAGGCCGTCCGGTCGGCGGTGGCCCGGTCGGCGAGCTCGTCGAGGGCCAGCCGGTGCAGGAGCGCCCCGGCGGCGAGGGCGGCGAGGTTGACGACCAGGATCAGAGCCAGGCCCACGTTGCCGAGGAGCGGCACCGACGCGGCCCGGGCCGCCAGCGGCAGCAACGGGAAGAACCGGAGCCCCTCGCGGGCCACCCCGCCGTAGCCGACGTCGGCGATGTCCCGGTAGAAGGCGGCGTCCCACGCGAACAGCCCCTGGTCGAGCTGGAGGGTCCGGGCGCCGGGCACGAGCTCGTCGGACGCCACGACGGCGACGACCGCGCCCACGCCGACCAGGACCCGGGCCAGCAGCCAACCCGGGAGCGCCGCCGACAGGGAGGCCCCCACCGGCCCGCGCATGCTCCTCACCGGTGCCAGCTCATCACGTCGGGCCGCCCGCCACGCGCCCCGGCCCGGCCGTGCGGCCCGGCCCGGCCGTGCTCCCGGTCGCGGCGGTCGGGCGGTCGGGCTGTCGGCGGTGCCCCCGGTGACCGGCGCGCCGGCCGCCCACCGCACTGCCCGCGACCCGGCTGCCCGCGACCCGGACTGCCGGCGACCCGGATTGCCCGCGAGGGGTCAGCGCCCCGGCCCGTACTGGTACAGCACCGCGTGCTCGAAGGTGTCGCCGCTCGACACCACCGCCACCGCCGGGCGCAGCCGGGCGAGGGCGTTGCCGAGGTCCTCGCACCGGGTGCCGAGCGTCCGGTACCCGGCCTCCCACACGAGCCAGATCGTCGCCTCGCCGGCCCGGTCGAGCAGGTCGCGGGCGAACGCCTCCGGGTCGCCGGCCTCCTGCTTCTCGGCGTAGTCGACCCAGTCGACGAAGGCCGGGTCGCCACCGGCCGGGAAGGTGCGCTGCACGCGGTCGGTGGGCAGGAGCCTCGAGACGGCCGGCCCGAGCTGGTCCGGGCAGTAGGCCACGACGTCGCCCGGTCGGCCGTGGTCGACGATGTAGGCGGCCACCTCGCCGGCCTGGGTCCGTTGGGTGACGAGGTTCCGAACGTCGCCGATCGCGCTCAGGACGAGCACCGGGACCAGCACCGGCAGGAGGGCCCGGCCCGGGAGCCGGCTGATCCCGTAGCCGGCCACCACCACCACGATCGGGAAGATGGTGGCGGTGTAGCGGCTGGCGAAGGCCGAGCTCGTGGCGTACCCGGCGGCGACGGCCAGCAGGAGCGTCAGGGCCGCGATGGCGACCTCGGCCCGGACGCCGGGCCGGGTGCGCACGTCGAGGGCCAGGGTCTCGCCGTCGACGGGGCGGCCGAACAGGGCCACGCCGACGAGGATCAGCAGCGCGATGCCGACGAGCTGGGCCTCGGCGTTGGGTCCGCCGCCCCAGTCCGTGAGGGAGACCATCACCACGACCGACGGCCGCTCGGGCCGGCCCCACGGCGTCCCGGTGCTGCCGGCCTGTTCGAGGAAGGTGGGCAGCCAGGGCAGGAAGACGACCGCGCTGGCGGCCAGGCCCACCAGCGCCCGCCCGGCATGGGGGGCGCCCCGCCGCCAACCCGCGGCCAGCACCAGGGCGGTGGCGGCGAGCAGGTAGATGGCCCAGTAGTGGGTGAGGGCGAGCAGCCCCCCGAGCAGCCCGACCAGGGCCAGGCGGGCCGGCGTGGGCCGCTCGAGCGCGGCCCGCAGCGCCAGCCAGCCGGCCAGGACCAGCACCATCACCATCGAGTACATGCGGGTCTCGGTGGCGTAGCGGACGGCGAACGGCGAGGCGGCCAGCAGGAGCAGGGTGGCCAGGCCGGCCCGCTCCCCCCCGAGCCGGCGGCCGACGAGGTAGGCCAGCGGGAGGGCGGCGACGCCGAAGACACCGGACAGGGCCCGGACGGCGACGTCGCCGTCGCCGAACAGCGCCATCCAGCCGTGGAGCAGCAGGTAGTAGAGGGGCGGGTGGCCGTCTCGGGCGAGGGCGTCGACCAGGTCCCCGGGGTCCAGCCGGGCGATGTTGACCGAGAGGGCCTCGTCGAGCCAGAGGTCGGAACGGGTGTAGAGGCGGAAGGCGACGCCGGCCGCGACGACCACGGCCGCGGCGACCAGGGCCGCGGTCGTCGTCGCCAGCCGGTCGGGACGGACGGCCCCGCCGCCCGAGGTGGTGGGTGCGGTCCCGGCCCCGTCGTCCGCGCCACCACGCGGTCGGGCCGGTGCCGTCATCGGCCGGCAAGGTAGAGCATCGGACTGCGTACGACCACCATCCCGGCGGCCCGGCCGGCAGGGACCGAACCCCGGTCCGCAACCCGCGTGTCACTACCATCGGCGGGCCCTCGCCGGCGCCGCGCACCACGCCGCCCGGCCTCGACACCGTCGCCCACTCCCGAGCAGGTTCCATGACGACCAACCCCACCAGCGGCCCCCCCGACGACCACGTCCCCCCGGGGGACCACCGGATCGTCGTGATCGGGGCCGGCCCGGCCGGACTGACGGCCGCCTTCCAGCTCGAGAAGGAGGGCATCCACGCCACCGTCCTCGAGGGCACCGATCAGGTCGGCGGCATCTCCCGCACGGTCGTCCGCGACGGCTGGCGGTTCGACATCGGCGGCCACCGCTTCTTCACGAAGGTCACGGAGGTCTCCGACCTCTGGCACGAGATCCTCCCGGCCGAGGACTTCCTCCTCCGCCCGCGGATGAGCCGCATCTTCTACCGGGGCAAGTACTACGACTACCCCCTGAAGGCCTTCAACGCGCTGCGCAACCTGGGTCCGTTCGAGGCGCTCCGCTGCGTCGTCAGCTACGTCGACGCCCAGATCCGGCCGCCGAAGAACCAGAACAAGCTGGAGGGCTGGGTGACGGCCCGCTTCGGCAAGCGCCTCTACACCCACTTCTTCAAGAGCTACAACGAGAAGCTCTGGGGCATCCCCGCCTCGGAGCTCGAAGCCGACTTCGCCGCCCAGCGCATCAAGAACCTCGACCTCAAGAAGGCCATCTTCAACGCCCTGCTCCCGAAGCGGAACCAGAAGGAGATCACCTCCCTCATCGAGGAGTTCGAGTACCCCAAGTACGGGCCCGGGATGATGTGGGAGGTCTGCACCGAGAAGGTCGTGGCCGCCGGCACGGCGGTGCACATGGAGACCAAGGTGCGCCACATCCGCCACCGCGACGGGCGGGCCTACGAGGTCGTGGCCGTGAGGCCCGACGGCACCGAGGAGACGTTCCCCTGCACCGAGGTGATCTCGTCGATGCCGTTCACGAAGCTGGTGAAGGGCATGGACCCCGCCCCGCCCGCCGACGTCGTGCGGGCGGCCGACGAGATCAGCTATCGCGACTTCCTGTCGGTGGCGCTGGTGGTGCCCGAGGAGTTCGCCTTCCCCGACAACTGGATCTACATCCACGCCCCCGAGGTGCAGGTGGGGCGCATCCAGAACTACGGCTCCTGGTCGCCGTACCTGGTGAAGGAGGGCCGCACCTGCCTCGGCCTCGAGTACTTCGTCTTCGAGGGCGACGACATGTGGACCAAGTCGGACGAGGACCTCATCGAGCAGGCCAAGCGGGAGATCGCCTTCCTCGGCCTGGTCGACCCGGTCCGGGTCGAGCTGGGCCACGTGGTCCGCGTGCCGAAGGCCTATCCCACCTACGACGAGGGCTACGCCGAGCGGGTCGACATCCTGCGGACCTGGGTCGAGAAGACGGTGCCCAACGTCCACCCGGTGGGGCGCAACGGCATGCACCGCTACAACAACCAGGACCACTCGATGTACACCGCCATGCTCACGGTCGAGAACATCCTGGGGCGGGGCCCGCACGACATCTGGTCGGTCAACGTGGAGCAGGAGTACCACGAGGAGTCGTCGACGCCGGTCGGCACCGACGGGGCCCGGACGGGCGCCCGGGGCACCGGGCGGGACGCGCCGGTCCTGCCCCGCCGCACCTAGGCCGGTAGCGTGTCGGCGCTGTGAGCGGGGACGCGAAGCGCATCGGCGTGCTGATCGTCGCCTACAACGCGGCGACGACGCTGGCCCAGGTGCTCGACCGCATCCCGGCCGACTTCCGGCCCCGGATCGACGCCGTGCTGGTGGGCGACGACCACAGCCAGGACGCCACCTACCTCGTCGGTCTCGGCTACCAGCAGCTCAACACCGACCTCCCGATCGAGGTCGTGCGCCATCCCCGCAACCTGGGCTACGGCGGCAACCAGAAGGCCGGCTACCGCTGGGCCAAGGAGGCCGGCCTCGACATCGTCGTGCTGCTCCACGGCGACGGCCAGTACGCGCCCGAGCTGCTGCCCGAGATGGTGGCCCCGCTCGAGCGGGGCGAGGCCGACGCCGTCTTCGGCTCGCGCATGCTCGACCCGGGCCGGGCCCGCCGGGGCGGGATGCCCCGGTACAAGTACGCCGGCAACCGGGTGCTCACCGCGGTCGAGAACCGGCTCGCCGGCCTCGAGCTCTCCGAATGGCACTCGGGCTACCGGGCCTACGCCGTGGCGGCCCTCGACGACCTGCCCTACGGCCGCAACTCCGACGGCTTCGACTTCGACACCGAGATCATCATCCAGCTCAAGGAGGCCGGGAAGCGAATCGTCGAGATCCCCATCCCCACCTACTACGGCGACGAGATCTGCTACGTCGACGGCGTCAAGTACGCCAAGGACGTCCTCGTCGACGTCACCCGCTACCGGGCCCACAAGATGGGCTTCGGCACCGGCGACCTGGCCTTCGCGGACCAGGCCTACGAGCTGAAGGAGGCCGACGGGCTCGACTCGTCGCACCGCCGGGTGCTGGCCCTGCTGCGCCGCCGCCGGCCCGGGCGGGTGCTCGACCTCGGCTGCTCCGACGGCCGGCTGGGCGCCCGCCTCCGGTCGCTCGGCCACGAGGTCACGGGCGTCGACGTCGAGAAGCACGACGGCGTGGCCGACCAGCTCGACCACTTCGTCGAGGCCGACCTCGACCACGGCATCCCCGACGAGGTCGGCGGCCCCTTCGACGTGGTGCTGGCTGCCGACGTGGTCGAGCACGTCCGGGATCCCGAGCGGGTCCTGCGGGCCGCGGCCGACCGGCTGGCGCCGGGCGGCGTGCTGGTGGCGAGCGTCCCGAACTTCGCCCACTGGTACCCCCGCCTGCGGGTGGTCACCGGCCGGTTCGACTACGACCGGCGCGGCATCCTCGACGCCGGCCACATCCGGTTCTTCACCCGCCGGAGCTTCGAGCGGGCCGCTCGCCGGGCCGGGCTGGAGGTCGTGAGCCGGTCGGCGGTGGCCATGCCCCAGGAGGTCATGGCCCGAGGCGGCGGCCCAGCCAGAGGCGGAGACACAGCCCGCGGCGGCGATGCAGGCCCAGGTGGCGACGGCGAGGGCCGGCCGGGTCGGGCGTCTCGCCTGCTCGAGCGGTTGAACCAGGCGACGGTTGCCGTCTGGCCCTCGCTCTTCGCGTACCAGTACGTGTTCGAGCTCGAGCGCCGGGACCCCCGGTCCTGAGCCGGCGACGGTCGGGCCCGACGCGGTGGCGACCATGAGGGCCGGTGTTCCCCTCGGCGCGGCCCGCGTCTGGGTGGCCACGTTCGTGCTGGTTTCGGCGCTCGGCACCACGTGGGCGCTCACCAACCCGGTGCTCGCCAACCCGGACGAGCCGTCGCACACCACGAAGGCGGCCGCCCTGGTGCGGGGCCAGGTGCTCCCGCCGAAGCGCCAGCTGCCCGACCTCGGGCCCGACTCCCTGATCCGGGGGGCGTTCACCACCGACGTCCGGGTGCCGAACTCGTACGGGCGCCAGACGATCGACGGCCCCTGGTGCTACATCTGGGACAGCCGGGTGGCGGCCAGCTGCGCCCCCGCCTTCGTCGACGATCCGACCATCGTCGACTGGGAGGCCTACATCGGCCGCTACCCGCCCACCTACTACGCCGTCGTCGGCTGGCCGAGCCTCGTCGACACGAGCGCAAAGAGCATCTACGCCATGCGGGTCGTGAGCGCCGCCCTCAACGCCGCGCTCATCGCCACCGCCTTCGCCCTCACCCGGCGCCTCACCCGGCTGCGGGTGGTGCCGCTGGCCCTGCTCGTGGGGATGACGCCCCAGGTCGTCCAGCTGGCCGGCTCCGTCAACCCGAACGGCCTCGAGGTGTCGGCCGGGATCTGCGCGTGGGTGGCCCTCGGCGCCGCCGTGCTGTCCCGCCGCCGGCAGCTCTCGAACCCGGTGCTGGCGGGCGTGGCCGTCTCCTGCTCGCTGCTGGCCCTCACCCGGCCGCTGTCCACGCTGTGGCTGGCCGTGATCGGCCTCAGCGTGCTCCTGGTGCTGGCCGAGCCCCGGATGATCCTGCGGCGCCTCGGCGAGCGGGGCGTGCGGACGGTGATCGCGATCGTGGGCACCGCCACCCTGCTCGGGGTGATATGGACGATCTTCAGCGACAACCTGGGCAACAACCGGGGCTACAACCCCTGGGGGCTCGGCATGGTCGACGCCGTGCGCCACTCGTTGGCGCTGAGCTGGTCGTACCTCCAGCAGGGCGTCGCCGTCTACGGCTGGGACCGCAACCCGTCGCCGGCGCCGCTCACCTGGGCGTGGGGCCTGGCCCTGGCCCTCGTCGTCGGGCCGGCGCTGGCCCGGGCCGACCGGCGCCGCCGGATCGGCATCGTGGCCGTCACCGCGTTCGTGTTCCTCGTCCCGACGATCCTGCAGGCCCGCACCGCCCGGGCCATCGGCTTCGTGTGGTCCGGCCGCTACGGGCTGGCCCTGTTCGCCGGCATCTCGATCCTCGCCTGCATCGAGCTCGGCTCGTCGGGGGCGCTCCCCCGCCGGGCGCTGGCGTGGGCCGCCGCCATCACCGCCGCCGGCCACGTGGTGGCCCACGCCGCCGCCATGCGGCGCTGGTCGGTGGGCACGGACGGTCCCCTGAACTACCTCTCGGACCCCAGCTGGCACCCGCCCGTCCCCGCCGGGCTGCTGCTCGCCGGCGTGGCCGGAGCCGCCGCCGCCCTGTCGCTGCTGGCCTACCGCCTCGCCACCGAGCCGGCCGGCGCCGACGGCGCCGAGCCGGACGAGCTCGACGACCACGGCGAGGAGCACGGCGAGCGGCCCGGTCCGGCCCCCGGTGACGAGCCCGAGCGCCTGCTCCCGGCGACGTGAGCGGGCCCGACCGGGGGGCCCCGGTCGTCGACGACCCGATCGGGACCCGCCCCGGGCGCTCCCCGGGACCGGACCGCGCCCGGCCGCGGGGCCCGGTCCGACGCCCCGACCGGGACACCGGGCGAGATCCGGCCGCGGCCCGCTTCTACCGGGCCGGGGCCGGCGGTGCCGCCGCCGCCCTGGCCGTGCTGGGCTGGTTCGCGCTGCGGGGCACCCTCGGGCTCCTCGACCGCCTCCCCCTCGCCGACTTCTACGAGACCCAGGCCCGCACCCTCCTCCACGGCCACTGGGACGCGGGCCCCGACGCCTACACGTTCGAGCGCTTCCGGGTGGGGGGCCGCTTCTACACGTACTTCGGCCCGCTCCCCGCCCTGCTGCGGATGCCCGTCGTGCTCGTGCTCGGGGACCGGGCCGACGGCCGGTTGAGCCGGCTGGCGGTGCTGGCCGGCTGCGCCCTCGTGCTGGTGGCCCTCGTGCGGCTGGCGTGGCAGGCCCGGACCGCCTTCCGCGGGGGCGGCCGGCCCACCCGCCTCGAGTGCCTGGCCGTCGCCGGGCTGACGTTCGTCGCCGCCTGCGGGAGCCCGGTGGTGTTCCTCGCCGGCTGGACGGCCGTCTACCACGAGGCCATCGTCTGGGGCGTCGGCTTCGCCCTGCTGTCGTCCTCCTACCTGGTGGCCCACGTCACCGACGGCCGGCGGCGCGACCTGGTGCTCGCCGGCGTCACCGCCGCCTGCAGCGTGCTGTCGAGGGGCTCGGTCGGGTTCGGCCCGATCGCGGCCATCGGCGTCGTCCTCGCCGCCCAGCTGGTCGGGTGGTGGCGCGACCGGCCCCGCCGGCTGCCGGCCGGGACCCGCCCCCTCGGGTTGCTCGCGGCCGCCGTGGTCGTGCCCGTCCTGCTGTACGGCGCCGTCAACCAGGCCAAGTTCGGCGAACCCTTCGGCCTGCCGCCCTACGAGAAGCAGGACCTGCTCGCCGACTGGCCGACGCGGGGGCCGGCGTTGGAGGCCAACGGTGGCAGCCTCTTCGGTCCCGGCTACGCGCCGACGATCCTCCTCCAGTACCTCCGACCCGACGGGATCGGCTTCGACCGCCTGTTCCCCTGGGTGACGTTCTCCCGGCCGCCGACCGTGGTGGGCGACGCCGTCTTCGAGGCCCGCAACAACTCGATCAGCCTCCCGGCCGGCTCACCGGCGCTCGTGGGCCTGGGCCTGCTGGGCGCCGTCGCCGCCGTCGACCGCCGGGCCCGGGCATTCCGGGCCCCCTTGCTGGGAGGGCTGGTCGGCTCGGTGGGGGCCTTCTCCCTGGCCTTCGTCGACCAGCGCTACCAGGGCGACCTCCTTCCCCTCCTCCTCCCGGCGGCCGTGCTCGGCTCCTGGTGGTTGGTGGCCCGGCTGGCCCGCCCCCTCCCCCGCCCCAGCCGGCGCCGGCCGTGGCCGGTCGCCCTCGTCGGGCTGCTGGTGGTCGCCGGCCTGTGGAGCTGCTGGGCCAACGGCGCCGTCGCCCTCACCTACCAGCGCACGTACCGGGCCGACGTCACGACCGCCGAGCGGGCCGCCTACGTCGGCTTCCAGCTCGCCGTCCACGACGCGCTGTCGGACGGTCCGCCGTCCCGGGTCCGGCGGGGTGCCCGCCCGGAGGAGCCGGCGGCGGCCGGCACGATCGTGGTGGAGGGCGCCTGCGACGCCGTCCACTGGTCAGACGGCAGCGACTGGCACCCGCTGGAGACGACGGCCGCCACCGGCCTCCTCCGCCTCCGGGTGGTGCTCCCGCCGCCCGTGGGCTCCGACGGGCCGGGCGGTCCCGAGCCGCTCGTCACGACCGCCGACGCCGACGGCCGGGCCACCGTGTGGATCGAGTGGTCGGCCGGCGGCGCGGCCGTCGTGTCCTACGGGTGGGCACCGGCCGAGGGCCGGCCCGGTGAGGCGTTCGTCGTCCGCCAGTCGGCGGACCCGCTGGTCGTCGAGCCCGGTCGGCCCATCGACCTCACGGTGCACCTCGACCGCCGGGGCTTCGTCGGCACCAACGTCACGGTGACGGCCGGGAAGCGCACGCTGCTGTTTGCCTATGCCCGGCTCGCCATCTCGGCCCCGACCCTCGGCACCGGCGGGGGCGACGGCGCCGGCCCGTCCGGCACCTTCCGGGGCCGGGTGTCGCTGCTCCCCGACCGCACGCCGATCTGCGATCGCCTCACCCGGCTGGGGGTGTGACGAGCGCGCCCGCCGCTCGCCACCCCCTCCGCTACCCGGGGCTGGCGGGGTCGAGCTTGCGTTCGAGGGTGGCGAGGAGCCAGCTGGCCGCGAACTCGGCGCCCGCCCCCCGGAAGTGCTGCCGGCCGTTGTCGTAGGCCTCGCCGAAGTGGACGCCGTCGGCCCGCAGCGGTGACCCCTGGACCTCCCTGATGCAGGTCCCGCCGGGGCACACGAGCGCCCCCAGGTCGATCACGTCGGCCCGCACCGTGCTCGCCACCGCCAGGTTCATGAGGTTCATGCAGTCGATCCGGGTCCGGACGTCGGCCGGGAGCCCTTCCGAGTCGGGGTAGGCGAGCTTGGCGAGCGAGACGACCGAGCCCCCCGCCTGGAACTGGCCGACGATCCGGGACAGCTCGGCGAGGTACCACGCCCGGTAGCTGGGGTCGCAGGGGCCGACCCAGCTCCCCTCGAGCTCGAAGCGCTCGAAGCCACCGGCGTTGCCGTACACGACCACCACGACGTCCGGTCGGAAGAGGCCGTAGGCCTCGGCCCAGGCCTGGTCACACGGCCGGCTGAGGTCGACCTCGAAGACGTCCCGCTCGCCGGTGAACTGGAGGCCGGTGACCGCCGCCGTGAGGGCGCAACCGTTCACCGAACCGTCGCCGACGACGAACGGCCCCCGGTCCGGCAGCGCCTGGGCGCCGGCGGCCAGCGACGCCGCCACCGAGTCGCCGACGATCAGCAGGCGGGTGCCGCGGCCACCGTCGGCGCGATCCCCGGTGGCCGGAGGCCCGGTGAGGCCCCGCTCCTCGACCGTGCGGCTCGACTGGCTCACGGCCACCGACGAACCCGCCCCGGTCTGGCCCGAGGTGGCGACGACCACGGCCACGACGCAGGCCAGCGCGCCTGCCGGCACCGCGGTCGTCATGCGAACCCAGCGGATCCGGCCGAGGCGGATGGGCTGCTCGAGGGCGTGGTACGAGAGCACCGCCACCGCCACGGACGCGACCACCTGCATCCCGAGGAGGGGCCAGCCCTCGAGGCCGGTCCGCTCGGCGTCGAGGAACAGGTAGACGGGCCAGTGCCACAGGTACAGGCCGTAGCTGATGAGGCCGAGCCAGCGGAGGGGCGCGAACCCGAGCACCCTGGCGAGCGGTCCGGGTTGGGCGTGGCCGGCGGCGGCGATCACGACCACGACGGCGAGGCCGCACGCCAGCAGGCCGCCCCGGTAGAGGTTCGGGTCCTGGCCGTCGAGACCGGTCCACGCGAAGGCCAGCCCGACCGCGGCGGCGACCGCGGCGACCTCGAGGCCGACCCGGCGGACCGTCCAACCGGCCCGCCCCGCGCCCCGCATCCACCGCCAGGCCGCGAACGCGGCCCCGAGGAGGATGGCGGCGGCCCGGGTGTCGGTGCCCAGGTAGACCCGCCCGGTGTCGCCACCGGGCTCGTACAGGAGCCACAGCAGGCCGGCGCTGGCGGCGGCGAGGACCAGTGACAGCTTCAGGACCGAGCCGGCCGCGTCCCGCCCCCGCCGAGCCGACCACCACACCAGCCCGGCCACCACGAGCGGCCAGACGACGTAGAACTGCTCCTCGATGGCGAGCGACCAGGTGTGCTCGAGCGGAGAGGGCTGGCTGAACAGCTCCCAGTAGCCGTGCTGGCGGAAGATGGCGTTCCAGTTGGCGACGTAGCCGATGGTGGCCAGGGCGTCGCCCCGGATGCGGGCCAGCTCCCCCGGCTCGGCCACCACCAGGGCGTAGGCGGCGATGCCGAGCATGTAGAGGACGAGCGCCGGAACCAGCCGCTTGATGCGCCGGCCCCAGAAGGCCCGGAGCCCGATGCGGCCGTTGCGGTGGGCCTCGACGAGCAGCAGCGACGTGATGAGGAAGCCGGACAGCACGAAGAAGGCGTCGACGCCGAGGTAGCCGCCCCGCAGGCGCCCGCCGTGGAAGACCAGCACGGCGGCGACGGCCAGCCCCCGGAGCCCGTCGAGGGCCGGGAGATGGCCGAAGGTGCGTCCCTTCGGGGGCGTCGGCGACCCGTCGCCGACGCCCTCACCCGATCGCTCCACGCCAGGGTGACCTGCTTCCACTGGGTCGGGGACGTTACGTGACGGTGACGCGCGCCGCGCCATCCGACGCCGGCCCGGGCGACCCCTCCCGGTCGCCGCCCCGGTCCCCGTCCGGTCCGGGGCCGGTGGCCCTCGGTATGCTCCGCCGGCTCCTCGCCCGGCCGTCGGGTCACGACCGCCGGGTGCCACCCACTGCCGCCGATGCCGCCCGCCCACCCCAGCCGCCACGCCTTCGCGCTGCGCCTGGCCGCCCTCACCGCCCTCGCCCTGGTCGGGCGGGTCGTGTTCGCCCTGGTGGCCGGCTACGAAGCCGAGGGGACGCTGAGCGACTCCCTCAACTACCACCTCCTCGGCGAGAACCTGGCCGAGGGGCGGGGCTACATCCGGGCCTTCGACTGGGCCATCAGCGGCGTCCGGGTTCCGACCGCCGAGTTCCCGCCCGTCCTGCCCCTGGTGATCGCCGGGCTGCACCTCCTCGGGATCGACACCGTGCAGGGCCAGGAGGTGGCGCTGGCTGCCGTCGGCGCCGCGACCGTCGCCCTCGTCGGCCTGCTGGCCCGGGAGATCGCCGGTGACCGGGTCGGCCTGGTGGCCGCCGCCCTCGCCGCCGCCTACCCGATGCTCGTCCTGCCCGACGCCACGCTCCAGGCCGAAGGTGTCTACGGGCTGCTCGTCGCCGCCGTCCTGCTCCTCACCGTCCGGTGGCGGGCCAGCCGGTCGCCCCGCGACTGGCTCGCGGTCGGCGGCCTGGTGGGCCTGGCCACGCTCACCCGGTCGGAGGCCTTCCTGCTCGTGCCGCTCGTGGTCGCCCCGCTCACCCTCCGGCGGGGGATGCGGGACGCCCTCCGCCCGGTGGCGCTGGCCGGGCTCGGCCTGCTGGCCGTGGTCGCCCCCTGGACGGTCCGCAACGCCGTCGAGCTCGACCACCTCATCCCCCTCTCGAACAACCGGGGCACG
>JBFWQW010000080.1:0-13047 GCA_050249235.1 Acidimicrobiia bacterium | reverse complement strand
CGACCGCATCGACCACGCCTACGCCGCGGCCGACATCGCCATCTGCCGGTCCGGCGCCGCCACCGTCACCGAGCTCGCCGCCGTGGGCCTGCCCTCGGTGCTCGTGCCCCTCCCCAGCCACGAGCATCACGAGCAGACCCACAACGCCGCGCCGCTCGTCGCGTCGGGTGGTGCGCTGCTCGTGCGTGACGACCAGGCCACCGCCGACGTGGTCGGCCCCCTGGTCGAGGCACGGCTCCACGATCCTGCCGCGCTGGCGGCCATGGCGGCGGGCGCGGCAGGCGGGGTCCGGCCCGACGGCGCCGCCGAGCTGGCCCGCTGGGTGCTCGAGCTGGCCGGCGTGCCGGCATGACCACGCCCGCCGGGCTCGACGCTGCCACCACCGGGCTCGACGCGTTCTGGGCGATCCAGGCGACGGAAGGGAGGGGCCGGGTGCACGACGGCGGCCGAGACCTCGGCGTCGTCACCGACCACGGGCTCCGGGTCGCGGCCCGGGCCGGCACCGACCTCGCCACCGTGCCGGTCGGCCCCCTCGCCACGACCGCCGCCCTGCCCGACCCGTCGTCCGGCCCACCGCCGATCGCCGTGATCCAGGCCGGCGGCCGCGGCTCGCGCCTCGGCGCGCTCACCCTGAAGGTGCCGAAGCCACTGCTCGGCGTGGGTCCAACGTCGATCCTCGGCCGGCTCCTCCAGGGCCTCGCCGCGTCCGGGATCATGGACGTGCTGATCTCGGTGAACTACATGGCCGAGGCCATCGAGGAGCGCATCGGCGACGGGAGCGCCTTCGGCGTCCGGGTCGGCTACCTGCGGGAGACCCAGCCCCTGGGCGGCGCCGGGCCGCTGGCCCTGCTGCCCGAGCGCCCGGCCGGCCCGGTGCTCGTGCTCAACGCCGACCAGATCACCAACCTGAACTTCGCCCGGATGGTCGACTTCCACCGGGCCGAGGGCACGGCCATCACCGTCGCCTCCTTCACCCACGAGATCCCCGTCCCCTACGGCGTGCTCGAGTCGGAGGGCGGACGCCTCGTCGGCATCGACGAGAAGCCGACGCTGCGCCTCCCCTGCAACGCCGGCTTCTACGTGATCGACCCGGCCGTGCTCGACCTGGTCCCGGTGGGCCGGGCGTCGACGATGCCCCAGCTGATCGATGCCGCCCGGGCCAGGGGCGACGCCGTCGCCGTCTTCCCCCTGCTCGAGCGCTGGATCGACATCGGCACGCCCGAGGAGCTCGAAGCCGCCCTGTTGTGGGCCGCCACCGGCGAGGAGGTCTGAGATGGCCGGCGAGAGGGACAGCGATTGGGCCGGGCGCTCCGTGCTCGTGACCGGGGGCGAGGGCTTCATCGGCTCGCACCTCACCGAGCTCCTCGTGCGCCGGGGGGCCCGGGTGCGGGTGCTCGGGCTCTACAACCCCTTCGGCGCCTACGGCTGGCTCGAGCCCGAGGTCCACGCCGACGTCGAGCTGGTGCCGGGCGACGTCCGCGACGCCGAGCGGGTGGCCGATGCGGTCGGGGGCTGCGACACCGTCTTCCACCTGGCCGCCCTCATCGGCATCCCCTACAGCTACGTGGCGCCCGAGAGCTACGTGCAGGTGAACGTCCAGGGCACCGTGAACGTGGCCCTGGCCTGCCGCCGCCACGGCGTGGCCCGACTGGTGCACACCTCGACGAGCGAGACCTACGGCACCGCCCGGGTGGCGCCCATCCCGGAGTCGCACCCCATGCAGCCGCAGTCGCCCTACTCGGCCTCGAAGATCGGCGCCGACATGATGGCGCTGTCCTTCCACCACGCCTTCGGGCTGCCGGTGGCGGTGGTGCGGCCCTTCAACACCTACGGGCCCCGACAGTCCACGCGGGCCGTCATCCCGACGATCCTCGGCCAGCTCCACCGCGGCGCGACGGAGATCCGGCTCGGCTCGACCTCGCCCACCCGCGACTTCACCTACGTCGAGGACACCGCCGCTGGCTTTCTCGCCGTGGCCGGCTGCGACCGCGCCGTCGGCGAGGTCGTGAACCTGGGCAGCGGTCGCGAGATCGCCATCGGCGACCTGGCCCGGCTCCTCGTCGAGATCACCGGGAGCAGGGCCGAGGTCGTCACCGACGAGGCCCGTCTCCGGCCGGCCGGCAGCGAGGTCGACCGGCTCCTGTGCGACAACACCCGGGCCCGGGAGTGGACCGGCTGGACCCCCACCGTCGACCTGGAGGAGGGCCTGGCCCGCACGTCGGACTGGGTGCTGGCCAACCTCGACCGGCTCGACACCGCCGGCTACTCGGTCTAGGGGCTCGTCGCCCCGCGCCGGATGACCGACCTCAGCGGGCTCGAGGCGCTCGCCGTCCTGGCCGCCGGCGCCGGCGCCGGCACCATCAACGCCATCGTCGGCTCTGGCTCGCTCATCACCTTCCCGACGCTGCTCGCCGTCGGCTACGACCCGCTCGTCGCCAACGTGTCGAACAACGTCGGCCTCGTGCCGGGCGGGCTGAGCGCGGTGGTGGGCTACCGGCGTGAGCTGAGGGGCCAGCGGGAGCGGGTGCTCCGGCTCGGCTCGGCATCGGTGGCCGGCGGGCTCACCGGCTCGGTTCTGCTCCTCGCCCTGCCCGAGTCGGTGTTCGACGCGGTGGTCCCCGCCCTCGTGCTGCTCGGCGTCGTGCTGGTCGCGGTGCAGCCCCGGGTCACGGCCCGCCTGGCCGCCCGCCGGGGCGACGGCGGGCCCGACCACGGCGGTCCGCCCCTGCTGGCCGGCGTGTTCCTCACCGGCGTCTACGGCGGCTACTTCGGGGCCGGCCAGGGGATCGTGCTGCTGGCCCTGCTCGGGATCCTCGTGGCCGACGACCTGCAGCGCCTCAACGGCGTGAAGAACGCGCTGGCCATGGCCGTGAACGCCGTGGCCGCCCTCGTCTTCGTGCTCGTGGCCGACGTCGCCTGGGAGGTGGTGGGCCTGGTCGCCGTCGGCTCCGTCGTCGGAGCCCAGCTCGGCGCCGCCTTCGGCCGGCGCCTCCCCCCGAACGTCCTGCGGGCCGTGGTCGTGGTGGTCGGCCTGGTCGCGGTGGCCCGGCTCCTGGCCTGACGGAGCGGTCGACCCCGGGCGGCGAGCTGCCAGGCTGTCCGGGCATGGTCGTCGACCTCCGCTCGGACACCGTCACCCGCCCCGACGCGGCGATGCGCCGGGCCATGGCCGATGCCGAGGTGGGCGACGATCTCTACGGCGAGGACCCCACCGTCAACGCCCTCCAGGAGCTGTTCGCCGAGCGGGTCGGCAAGGAGGCGGCCCTGTTCGTGCCCTCGGGGACCATGGGCAACCAGCTCGCCCTGCGCCTGCTCGGCCGGCCCGGCACCGTCGCCCTGGCCGGCCGCCGCTCGCACGTGGTGGCCTACGAGAGCGGGGCGGCCGGCATGAACGGCACCGTCCAGCTCCACCCCCTCGACGACGCCGGCGGGTGGCTCGACCTCGACGACGTCCGGACCGCCATCGCCGCCGCCGCCCACCACCAGCCCGCCGTGAGCGTCGTCTGCGTGGAGGACACCCACATGGCGTCCGGCGGCCGCTGCGTCCCGCTCGACGAGCTCCGGGCGCTCGCCGGGCTCGGGCCTCCCGTCCACCTCGACGGGGCCCGCCTGTTCAACGCGTCGGTGGCCACCGGCGTCTCCGTGGCGGACCTGGCCGCGACCGCGACCACGGTGATGGCCTGCCTCTCGAAGGGGCTCGGGGCGCCGGTCGGCTCGCTGCTGGCCGGGCCGGCCGACCTGATCGACGCGGCCCGCGCCGACCGTGCCCGCCTCGGAGGCGGCATGCGCCAGGCCGGGATCGTCGCCGCGGCCGGCATCGTCGCCCTCACCGCCAACGTCGACCGGCTGGCCGACGACCACGCCCGGGCCGGCCGCCTGGCCGCCGCCGTCGCCGAGCGGTGGGGCGGCACCCCGGCCACCCACACCAACATCGTCGTGTTCCGCCACGCCGACACCGAGGCACTGCTGGGCCACCTCCGCGGCCACGACGTGCTGGCCGGCACGATCGCCCCCGGCGTCGTCCGCCTCGTCACCCACCTCGACGTCGACGACGCCGGCGTCGAGCGGGCCCTGGCCGCCCTGCGGTCGGCGCCCTGAGCTCGACCTGCACCCGGACGCCTTCCTTCCCGCCCGCCCGTTGGTGCGACCGGGCCGGCGTGCAGACCAGGTAGACAACCGCCATGAACTCGAGGCCCCGCTGGCTGGTCCCGGTCGCCGTCGCGGTGGGCGTGCTCCTGCTGCTCGTGCTCCCGCTCGTCGCCGTCTACAACGGCCTCGTCGACAAGGAGACGGCCGTCGAGCAGTCCTTCGCCGACCTCGACGTGCAGCTGACGCGGCGCAGCGACCTGATCCCCAACCTGGTCGATGCCACCCGGGGGATCTTCGCCCAGGAGCGGGCCGTGTTCGACGCCCTCGCCGAGGCCCGGTCGAACTACCTCAACGCCTCCCCCGGCTCCTCCGACCAGGCCGCCGCCTCCGACGAGCTCTCCGGCGCTCTGAGCCAGTTCCTGGTGGTGGTCGAGAGCTACCCCGACCTGCGGAGCAACGAGAACGTGCTGGCCCTCCAGGACCAGCTCGAGGGCACCGAGAACCGCATCGCCCAGGCCCGGCGTGACTACAACGGCGTGGTCACCACCTACAACCGCAGCGTGCGCCGGTTCCCCCGGAGCGTGCTCGCCGGGGTCTTCGGCTTCGACCGCAAGCCGCTGTTCGAGGCGGACGCCGACGACCGCGAGAACCCGTCGGTCGATCTCGAGACCGACCTGGGTGGCGGGTGACCGTCGGTCGCCGCCTCGCCGCCGGCCTCGGGCCGGTGGCGCTGCTCACGGCGGCGGCGATCGGGGTCGTGGTGGCGCTGGCCGGTGCGGCCGGCGCCGCCCTGCCCGAGTTCACCGGCTCGGTGGTCGACGACGCCGGCGCCGTGCCCGCCCCCGTCGAGCAGGCCCTGGCCGCCGACCTCGACGACTTCCGGGCCCGCACGGGGCGCCAAGTGGCGGTGGCGGTGGTCGAGACGACCGGCGACGACAGCCTCGAGGACTACTCGATCGACCTGGCCCGGGCGTGGGGCGTCGGCGACCAGGGTGACGACGACGGCGTGCTGCTGCTCCTGGTGATCGGCGACCGCCAGGCCCGCATCGAGGTCGGCCGGGGCGTCGAGGGCGATCTCACCGACAGCGAGTCCGGGCGGATCATCCGGGGCTACATCGTCCCCCACATGCAGGCCGGCGACGTCGGCGGCGCCCTCACCACCGCCACCGAGGCGATCCGGGTCGAGCTCGGCGACGACCTGGCCGCGCCGCCGGCACCGGTGGAGGACGATGACGGCGGGAGCGGCGTGCCGTGGGGCACGTTGGTGCCGCTCGGCCTCGTCGGCCTGGCGCTGAGCGTCGCCGCCTTCGGCACCGGCGGCGGCGGGCCGCGGCGCCGGGGCATGGGCCGGCGGGGCATGGGCGGCGCCCCCATCATCTGGGGCGGCGGGTTCGGCGGCGGCGGGTTCGGCGGTGGCGGTGGCGGTGGCTTCGGGGGCGGGGGCGGCGGCGGATTCGGCGGCGGCGGGGCCAGCGGTGGCTGGTAGCCGGCGGCGGCGCGACCCGGTGGGTCGGGCCGTCGACGCCGCCGAGGAGCGCACCGGCCTGCAGTTCGTCGTCTACCTCGGCCCGGCCGGGCCGGATGCCCACGACCGGGCCGTGGCCCTCCTCGACCCGGGCGGCACCGGCGCCCACCCCGACGTCGTGCTGCTGGTGGCGCCGGAGGCGCGGGCGGTGGAGATCGTCACCGCTCCAGCGGTGGTGGCCCGCATCCCCGACGAGGCCTGCGCGGCGGCGATCGAACGCATGGTCCCCCACCTCCGCCGGCGCCGCTACTCCCGGGCCATCGCCACCGCCGTCACCCACCTGGCCGAGGTCGCCGGCCCGGGTG
Source organism: Acidimicrobiia bacterium (assembly GCA_050249235.1). GTDB lineage: Bacteria > Actinomycetota > Acidimicrobiia > Acidimicrobiales > CADCSY01 > JAEKLB01. The sequence goes on along the minus strand of JBFWQW010000080.1, from coordinate 7,128 downwards.
TGGCCGGCCCGGGTGCGGTCGAGCTGCCCGACGTGGTCGACGACCGCTGACCCGCCCCCGACGACCGGATGAAGGGCGGGTGAGGCTCAGCGGCCGGCCAGCGCCGGGCGCCGCGACGGATGCGTGTCGGCCACCCGTGAAGCCGGGCGCCGCTTGCGCCCCCCGGCCTCGGCGATGTTGAGCAGGATGCCGGTGGCCGCCATCGTCACCACCAGCGACGAGCCGCCGAACGAGACGTAGGGCAGGGTCAGGCCGGTGATGGGGAGGAGCCCGATCACGCCGCCGATGTTCACGAAGGCCTGCATGAGCAGCCAGGCGGTGATGCCGGCCGCGACGAGGCAGCCGAAGCGGTCGGGCGCGGCGAACGCGGTGCGGATGCCGAGCACGGCCAGGGCAAGGAACAGCGACACGACGACGAGGGCGCCGAGCAGCCCCAGCTCCTCGGCGAGGATGGCGAAGATGAAGTCGGTGTGGGCGTTGGGGAGGAACCCCCACTTGGCCCGGCTCTCGCCCAGCCCGACCCCGAAGAAGCCGCCAGACGCCACGCCCATGAGCGACTGGTTGATCTGGTAGCCGGTGTTGCCGGTGTCCTGGGTGGGGTGCAGGAAGGCGAGCAGGCGGTCGCGCCGGTAGGGCTCCGAGAGGGCGAGGGTGGTGGCGGCCGCGCCGGCCACCGAGAACACCGCCGCCAACCGGCCGAGCGGCACACCGGCCACGAAGAGCACGGCGAGGACGATGGCGCCCATGACGATCGTCGAGCCGAGGTCGGGCTGGAGCATCATCAGCCCGCCCACCGGGGCGGTGACGAGGAGCACCGGGTTGAGGGTCATCCGGAGGTCGGCCATGAGGTGAGCCCGGCGGGCCAGCAGGTCGGCCGAGAACAGCAGCAGGGCCAGCTTCATCACCTCGGCCGGCTGGATGCGGAACGACCCGGCCCCGAGCCACGAGCGGGCGCCGTTCACCTGCACGCCCATCCCGGGCACCAGCACCAGCACCAGCAGCCCCATCGCGACGGCGAGCAGGAGCGGCACCAGCCGGCGCCACCGGCGGTAGTCGAGCCGGGCCGTCACCACCACCACGACGAGCCCGACGGCGGTCCACATCGACTGCTTGAGGAAGTAGGTCCACGTCGAGCCCGACTCCCGCTCGGCCTGCACCGACGACGCCGACAGCACCATGACGAGGCCGACCACGAGGAGCGTGCCGACGACGGCGGCCAGCCCGTACCAGATGGTCGGCTTGGGCACGGTCCGGCGGTCGCGGACCCGCTCGGCGAGCACCCGCCCCGGCGCCCGCAGGAGCACCCCGGCGCCCCGGAGCGGACGGCGCACCGACGTCACCCGACGAGCGCCCGGACGGCCCTCGCGAAGTCGTCGCCCCGCTCGCCGTAGCCCCGGTACCAGTCGAACGAGGCGCAGGCCGGCGACAGCAGCACGGCGTCGCCGTCGGCGGCCAGCGACCGGGCCGTCGCCACCGCCTCGTCCATCGAGGACGCGGTGCGCACCGGCACCACGCCGTCGAACGCGGCCTCGACCTCGGCCGCGGCCTCGCCGATGGCCACCACGGCCCGAACCCGGTCGGCCTCGGCGGCCAGCACCGACAGGTCGAGGCCCTTGTTGCGCCCGCCCGCGATCAGCACCGACGACGGGAAGGAGCGGAGGGCGGCCACCGTGGCGTGGGGGTCGGTCGCCTTCGAGTCGTCGTAGAACCGCACCCCACCATCGTCCCCGACCAGGACCAGCCGGTGGGGGAGCCCCCGGAAGGCCCGGAGGGCGTGGCGCACCCCGTCGACCGACGCGCCCGCCGCCAACGCCGCCGCCGAGGCGGCCAGGGCGTTCGTGCAGTCGTGGGGCAGCGACCGCCACAGGGCGGTCACGGGCAGGATGGCACCGTCGGGCCCAGCCAACTGGCCGGCCTCCACCCGCCACTCCCCCGTCTCGAGCCCGAAGGTGGCCAGGCGGGACCGGACCTGGCGGGCGTAGCGCATCACCACCGGGTCCTCGGCGTTGGCCAGCGCCAGGTCGGTGGGTTGCTGGGCCTGCCAGATCCGGGCCTTGGCGTCGGCGTAGGCGGCCATCGACGGGTGCCAGTCGAGGTGGTCCTCGGCCAGGTTCAGCCAGACGCCGACGGCGGGCCGGAAGGTCTCGGTGAACTCCAGCCGGAACGACGACGCCTCGACCACGACGACGTCGAGGTCGTCGTCGACCACCTCGACGAGCGGGGTCTCGTTGTTGCCTGCCGCGACCGTGCGCAGCCCGCTCTCGGCCAGCATCGAGGCCACCAGGGTCGTGACCGTCGTCTTCCCGTTCGTGCCGGTGACGGCGACGATCGGGGCCGCGCCCCAGCGCGACACGAGCTCGAACTCGCTCCACACGGGAACGCCCCGGCCCAGCGCCCGGGCGATGCCGGGGTGCCCGATCGGCACCCCCGGGCTCGGCACCACCACCCCGGCCCCGTCGACCAACCCGTCGAGCGTGGCGGCGTCCGGCCCGTCGAGCACCCGCACCCCGACCAGGCCGGCGGCCCTGGCCCGGCTGGCGTCGGACGGGCGGTCCTCGGCCACCGTGACCTCCCACCCCCGTTCGGCCATGCGCCGGGCGGCGGCCTCGCCGGCGATGCCGAGGCCGATGACGAGCGCCCTCACCGCAGGATCCCTGGCACCGACAGGTAGTCGGCGTAGAAGATGCCGACGGCCACGCCGGTGAAGAGCCCGCCGAGGATCCAGAACCGGATGATGATCTTGGTCTCCGGCCAGCCCAGCAGCTCGAAGTGGTGGTGGATCGGCGCCATGCGGAAGACCCGGCGGCCGAACAGCCGGAAGCTGGCGATCTGGAGGATGACCGAGAGGGTCTCGACCACGTAGATGCCGCCGATGATCGGGAGCAGGAGGTGGGTGTTGGTGGCGAGCGCCAGCGATGCCAGGCCGGCGCCGATCGCCAGCGAGCCGGTGTCGCCCATGATGATCTGGGCCGGCGCCGCGTTCCACCAGAGGAAGCCGGCGCAGGCGCCGAGCAGCGAGGCCGCCACCAGCGCGAGGTCGAGGCCCTGGGGGATCTCGTAGAGGCCCTCGTGGCGGAAGGCCCAGAAGGCGATGGCCACGTAGGCCGCGAACGAGAAGATGCCCGAGCCGGCGGCCAAGCCGTCGAGGCCGTCGGTGAGGTTGACGGCGTTGGTGAGGGCGGCGATGAGGAGCACCCCCCACAACCCCCACAGCCACGGCCCGAGGTCGAGGTGGATGGACCCGACCCGGGTGAACGAGAGCTCGGTCGGGAAGTGGGCCAGATGGTGGGCCAGCACCACGAACAAGATGGCCACCACCAGCAGGCCGGCCATCTTGGCCCGCTTGTTCAGGCCCAGGTTGCGGGCGCTGCGCACCTTGATCCAGTCGTCGGCCAGGCCGACCAGCCCGGCGCCGGCGATGGCCCCCATGCACAGCAGGCCGCCCCAGGTGAAGACCGCGCCCTCCCGCAGGTGGGCGACGAGGTAGCCGAGGAGGGCGCCGCCGACGATGGCGATGCCGCCCATGGTCGGCGTGCCGGCCTTCGTGAGGTGGCCCTTCGGCCCCTCCTCCCGGATGGGCTGGCCGATCCCGTTGGCCCGCTGCCAGGACATGAGGAGCGGGGTGCCGGCCAGCGTGGCCGCCATCCCCACGCCGAGGGCGATGAGGAGGGCGATCACCGCAGCAGCTCGCGGACGACCTCCCGGTCGTCGAAGGGCACGAGGCGCGACCCGATCTCCTGGGTGGTCTCGTGACCCTTGCCGGCCACCACCACCACGTCGCCGGGACGGGCCTCGGCGAGGGCCAGCGCGATGGCCGCCCGTCGGTCGGGCTCGACCACCACCCGGCCCTCGGCCCGGCCGGCGGCGGCCGCCGCCCCGGCCCCCCGGACGCCGGCGAGGACGTCGTCGACGATGGCCATCGGGTCCTCGGAGCGGGGGTTGTCGGAGGTCACGACGGCGAGGTCGGCGAGTCTGGAGGCCACCTCCCCCATCATCGGTCGCTTGGCCCGGTCCTTGTCGCCGCCGGCGCCGAAGACGACGAGCACCCGGCCGGGGGCGGTGCGGGCCGCTCGCAGCACCTGCTCGAGGCCGTCGGGGGTGTGGGCGAAGTCGACCAGCACGGTGAAGGGCTGGCCGGCGTCGACCGGCTCCAGGCGCCCGGGCACGGGGCCGCAGGCGGCCAGCCCGGCCACCGCCACGGCCTCCTCGACGCCGAGCAGGGCGGCGGCGCTGAGCGCGGCCACGGCGTTGGCGACGTTGTGGAGGCCCCCGATCGGCACCCGGAGGGCCTCACCCCGCCACCGGCCGGTGGAGCCGGCCACGCCGACCGTGAGGTCGCCGACGTCGGCCAGCGAGAAGGGCACGGTCGGCACCGCGGCGGCGTCGAGGAGGAGCCGGCCGTGGGGATCGTCGGCGTTCACCAGCGCCCCGTCGGCGAGGTCGGGTTCGAAGAGGCGGGCCTTCGCCGCGAAGTAGGCCTCCTCGCTCTCGTGGAAGTCGAGGTGGTCGCGCCCGAGGTTGAGGAACAGCGCCAGGCGGAAGCGGGTGCCGACGACCCGGTGCAGGGCCAGGGCGTGGGACGACACCTCCATCACCACCGACCGGGTGCCGCCGTCCCGGAGCCCGGCCAGGCGGGCCTGGAGGTCGGTCGCCTCCGGGGTGGTGCGGGCCCCGGTGAGGGTCCCGATGGTCGCCGTCGGCCGGCCGTCGGCCCTGAGGACGGCGTCGAGGAAGGCGGCCGTGGTGGTCTTGCCGTTGGTGCCCGTGATCCCGATCACCTCGAGCGACCGCGACGGGTGGCCGTGCACAGCGGAGGCCACCAGGCCGAGCACGGCCCGGACGTCCGGCACCACCAGCTCGGGCACCGCGTGCCCTGCGGCCGTGAGGCCGAGCGGGTGCTCGGTGAGGAGGGCGGCGGCCCCGGCCTCGACGGCCGCGGCCGCGAAGCGGTGGCCGTCGGTACGGGCCCCGGGGACGCAGCAGAACAACATGCCGGGCCCGACCGCCCGGGAGTCGTGGGTGGCACCGGCGAGCTCGACGGCGCCGTCGCCGTGCAGGACGGCCGCCGGACCCACTGCGAGCTCGGCGACGAGCTCGGACAACGCCACCATCACCTCACCCTTCCAGGTGAGTGGGGCGGGACCGGGACGCTCCCGTGGTCACGGGCGTCAGTCCGGGAGCTCGACGGACACGGGATCCGTCTCGGGGACATCGGCCAGCGAACCGGTGGCGGCCGGCGGGGGGATGCGCAGCGTGCGCAGCGCGTACTGGCTGATGCGGGCGAACACGGGGGCGACGACCACGCCGGCGTAGTACGTCGGCCGGGGCTCGTCGAGCACCACGAGGGCCGAGAGGCGGGGCGACTCGGCCGGCACGAACCCGGCGAAGGAGGCGAAGTAGGCGCCGCTCTCGTAGCCCCCGTTCACCAGGTCGTTCTTGCGGGCCGTGCCCGTCTTGCCGGCCACCGTGTAGCCCTGGATCCTGGCGTTGACGCCCGTGCCGTTGTTCACGACGTTGGAGAGCATGGCGGTGAGCTTGTCTGCCGTCTCCTCGGACACCACCCGCCGCGACTTGGACGCCGGGGCCGGGCGCTCGTCGCCCTCGGCGTCGACGGTGGCCTTCACGAGGCGGGGCTGCACCCACACCCCGCCGTTGGCCAGCGTGTTGTACGTCTGCAGCATCTGGAGGGCGTTGACGGCCACCCCCTGGCCGATGGGGATCGACCCGATGTCGGTGCTGTCCCACCGCTGGCGGGTGATGCCCCGCGTCTCCTGGGGGAACCCGAGGCCGCTCGGCTGGCCGAGCCCGAAACGGGTGAGGTAGTCGGAGACCTTCTCGTGGCCGAGCCGCTGGGCCAGCATGATCGTCCCGACGTTCGAGGACTGGGTGAGGATGTCGCTCACCGACCACTGCGCGTCAGGATGGGGCTCGTGGTCGCTGAAGTCCTTGATCGACACCTTGAGCGTGTCGGGGACCGTCAGCACCGTGTCGGGCTCGAAGAGCCCCTCCTCGATGCCGGCCGCCACGGTGATCACCTTGTTCACCGAGCCCGGCTCGAAGACGGCCGTCACCGCCCGGTTCTCCTTGATCGGCACCGGGTTGCCGGCCCCGTCGCGGCCGATGTTGGCCATGGCCAGGATCTCGCCCGTGGTCGGATCCATCACCACCGCGGTGCCCCCCTCGGCGCCGGTGGCGGCGACCTGCTGCACGAGCGCCTGCTCCACCTCGAACTGCAGCGAGCGGTCGATGGTGAGCACCAGGTCGAGGCCCCGCTTCGACGGGACGAGGTGGTGCGACCCGCCGGCGATGGTGCTGCCGTCGGCGCCCCGCTCGCTGGAGAGCGACCCGGGGATCCCGACCAGGCTGGCCTCGTACTGCTTCTCGAGGCCGGACACGCCGAGGTTGTCGACGTCGGTCTCACCGAGCACCGACGCCGCCAGCGAGCCGGCCGGGGCGAACCGCTTCGACTCCTCGACGAGGTGCACGCCCGGGAGCGCCAGCCGCTCGACGGCGGCGGCCAGCTCGTCGCCGACCTGGCGGGCGAGGTACACGAACGAGCCCTCCCGGGCCAGCTGGACCTCGAGCTCCTCCCGGGGCCGGCCCAGCACCGGGGCCAGCGCAGCCGCGGCGGCGACGGGGTCGACCACCTGGCGGGGATCGGCCCACACCGTGTGCTGGGGCACGGAGAGGGCCAGCTCCTGGCCGTTGCGGTCGAAGATCGAGCCCCGCTCGGCCGGCAGGACCACGTCCCGCAGGCGCTGGGCCATGCCCCGGGCCGCGTAGTCGCCGGGCGAGACGACCTGGAGCTGGACCAGGCGGGCGGTGACGGCACCGAAGACGACGAGGACCGCGAGCAGCAGGCCGAGGCATCGACGCCGGGGCGAGCCCACCCGACGGGCTCGGGGCGACGCCGGCGCGCGCCCGGGCGGCGCCGGGCGGGCCGCCGGCGGCCGGCGGCGGGGCGGTTCGGCCGGCGCCGTGCGGGTCCGGGTCGCGGGCGCCGTGCGGGTCGCCGAGGCCGTGCGGGCGCGGGTCGCGGGCGCCGTGCGGGTCCGGGTCGCGGGCGCCGTGCGGGTGGCCGGGGCCGTGCGGGCGCGGGTCGCGGGCGCCGTGCGGGTCCGGGTCGCG
>JBFWQW010000079.1:0-13131 GCA_050249235.1 Acidimicrobiia bacterium | reverse complement strand
CTCCCGACTCATGCCCGCAACGTAGCACCTGGTGCTACACACGGACCGCCAGCAGGCCATTGCCGAAAACCACCCGGTCGGGCAACGACGGAACTCGAACCCGGGAGAGGCGGCGACCGGAATCGACCCGGTGTACAGGGCTTTGCAGGCCCTTGCCTAAACCACTCGGCCACGCCGCCGGAGCGGCGACACCCTACCGGCGCCGGGGCGGAGGCCCGGGCAGGCCCGGGGTGTCCAGGGGCCCCGAGACTACGCTCCACCGGCCCGAACGAACCGAGCGAGGAGCTCCCACCGCCATGCCGAACACCCTGAAGGACCGCGTCGCCGTCATCACCGGAGCCGGACGAGGCATCGGCCGAGAGCACGCCCTGCTCTTCGCCAGCGAAGGGGCCAAGGTCGTCGTCAACGACCTCGGCGGCAACCCCGACGGCACCGGGGCCGACGCGTCGCCGGCCCAGCAGGTCGTCGACGAGATCAAGGCGGCCGGCGGCGAGGCGGTGGCCAACTACGACGACATCGCCGACTTCGAGGGCGCCCAGAAGCTCGTGAGCCAGGCCGTCGACACCTTCGGCGACCTCCACATCCTCGTCAACAACGCCGGCATCCTGCGCGACCGCATGATCGCCAACATGTCGGAGGACGAGTGGGACGCCATCATGCGCGTCCACCTCCGGGGCCACTTCTGCACGACCCGGTGGGCGGCGTCGTACTGGCGCGATCAGTCGAAGGCAGGCAACGAGGCGCCCCGCTCGGTGATCAACACGTCGTCGACCTCCGGCCTGTTCGGCAACGTCGGCCAGACCAACTACGGCGCGGCCAAGACCGGCATCGCCACGTTCTCGATCATCGCCAATCAGGAGCTGTCCCGCTACGGCGTGCGCGTGAACGCCATCGCCCCGGCCGCCGCCACCCGCCTCACGGCCATGGTCGGCGCCGACACGTCCGAGAAGACCGAGTGGACCCCGATGGACCCGGACAACGTGTCCCCCTTCGTCGCCTACCTCGCCACCGCCGACTGCCCGGTCGCCGGTCGCGTGTTCTTCGTGATGGGCGGCGAGATCCACCTGTTCCAGCCGTTCGTGATCGTCGACGGCATCTCGAAGCAGGGCAAGTGGACCATCGAGGAGCTCCAGGCCCAGGCCGGCCGGTTCCAGGACCACCAGTTCGACTACGGCCACCCCATGGGCAACATGCTGTTCAACGGCCCCGGCGGCGCCCGCTGACCCAGGCAGGGTCGTGACCGACCGACCCCGGGCTCAGGGGTCGGTCATCACCAGCACCAGACCGGTCCAGGACTGGGGGACGGCGCCGAGCGGAGCACCCTCGTCAGGATCCCAGTGCTCGGCCAGCCCCGACCGTGACGCGCCTTCGAGCGTGGTGGCCGCCAGCCGGGCCGCCACCTCGGGGCGGCCGGCCCTGACGGCGGCCACCCAGGCGAGGTAGGCCAGCTGGGGCCAGGCCGAGCCCCGCCAGTAGCTCCGGGGCTCGAACACCGGCTCCGAGCGGTGCACCCCGGCCGGGCCGCACTCGCCGCCGAGGGCGGCCGGGTCGACGAGCTGGTCGAGGGCGGCGCCCACCTTGGCCGGATCGGGCGACACGAGCGCGCCGAGGAGGGCGTCGAGGGTCCGGACCCGACCGCTGCCCGCCGCCGAGGCACCGGCGTCGACCCAGGTGGCCAGGGCCGGGTCCCATCGCCGATCGAGGGCGCCGGCCAGCTCGTCGGCGTCGCCGGCCAGTCGGGAATCGCCGGTGAGCCCGGCCAGCTCGCGTGCGTTGAAGGCGACGAGCGCCGAGAACGACGCCGGTGCCACGTCGAAGGCCGGGTTCGCCACCGGCGCGCCCCCGCCCGACCGCTCGACGGCGGCCAGGAGCTCGCCTTTCACCCGGTAGGCGGTGGGTCCGTCCCAGGGCGAGCCGTACCAGTGGTCCCACCGGGGGCTGTCGTCGGCCCCGGACTCCCAGGGATGGCAGAGCGCCACCAGCCCGCTCGGGTGACGGGCGCGGACGTCGAGGAGGAACCGCAGGGCATGGGTGGCCCCGGCCAGCAGCTCCTCCCCCACCTCGACGCCCCGCCGGGCCAGCTCGGCGAGGGCGTGGCCGACCATCGGGGGCTGGGTGATCGACGACGTCCCGGGCCGGCCCCAGAACGCCTCGTGCGGGTCGGCCAGCGGGGCGTAGACGACGTGGGGCACGAAGCCGTCGGCGTCGCGGTGGTCGAGCACCCGCCGGAGCTCCACCAGGCCGCGGTCGTCGCCCAGCTCGGCCCACACCACGGCGTGGAAGCACGAGTCCCAGAGCCACTGCCAGGGATAGCGGACGGGGTTGGGCGCGGTGAAGCCGGCCGGGTGCCACGCCGCCTCGAGCGCGGCCCGGACGGGTGCGACGAGGTCGTCCCGGGTCAGGACGCGTCCGCCGCCTTCGGGGGCCGTCGCCAGCAGGTGGCGAGCACGAGCCCGGCGCCGCCGCCGCCGACCAGGAGCGCCAGCAGCGCCATGTCGCCACCGGCCAGGTCGTCGGCCAGGTCGAGGGCGTGGTCGAGGCTGGCCTCGCCCCCGCCGAGGGCGGCCAGTCCGACGGCGGTGACGACCAGCGTCAGCACGTACTCGTAGCCCTCACCGGGCCGGAAGATGAAGAAGCCGTTCCTGAGGTGGTTGGCGACGAGGGCCACGCCCATCGTGCCGACCACCCCGGCCGCGGCGAGGGGCGTGAGGAGCCCGAGCAGCAGCATGGGACCGACGGCCAGCTCGGTGAAGGTGGCCAGGCGGGCGTGCAGCCAGCCCGGCTTGATCCCGATCGACTCGAACCACCGCGCTGTCCCCTCGAGCCGCCCACCCCGGAAGGCGTGGTTCCAGCCGTGGGCGAGCATGACGACACCGAGCACGAGTCGGAGCAGGAGGCTGGCGACGTCGGGTCCGTTCACGGGCGGGAGAGTACGCGGCCGGTCGCGGACCGGTGCACCCGAGCCGTCGGGAGGCCCGGACCGGGCGGGCTCAGATCAGAGCCCGTCCGGATCGGTCAGGCCCCGCTCTGGTCCTCGGGCGGGACCGGACCGGGGCTCAGGCCTCCATGCCGAGGTTGGGCACGACCCGCTGGAGCCGGCGGGGCAGCCACCAGTTGCGATCGCCGAGCAGCTCCATGGTGGCCGGGACGAGGAGCAGCCGGACGATCGTGGCGTCGATGAACACGGCCGTGGCCATCCCGGTGCCGAACATCCGCAGGCCCCGGTCGGCGGAGAGCAGGAAGCCCCCGAAGACGAAGACCATGATCGCCCCGGCGGCGGTGATGAGCCGGGCGGTGCGGGCCAGGCCGTCGGCCACGGCGGTGGCGTTGTCGCCGGTGCGGAGGTACTCCTCGCGCATCCGGGACAGGAGGAAGACCTCGTAGTCCATCGACAGCCCGAACACGACGGCGAACATCATCACGGGACCCCAGGCGTCGATCGGGCCGGGCTCGCCCAGCAGGTCGCCGAGCCAGCCCCACTGGTAGATCGCCACCACCACGCCGTAGGCGGCGCCGATCGAGAGCATGTTCATGATCACCGCCTTCACCGGCACCAGCAGGCTGCGGAAGACGGCCATCAGGAGCAGGAACGAGAGCACGAGCACGGCCCCGATGAACTGGGGCAGCTTGTCGAAGGTGTACTCGGCGAAGTCGATGGCGGCGGCGGTGATGCCGCCGACGAGCACGTCGGCCGACGTCCCCCGCACCGCCTCGGGCACCACGTCGCCGCGGATGCGGTGGACGAGGTCCTCCGTGTCCTCCGACTGGGGCGACGTCGTGGGGAAGACCTGGAGGAAGGCGACGTCACCGGCGTCGTTGACGATCGGCGGAAGCGCCAACGCCACCCCCCGGAGGCCGTCGAGCCCGCTGGAGAGGCGGTCGAGGACGGCGGCGTCGTCCCGGTCGTCGCCGGGAAGGTCGACGGCGAGGAACATCGGGCCGTTGAAGCCTGGGCCGAACCCGTCGGAGAGCAGGTCGTAGGCCTGCCTCGTGGTGTCGCCGTCGGCCCGGTTGCCGGCGTCACCGAAGCCGAGTCGGATCCCGAGGGTCGGCGCGGACAGGGCCAGCAGCACGACCAGCCCGACGATGGCGATCGGCCAGGGCCGGCGCTGCACGAAGCGGCTCCACCGCCACCAGGCCGACTGCTCGCCGGTGCGCTCGGCCCGGCCCTGGCGGTGGGGCAGCCCGAGGCGGTCGATGTTGTGGCCGACGAAGCCGAGGAGGGCGGGGAGCAGCGTGACCGACGCGGCCATCACCATGAAGACGCCCGTGGCCATGGCCACCGCCAACGACTCCATCGAGTCGAGCCCGACGATCAGGAGGCCGAGCAGGGAGATGATCACCGTGGTGCCGGCGAACAGCACGGCCCGCCCGGCCGTGGCGAGCGCGATGCCGATCGCCTCCTCGGGCATCCGGCCGGTCGCGAGCTCCTCCCGGTACCGGGTGACGATGAACAGCGCGTAGTCGATGCCCACGCCGATGGCGACGATCGCCACCGCCGAGGTCGCGAAGTCGGGGACGTCGAGGACGTTGGCCCAGAGCGTCACCAGCGCCAGGCTGGCCCCGATCCCGATGAAGGCGGTGGCCAGCGGGAGTCCCATCGCCAGCAGGGAGCCGAAGGCGATGAACAGGATGACGGCCGCAGCGAGGAAGCCGAACGCCTCGGACGAGAACTCCAGCTCGTCGGCGAACATGTCGCCGCCGAACTCGACCCGCACCCCGGCCGGCAGGCCGTCGGCGACGATGGCTTCGATCCGCTCGGCCCGTTCGATGGCGTCCTCGGCGTCGATGTCGCCGAAGCCGAGCTCGGCGAAGGCGATGTCACCCCCGGGCGCGACCTGGTCGGCACCCTGCTCCTCGTAGGGGCTGCTGACGTCGATGCCGGGCACCTCGTCACGGATCCGGTCGACGCTCGTCTCGACGTGCGTCCGCACCGCCGGATCGTCGATGCCGTCGGCCGACGAGAACACGATCTGGCCGGCGAGGCCCGACCGGCCCGGGAACCCCCCGTCCTCGAGCAGCTGCCCGGCCCGGTCGGACTCCGAGCCCCGCAACGTGAAGTCGGTGCTGCTCTCTCCACCGAACGAGGAGGCCAGCACGTTGGCGAGCATCACCACGGCGATCCAGGAGACGACCACGAGCCGGCGGCGGTGGTACGAGACGCGGGCGAGCGTGGCGAGCACGGCCGAACGCTAGGTGGCGGGTCTCGCCGGCGTCACCCCCTCGTCTCCCCCGCCCGCATCCCCGCCGGGCGGGAACCCCCTACGCTCCGCCGGATGGCCAACGGCCGCCGGCGGCACCGCCGGGCGAGGGTCCTCGTCCTGCTGGGCGCGGCGCTCCTGGTCGTGTCCCCGATGCTCCGGGCCACCCCGAGCGACGGGTTGCCGCTCTCCGACTACCCGATGTTCGCGCCCGGCCGAGGCCGCATCGCCCGCGTCCCCGTGGTCGTCGGCATCGACCGGGGCGGCGGGGCGCGACGTCTCGATCCGGGCCGGATCGCGGCGACCGACGAGGTCATGCTGGCCGCCAAGACGGTGCTGCACGCCGTCGGCGACGGGCGGGCGGCCACCGCCGCACTGTGCCGGGACGTGGCCGGGCGCATCGACGTCCCGGGCGTCGAGGCCGTCGAGGTCCGCACCGAGGTCTACGACGTGGTGTCGTGGTACGAGGGCGACCGGGCGCCGATCGACGTCGACGTCCACCACCGCTGCGCCGTGGACCGGTGAGCACCCGCCTCGGCCGCTCCGGAGCGGGTCGTGCCGACGGCGACGCCGACGACGACGACGGGACGGCCTCGGTGGCGTCGGCCCGGCTGCGGCTCGTGCGGATCCTCGTCGCCGGCTACGCGGTCGCCTTCTGCCTCCTGCGCCTGCCCCACCTCCTCGGCCTGGCCGACTACGGCGGGCACCGCTTCCGGCCGGTCGGCGTCGTCGCGCTCGTCACCGACCGCCCGCTGCCGGATGTCGCCTGGTACCTCGTGGTGGCCGCCGCGGTGGTGTCGAGCGCGGCCCTCGCGGCCGGCTGGCGCACCCGCCTCACCGGTCCGTCGGCGGCGCTCGCCGTCCTGGCGGTGGCCACCTACCGGAGCTCGTGGGGGCAGCTCTTCCACACGGAGCACCTGCTCGTCCTGCACCTCCTGGTCCTCGGCGCGGCGCTCGCGCTGGCGGCGCGGGACGACGGCTTCGTGCTGCGCCTGCTCGCCGTCGTGACCGTCTCCACCTACGTGGTCTCGGCCTGGGCCAAGCTGCGGACCGGGGGCCTCGACTGGATCTCGGGCGACACCCTTCGAAACCAGATCGCCTACGACAACGTCCGCAAGGAGGTTCTGGGAGCGCCGTCGTCCCCGCTGGCCGGCCTCCTCGTGCCCCACGCCTGGCTCTTCCCGCCGCTGGCGGCGGCGACCATCGCGGTGGAGCTCGGCGCCCCCCTGGCCCTGCTCGGCGAACGGGCCGCCCGGTGGTGGGCCGGCGCCGTCTGGCTGTTCCACCTGGGCGTCGCCGCGCTGATGGCCATCGTGTTCGCCTATCCCCTGAGCGGCGTGGCCTTCGCTCCCCTCCTCCCGGTCGAGCGCCTCCGCCTGCCCCGGCGGCGGCCCGGCCCGGCCGCGAACGCGGACGGCTGACCCGTGCCCCGTCCGGCCCGCGCCCGCGGCCTTCCGTGGCGCGAGCTGCCGGGCGGCGTCGCCGCCCGCCTCGCCGACCTGGCCCTCGTCGCCGGTCTGACCTCGGCGTGTCACCCGCCGGTGCCCTTCCAGCCGTCCGTCCGAGCAGTGACCTGGGTGCTGCCTCTCCGCGGGCCCTGGCCGGGCCGCCCCCTCCTCGCGGCCTCGACGGACGCCGGCGCCAACCCCGCTCCCGTCGCGATCGCCCCGGCCGGGCCGGGCACCCTCGCCCGGGCGGCGCCCGTCGGGCTCGACGTCGACGCCCTGGTCGTCGGCCTCTACCGGGCCGAGGGCCTGTCCCTGGTCCGCCTGGCCCGACTCTTCGTCGACGACCGCAACGCCGCCGAGGACCTCGTGCAGGAGGCCTTCATCCGCCTGGCCCGCTCGGCCGACCGCATCCGGGACCGTGACAAGGCGGCCGCCTACCTGCGGTCGATCGTGCTCAACCTGGCCCGCGACCACAACCGCCGCGGCCTCGTCTCCCTCCGGCACCAGCTCCCGCTTCTCGAGCCGTCCGCGGCCGCCGCCGACGAGGACCTCGAGCTGCGGGAAGACCAGCGGGAGGTGCTCGACGCCCTCCGCGAGCTGCCCCGGCAGCAGCGCAACTGCGTCGCTCTCCGCCACCTCGAGGAGCGCAGCGTCGCCGAGGTGGCCGGCGTCCTCGGCATCTCCGAGAACTCGGTGAAGACGCACCTCAAGCGGGGCATGGCCGCCCTCGCCCTCCGACTCGGGGAGCCGACGTGACCGCGGTCGAGGAGCGCCTGCGGGACGCCTTCCTGGCGGAGGCCGACCAGGTCGGCGACAGCCCCGACCTCTTCGAACGGGTGGTCCTCTCGATCGAGGGCGACCGGCGTCGCCGGCAACGGCGGCGGCGGGCCGCCACGGTCGGCGGCCTCCTCCTCGGCGCCCTCGGCGCCCTGCTCGCAGCTGTGACCGACATCCGACAAGGAGAGGTGCTGATGGACTGGTGGGTCCTCGAACTGCTGACCACGGGCGTGCTCGTGGCGATGGCGCTCTACCTCGGCCCGCTCATCAAGCGGTTCGGGAAGGCCTACGCCGCCGACGTCTTCCGGGCCAACCCGAGGACGGGCAAGAGCTTCATCGTCCTCACCGACATCGCCTACTACCTGATCTTCACGAGCTACATCCTGTTCACCACGACCTTCGTGCTGCCCGCCGACTGGGCCGCGGTCGTCAACGGGGCGCAGCTGAAGAGCGAGGTGTCGCGGCTGGCCGGGATCGTCCTGATCATCGGCCTGCTCCACGGCGCCAACCTGCTCGCCCTGCCGGTGATCGGGCGGCTCCTCACCCTCAATCGGGCCCTCGACGAGGGCGTCGGGCCGCAGCGTCCCTTCCCCGGCGACCGACCCGGGGCCGGGCGTTCCTGAGGTGCGACTGCGCACCCTGCTGGCCGGGCCGGCCGGTCTCGTGCTCGTCGTGGTGGCGGCGCTGGCCCTGGGCGGCGCCGGTGCCGGTCGTGACGGGGGCGGGCTCGACGAAGACGGGGACGCCGATACCCGGGTGGAGCGACGCAGAGTGGAGCTCGTCCTCGACACCCGGCCGGCGGCGGCCGGCGCGTTCCTGCCCGCGGTGGCGGTGGTCGACGGCCTCCGCGAGGTCGACACCCGCCTCGTGCGAGTCCGCACGTGGGAGGCCGTCCTGCTGCGCCAGTGCGCGCTCGACGTCGCCGACCGCGCCGTCGCCTGCGCCCCCGCCGTCGCCGCCGACCCGCACGGGGAGGACGACGTGGTCGCCCTGGTCGAGCTGGCCGCCCTCGTCCCGGACGGTCGGGGCGGGACGGTCGACTGCCGGGTCGCTCGCTGCGCCCTCCAGGCGGTCGACGACGAGGAGACGGGCGCCGGGCCCACCGTCCTCGCCGGCGCGGAGCTCGTCTTCGGTGCCGCCGAGCGGCCCGGCCGGCTGCACCTGGCACCGTCCGCCCCAGTGGTCGCCGGCGACCGGGTGCTCGTCGACCTCGAGAGCTTCCGTCCCGGCCAGCCCGTGACCCTGGGCTGGTGCGCGTCGCCCGGGCCGGTCGTCCGCGACGCCTGTGGCGGCGCCGCGCCGACCACGACGGTCGAGGTCGGGGCGGACGGGCGGGCCACGGCTCGGCTCCGGGTACCTGGCGAGGGCGACGGTCCCGGGAGCCGCGGATGCGGCCCCCGCCGGCCCTGCGCGGTGGCCGTGGTCGGCGCCGGCCGGTCGGCCAGCGTGGCCGTCCAACCGGTGACCTTCGCCGGCCCGCCCGGACCGGACGTCCCCGGCACCCGCCGGGCGCTGGGCCTGCTGCTGGCCGGCGCCATGCTGGCCGCGGCCGTGGCGCTCGTCGCCACGACGGCCCGGCGGGCGCCGGGCGACGACCCCTTCGAGGGCGTCGGCCTCGACGTCCCGGAGTGGGAAGGCATCTCCCTTGACGACGAGCCGGAGGAGGTCCCCGTCCCTACCAGCTGACGGCGTCGCAGCCGAGGTGGTCGGCCGGCTCCACCTGGAGGGTGGCGTGGGTGATGCCGTAGCGGTCGGCGAGCAGGGCCCGAGCCCGGTCGAGCACGGCGTGGGAGTCGTCCACCCTCGCCACCACCAGGTGGGCGGTGGCGACCTCCATCTCCGACGTGAGTGTCCAGACGTGCAGGTCGTGGACGTCGATGACGCCCTCGAGCCCTCCGAGGTCGGTGGCGAGCCTCGTCAGGTCGACGTGGCCCGGTGCGGCCTGCACCAGCACCCGCAGGGCGTCGGCCGCCAGCCGCCACGTGCGGGGAAGGATCCAGAGCCCGAGGCCGGCGCCCACCACCGGGTCGACCCATCCCCACCCGGTGAGGGTGAAGACCGCCGCCGCCACGAGGACGCCCACCGACCCGACCAGGTCGGCCAGCACCTCGAGGTAGGCGCCCCGCACGTTGACGCTCTCGGCGGCGCCCGGTTGCAGCAGGCGGAACGCCGCCAGGTTGGCCACCAGGCCGACGGTGGCCGCCACCAGCACAGGGAGGCCGTCGGGCGTCCCGTCGGCATCCAGCCGCGACACGGCCTCGACGGCCACGTACACGGCCACGCCGAACAGCAGGAGGGCGTTGGCCAGGGCGGCGAGGATCTCGAGCCGGTAGAGGCCGAACGAGCGACCGGAGCGCTGGCCGCCCCGCGAGGCGAGGTGGATGGCGGCCAGCGCCATGCCGAGGCCCAGCGCGTCGGTGGCCATGTGGCCGGCGTCCGACAGCAGGGCCAGCGAGTCGGCGGCGAGGCCGACCACCACCTCCACGACGAGCACGACGGCGACGATCGCGAAGGCGGCGGCCAGCCGGCCGGCGTGGCGGGCGCCGGCCCGCCGGTAGTCGGCGGCGTGGTCGTGGCCGTGGCCGTGCGGTCGGGCCGGGCCGTCGTGGCCGTGGTCGTCGTGGCCGTGGTCGTCGCGCCCGTGCTCGTCGTGGCCGTGATCGTCGTGGCCGTGATCGTCGGCCGCTCCGCCGTGGTCGTGGTCGTGCCCGTGCGCGGGGCGCGCGTCGCCACTCACGCCGCGAGTCCTACCAGCCCGGACCGCGAACCGCGCGCCGTCGATGCGGGACGGCCGGGGCGCTGGGCCCGGTCAGGCCCTCGCCCGGGCCACCAGCGCGTCGAACTGGGCCGCCGAGAACTCGCCCGAGAGGCGCCCCACCACCTTCCCGGAGGCGTCGAGGCCGACTGCGTAGGGGAAGCCGGGGAGCCCGAAGGCCTCGGCGGCGTCGCCGTCGGCCGAATCGACGAGCACCGGTGCCGGCCATTCCTCGCCCTCGAGCCAGGACGACGGTGGGTAGTTGGGCCGATCGGCGGTCGTGGCGGTGGCCACCGCGACGACGTCGACGCCCGTGGGGAGCCCGGTCTCCTCGAAGTGCTCCACGAGGACGGGCACCTCGCGCTGGCAGTGGGGGCACCAGTGGGCCAGGAAGACCACGACGGCCGGCCGGCCGGGACCGATCGTGATCGGCGAGCCGTCGAACGACGTGCCGGCCAGCACCGGCGCCGTCCGGCCGACGGCGGTGTCGGTGCCGTCCTCCAGCGTGGGCAGCGCCGTGCCCGTCACCGTCACCGGGGCGGTCTGGTCGAGCCCCTGGGTGGCGGCCGGCGACCCGTCGTCGTCCCCGCCGCCGCCCGCGAGCACGGCGACCACGAGCGCCACCAGGACGACCGCGACGGCGCCGATCCACGGCCAGGGCCGGGAGCCGGGACGGGTGCGGGGGGCGGGACCGGGAGCCATGGGCAGGGAGGAGTCTCGCGCGGCCGACCATCCACGCCGCTGTCACACCCCCGCCGTACGTTCGCTCGCATGGGAGCGAGACCACCGCAGCTCGGGCCGATGGGCCCCGGCCGATCGATCGCCGCCACCCGTCCCGGCACCGCCCCGGCGGGCGGGCTGGCGGCGCGGCCGGAGGCGGCGTCCCTGCTCGACGGGCTCACCGAGGCCCAGGTGCGGGCCGTCACCAGCGACGGCGCGCCCCTCGTGATCCTCGCCGGCGCCGGATCGGGGAAGACCCGCGTCCTCACCCGCCGGATCGCCTACCGGGTGGCGACGGGCGACGCCGATCCCCGCCACGTGCTGGCCCTCACGTTCACCCGCAAGGCGGCCGGCGAGCTCCGCAGCCGGCTGTCGGCCCTCGGCGTGCGTGACGCGGTCGCGGCCGGCACCTTCCACGCCATCGCCTACGCCCAGCTCCGCCGGCGGTGGGCCGACACCGGCGCCACCCCGCCCACCCTGCTCGACCGCAAGGTCGGCTTCGTCGCCCGCCTGGTCGGCCCCCGGGGCGACCGCGACGCCCACGTCCAGCCGATCGACCTGGTGTCCGAGATCGAGTGGGCCAAGGCCCGGCACCTCCGGCCCGACGCCTACGAGGCCGCCGCCCTGCTGGCCGGTCGCAGGCCCCCGCTCCCGGTCGGCGCCATGGCCGGGATCTACGCCCGCTACGAGGACGAGAAGCGCCGCCGGGGCATGGTCGACTTCGACGACCTCCTCCTCCATTGCGTCGACGCGTTCGCCGACCCGGCCTTCGCCGCCGCCCAGCGGTGGCGCTTCCGCCACCTGTTCGTCGACGAGTTCCAGGACCTCAACCCCGTCCAGGCCGCCCTCCTCGGCGTGTGGCGGGGCGACCGGCCCGACCTGTGCGTCGTCGGCGATCCCAACCAGGCCATCTACGGGTGGAACGGCGCCGATCCGGCCTACCTGCGCGACCTCGCCCGCCGCGAGCCCGGCGCCACCGTCGTCGAGCTCGACGACAACTTCCGCTCGAGCCCCCAGATCCTCACCGTGGCGGCCGGCGTCCTGGGCGGCGGCGGCGTCACCACCGCCCTGCGCCCGCACCGGGCCGACGGGCCGGTCCCCAGCGTCCAGGCCTTCGCCACCGAGCGCGACGAGGCCCGGGGCCTGGCCCGGTCGGTGCGGGCCCGCCACCGCCCGGGCACCCCCTGGCGCCACATCGCCGTGCTGGCCCGCACGAACGCCCAGTTGGTCACGATCCAGGAGGAGCTCCGCGCCGTCGGCATCCCGTTCCGGGTCCGGGGCGGCGGCAGCTTCCTGCAGCGTCCCGAGGTGCAGGCCGCCCTGGCCGACCTCCGCCGCGGTCGCGGCCCGCTCCGGGTCGCCCTCACCGACCTCCGCACCGGGCTGCACCTCGCCGCCACGGCCGCCGAGGGGGCCGGCGGCGCGCCGCCGTCCGGCCGGTCCTCGTCCGCCGGGGTGGACGACGAACCGCACGACGAGCCGGGTGCCGAGCTCGACGGCCCGGCAGCCGAGCGCCAGGCCGTGCTGGCCGAGCTCGTGCGCCTCGCCGACGAGCACCTCGCGCTCGACCCCGAAGCCTCCGTGGACGGGTTCGTCTCCTGGCTGGCCACCGCCCTGGGCGACGACACCGCCAGCCGGCGCGACGCCGTCGAGCTGGCCAGCTTTCACGCCGCCAAGGGCCTCGAATGGCCGGTCGTCTTCCTCGCCGGCCTGGAGCGGGGGCTCGTTCCCATCGGCCACGCCAAGACCGACGACGCCGTCGACGAGGAGCGCCGCCTGCTCTACGTCGCCGTCACCCGGGCGGAGGAGGAGCTGCACTGCACCTGGGCGGCCGAGCGCACCTTCGGCGACCGGACCGTGCCCCGCCAGCCCTCGCCCTGGCTCGACGACATCGAGGCCGCCCGCCGGGCCCTCGCCGGCGGCGGTTCGATGGCCGACCAGGTGGCCCGTATCAGCGAGGAGCGTCGCCGGCTCCGCGCCGGCGACGGCCGCCGGCGCCGTGGCACGCCCGGGAGGCCCATGGTCGGCGACGACGCCGATCCAGCCGTCCTGGCCGCCCTGAAGGCCTGGCGGTCCGGCGCGGCCCGGGCCGCCGGCGTCCCGGCCTACGGGATCTTCCACGACACCACCCTGGCGGCCGTGGCCGAGGCCCGGCCCGACAGCCGGGCCACGCTCCTCGCCCAGCCGGGTCTCGGGCCCGTCAAGGCCGAGCGCTACGGCGACGATCTCC
>JBFWQW010000078.1:0-13220 GCA_050249235.1 Acidimicrobiia bacterium | reverse complement strand
CTGGGCCTGGCGGGCCGCGAACACGCCGAAGCCCAAGAGCGACGCGACGCCGAAGCCGGCCAGGACGACGCCCACGACGCCCGAGACGGCGTCGGTCGACTCTCCCCGGTCGCCGCTCAGGAGCCCTCCGTCGTTCGGCGGCCTCGTCGTCGTGGTGCTCTCGGCCGCGACCACCTCGGACGCGAGCACCTCGGCCGCGACCACCTCGGCCGCGGCCCAGACCGGCGGGGCGGGCAGCACGACGCCGATGGCGACGACGAGGGCGGCGACGGCGCCGTGGCGGAGCCAGCCGCTCATCGGATCGGGACGGTGAACGTGGCGGTCCGCTGCGTGAGCTCGCCGATGCGGACCTCGATCGTGAGGCGCCAGTCGCCCTTGATCGGCACGTCGACATCGTTAGCAGAGAAGTGGTTCCGGCCGGCGGGCGCCAGGGGCACGCCGATGCCCTCGACGTCCTTCTCGGGGAGCGAGAGCACGGCGGTCGCGTCCTGCGCGCCGGTGAGCCCGGCGGCGGGGTCCTGGACGTAGAGGTGGATGTCGACCGGCCCCGCCCGGTCGGGCGCGACGATCACCTGGAACACCGTGCCGTCGACGACCCGGTCGTCCGAGAAGCCGGCGACCGGGCCGGCCTCCGACGGGTTGGCGGCGACGAGGAACGAGGTGACGGCCAGCACCACTGCCGCCATGGCCGCCTCGCCGGCGACGGACTGGCGCAGGCGGGGGAGGGTGCCGTCGTCCCGGGCCCGCAAGGCGGTCCGGCTGAGATAGCCCAGCACCAGGAGGGCGACGACGGCGATGGCCTTGGCCGTGAGCAGTTGCCCGTAGGTGGTCTCTCGGAGCCCGTCGAGCCCGCCCGTCTGGCGGATGCCCTGCACCACGCCCGTGACCAGCACCACCCCGACGGCAACGAGGGCGACGGTCGAGAACCGGCGGGCGACCGAGACCACCGGCCCTTCGACGTCGGCCACCTCCCCGTCGTCGAGGTCGTCCCCCTGATCGGGGCGCAGCGAGACCAGGAGGGCGGCGAGCCCGCCGAGCCACACCGCGCCGGCGAGCAGGTGGGCCACGTCCAGGGGCTGGGCCAGGGCCGTCCAGCGGCCGGTGCGGGCGTGGCCGGCGTAGGCGACGGTGACGAGCAGGCCCACGGCCAGGGCGGCTCGGCCCAGTCGTTCGAGCCGCCACGGTCGGCGGACCACGAGGACCACGAGGGCCAGGCCGAGGAGCACCAGGCGGGCCAGGGCGGCCCGGCCGTAGTCCGTGCCGAGCACCTCGCCGGCGACCGAGGGCCGGACGGCGTCGCCCAGGCCGAGACCCTGCACGTCGGCGCCCTGGAGGCCGAGCCCGGCGACCGTGGCGACGACGGCCGCGGCCCAGCCGCCGGCCAGGAGCCGGCGCCGGGGTCGTCCGGCGACGAGGGGCTCCCCGTCCCGCGGCCGGCCGGCGGTGGCGGCGAAGGCCCAGCCGCCGACGAGCAGCACCAGGCCGGCGAACAACCCGGCCCGCGCGACCGCGGCGGCCGTTCCCACCGCCGGGTCGCCGTCCTCCCCGGCGAGCACCTCCCGGAGCACGCCCCGGTCGACCTCCTGGCTGGCGGTGCCGACCCGCCAGGTGACGCCCCCGCTCACCGGGTGGCCGTCGACCGAGACGACCCGCCAGGACAGGACGTAGCCCCCGTCGGGCAGGTCGCCCACGTCGAGGCGCAGGGTGCGGCCGCCGTCCTCCCGCTCGATCTCCCCGGCCCGCACCACCTTGCCCCCGGCGTCGTGGAGCCGGACCGAGCCGGTCGGGGCCCGGACGGGCTCGGAGAACGTCACCTCGACCGACGTGGGGGGCTCGGTGAGGGTGGCGCCGAGCGGGGGATCGGTCGTCTCGAGGGTGGCGTGGGCGCCGGCCGGGGTGGCAGTGACAAGGAGGCCGGCCGCGGCGACCGCGAGGGTGGCGGCGAGCCGGGTCGCCCACCGGCGCCGGCCGACCCCGGCGGGCCGATGGGGTGGGTGCCGGGGAGCCTCACCTACCGTCCTCACGTGACCAGCCTGGCCGACCCGGGGCAGCGTGGTGGCATCGCCCGCCGGCGCCGCAGGGCGGCTGCCGGGGCCGTGCTCTCGATCGTCGTCGGCCTCTCGGCGGTGGCGACGGCCGCTCCTGCATCGGCCCACGGGGGCGTCCAGCGCAGCAACGACCGCGTCGACCTGCTCGAGGTCGACCCGCCCACGACGGGCATCGACGTGCAGGTGGGCGGCACCGGGTCGATCACGGTCCGGGCCGCGGGCGCCGGCGAGGTGGTCGTGCTCGGCTACGCCGGCGAGCCCTACCTTCGGGTGCTCGGCGGCGTGGTGTCGGAGAACCAGCGGTCGCCGTCCGCCGAGCTCAACCGCTCCCTCACCGGCACCGGCACCGGCACAGCACCAGCCGACGCCGACGCCGAGCCCCGCTGGGTGGTCGTGGCCGAGGACGGCGAGGCCAGCTGGCACGACCACCGGCTCCACCGGATGGGTCAGATCGGGGGCCGCCTCGACTGGGAGATCGAGCTGCTGGTGGACGGCCGGCCGGTCGTGATCAGGGGGGCGCTGGTGGCCGTGAGGCCGCCCGCCCGCTGGCCGTGGTGGGCGCTCGGCCTGGTCCTGCTCGGTGCCGGCGGGGCGGCCTGGTCCCGCCGGGCCGGGGCCCGCCGCCGGCTGCTCCTCGGCGGCCTGGTGGCGGCCGGTCTCGGGTCGGCGGTGGTGGCCGCCGGCGCCGGGGCCCCCCTCGCCTGGAGCGGGGCGCTCGCGGCCGGCCTCGCCCTCGGCTGGACGGCCCGCTTCGACGGCGCCTGGGTGGCCGGCATGGCCGGGCTGCTCGTGGCGCTCGTGGGCGGCGCCGAGCTGGCCGACCTCGGCTACGCCGAGCTGTCGGTGTCCGTGCCCGACCCGCTCTACCGGGCCGCCGTCGTGGTCTGCCTGGCCGCCGGCGCCGGCCTGGCCCTCGCCGCCTTCGAGGTCACCCGGCTGGGTGGGCTGGACCGCGCCAGCCGAGGCTGACGGCAGCCCCCCGGTTCTTTGTCGCGCACCGCACCTCCGGGGTGCGGTGCGCGACAACGTTCGGGCGGCTGGCCGTCACTCCGAGGGCATCCTCAGTCGGACGCGATCGCCGTCAGGATGTCGAGCCGGGCCGCCCGGCGGGCCGGCAGCAGCGCAGCCAGCACGCCGGCCACCGAGCCGATGACGGCGATGACGAACAGCTGCCCGAAGGGCACGGCGAAGATCTTGAAGCCCTCCTCCTCGAGGGCCTTGAAGATGGCCCAGCCGAAGAAGACGCCCACGCCGAGGCCGCCGATCGTGCCGAAGAGGGCGATCAGGACCGCCTCCCACCGCACGCTGCCCCGCATCTGGCGCCGGGTCATGCCCACGGCGCGGAGCAGGCCGAGCTCCCGGGTCCGCTCGACGATGGACAGGGCCAGGGTGTTCGTGATGCCGAGCAGGGCGATGAGCACGGAGAGGAACAGCAGGGCGTAGATGATGTTCAGGACGATGTTGATCGAGCTGAGGTTGGTCTCGACGAACTCCTCGCGGTCCTCCACGCTGATGCTCGGGTACGGCTCGCTGACCTCCTCGATGGCCGCCCGGGCGTCGTCGAAGTCCACGCCGTCGGCCACGCTCACGTAGATCGTCGAGTCGTAGTTGTCGGCCACGTGGGCGTCGAAGGCGGGCAGCCCGAAGAAATAGGCGCCGGTCACCTCGTCCTTGGTGTAGATGAGCGCCACCGTCGCCTCGAACTCGGCGGTGCCCGGGAACTTCACGGGGACCCTGGTGCCGAGCTCCCAGCCTTCGTCTTCGGCCTTCTCCCGGAGCACCGCCAACCCGTCGTCGTCGAGGTCGTCGGCGTCGCCCGCCACCACCCCGATGTCGAAGAGGTCGCCGACCGCCTCCGACCCGATGGCGGCGATCAGGCCGTCCTCGCCGTCGAAGGTGCCGGGGGCGAAGCGGAGCGGGGCGACCGTGTCGAGCTCGGGCCGGTCGGCCAGCTCGCCCGCGAGCTGGGGGCTCACCCCGCCGGCGCCGAACTGCCCGGCGGAGACGACGAAGTCGCTCGTGAACTGGTCCTCGAAGATGTCTTTGAACGACGCCTTCACCGAGGAGGCCACGATCGTGATCGTGCCCACCAGCGCCACGCCGATGAGGAGGGCGGCGGCCGTCCGGGAGGTGCGCTTCGGGTTGCGCATGGCGTTCTCGCGGGCCAGCCGGCCGGTGACGCCCCGGTAGCGGGCCACCGGCCAGCCGAGGAAGGCCACCATGGGACGGGCGAAGACGGGGCCGAGGGCGGCCACGCCGAGGAACACCAGCGCCACGCCGAAGCCGGTCTGGACGACGTCGGCGCCGAAGAGCCCGGCCAGTACCAGGGCGACGCCGCCGACCGTGACGAGCGTGCCGAGCCCGAGGCGGATCCGCGAGCTGCCGCGGTCCTCGAGCGCCACGTCGCGCATCGCCGCCAGCGGCGGCACCGAGGCGCCCCGCCAGGCGGGGAAGACGGCGGCCACCACGGTGACGCCGACGCCCACGACCACGGTCGTCACGACCGTCGCCGAGGTGAGCACGTAGCCCTGCGACGGCAGCTCGAAGCCGACGGACTCGAGGACGTTGAGGAGGAGCGCGGCCAGGCCGAGGCCGCCGAGCAGGCCGAGCAGGGAAGCGAGGAGGCCCACCACGACCGCTTCGGCGAGGAGGGCGCCGAGCACCTGGCGGCGGCTGGCGCCGATGGCCCGCAGCAGCGCCATCTCCCTCGTCCGCTGGGCGACGAGGATCGAGAAGGTGTTGTAGATGATGAACGAGCCGACGAAGAGGGCGATGCCGGCGAAGACGTTCACGAGGATGTCGAAGAACCCGAAGTTGTCGCCGATGGCGTCCTGGTTCTCCTCGACCACGGTCTGGCCGGTCACGACCTCGACGCCCGCGGGGACGACCTCGGCCAGCCGGTCGCGGAGCTCGTCCTGGGAGACGCCGTCCTCGGCGCTGACCGCGACCGAGTCGACCTTGCCGGCCTCGCCGAGCACCTCCTGCGCGGCGTCGAAGGTGAAGCCGACGAAGCTGGCCCCGCCGATGCTGTTGAGCTGCTCGAAGCCGATCAACCCGACGACCTCGTAGGGCAGCACGCCGACCTTCGTCGACACCGTGATCGTCTCGCCGACCTCGATGTCGCCGTCCTCGGCGCTGGCCCTGTCGATCACCACCTCGTCGTCGGACGCCGGCGCCCGCCCGTCCACGACGCGCCCGCCGGAGAGCTCGTCGTCGCCGTTCCACACGTCGCCGATGGTCGGCGGGCCGGCGCCGGCCGAGGGGCCGACCTCCTCGCCCTCGGGGTTGATGATCTGGGCCCGGAACGACGCGATCGAGGGCGCGACCTTGTCGACCCCGTCGACGTCACGGACGGTGTCGATGATCGACGCGTCGATCCGGCCCCGCACCTCGCCGAAGTCGCTGTCGACCGTGTCGGACGAGCGCACCACGGCGTCGGTCTCCTCGCCGAGCTTGGCGAAGAGGTTGTCGAAGGCCCTCCCGATGGTGTCGCTCAGCACCAGCCCGCCGGCCATGAAGGCGACGCCGATCAGCACGGCGGAACCGGTCGTCACCAGGCGGAACTTCCGGGCGAGGAGGTTCTTGATCGTGAACCGGAGCACGGCTCAGTCCCCCAGGCTGACGAGGCGCTGGGTCACGGTCGCCACGGTGGGGTCGAGGAGCTCGTCGACGATGCGGCCATCGGCGAGGAACACGATGCGGCTGGCGTACGAGGCCGCCACCGGGTCGTGGGTGACCACCACGATCGTCTGGCCGAGGTCGACCACGGCCTGGCGCATGAACGTGAGGATCTCACCCCCGGACGTGGAGTCGAGGTTGCCGGTGGGCTCGTCGGCGAAGATGATCGACGGCCGGCTGGCCATTGCCCGGGCCACCGCCACCCGCTGCTGCTGGCCGCCCGAGAGCTCGCTCGGCCGGTGCCTGAGGCGGTCGCCGAGGCCGACGGTGCGGATCACCGTGTCGAGCCACTCGCGGTCGACATCGCGACCGGCCAGGTCGACCGGCAGCGTGATGTTCTCGCTGGCGTTCAGCGTGGGCACGAGGTTGAAGGCCTGGAAGACGAAGCCGATCTTCTCGCGGCGCAGGAGGGTGAGCTGCTTCTCCGACAGCGTCGTGAGGTCGGTGTCGCCGACGAAGACCCGCCCGCTGGTGAGGTCGTCGAGGCCGGCGATGCAGTGCATCAGCGTGGACTTGCCGGAGCCCGACGGGCCCATGATGGCCGTGAAGCGACCGGTCTCGAACTCGACGGTGACGTCGTCGAGGGCGACGACCTCCGTGTCGCCCCGTCCGTAGACCTTGCGGGCGTTCTCGGCGCGTGCTTCGGCTCTCGCTGGCAAGGGAGGGGCTCCTGGGTCGATGGGGGTCCTGGCCCGACAGGAGGTCGAGCCCGGGTTCGATGGGTGTTCCCCGGTCCGGACGTCCGGAGACGGGAAGATCTTGCCCCGTCCGCACCGACGGGACCGCCATCTCGTGGTGGGGGGTGCGGGGGTCGGCTGGGAGAGGTGGGACGACCAGGGACGGAGCGTCCGGTCCTATCCTCGCGGCGATGACGTGCCCGTCGTGCGCGGCCGAGGTCCCGCCCGCGGCGCGCTTCTGCCCATCCTGCGGTCATGCACTCCACACCACCGCCGACGAGCGACGGGTGGCCACGGTCCTCTTCGCCGACATCGTCGGGTTCACGGCCCTCTCGGAGTCCCGCGATCCCGAAGAGGTGAAGCACCTGGTCGACCGGTGCTTCGAGCGGCTGGCGGCCGACGTGACGAGCTTCGGGGGCCACGTCGACAAGGTGGTCGGCGACGGGCTGCTGGCGCTCTTCGGCGCGCCCGTGGCCCACGAGGACGACGCCGAGCGGGCCGTGCGCTCGGCCTTGCGCATGCAGGAGTCGATCGGCGAGGTGGCGGCCGAGCTCGGCACCGACCTGCGCATGCGCATCGGCGTCAACACCGGCGAGGTCCTGGTCGGCTCGCTGCGGGCCGGCGGCGACTACACCGCCATGGGTGACGTCGTGAACACCGCCAGCCGGCTCCAGACCCTCGCCCTGCCCGGCCAGGTGATCGTCGGACCCGAGACCCGGGCCGCCACCGCCGGCACGTTCCGCTACGAGCCCCTGGGCGAGCTCCACGCCCGGGGCCGGGGCGCCACGGTCGAGGCCTGGCAGGCGGTCGAGGCCCTCGTGGCGCCCGGCAACCGGCCCCGGGACCTGGGGATCCCGCTCATCGGCCGCGACGCCGAGCTCGGCCTCCTCACCAGCGCGCTGCGGTCGGCGCTCGGCAACCGCCGGCCGGTGCTCCTGCTCATCTCGGGCGAGGCCGGGGTCGGGAAGAGCCGCCTCGCCACCGAGGTCATCCGGACCGCGATCCACGACCTCGGCATGCGCGAGCTGATCGGCCGCAACCTTCCCTACGGCCCGACCACGGTCTGGTGGTCGGTCGCGGAGATGCTCCGCTCGGCTTGCGGGATCACCGACGACGACGCCAGCCGGGCCCGCGCCAAGTGCATCGAGGCCGTGGCCGGGGCGCTCGCCACCGGGCCCGACGACCCCGACGCCATCCGGGTGTCCGACGGCCTGCTCTACCTCATGGGCGTCGACGGCCGGCTCACCGACGTCGACCCGAGCCGGGCGAGGGAGGAGGCCGTCGCCGCGGCCCGGACCTTCTTCCACGGCTTGGCCGAGCGCCAGCCCCTCCTGCTCGTCTTCGGCGACGCCCAGTGGGCCGACGACCAGGTGCTTCTCCTGGTCGAGCGGCTCCTCGACGGCGTCGGCCGCATCCCCCTGGTCGTCCTCCTCACCGGCCGGCCCGAGCTCACCGAGCGCTGGCGCCCGAAGGTCGAGGGCGCCAACCAGATCGAGGTGATGCTCGACCCCCTGGGCGACGAGGCGGCCGGCGAGCTGCTGGTGGCGATCCTCGGCCGCGACCCTGGTCCGGCGCTGCGCCGCGAGATGCTCGACCGGGCCGGGGGCAACGCCCTCTTCCTGGAGGAGATGGCCGCCCTGCTCAAGGAGGGCGGGGAGCTGCCGCCGCTGTCGTTCGGCTCGCTCCCCGCCAACCTCCGTGGCCTCGTCGCGGCCCGCCTCGACGCCCTGCCCCCCGACGAGCGGGCCGCGCTCGACGACCTGGCCGTGCTCGGCCGCCGGGGCTCGATGGCGGCGCTCGTCGCCCTCGGCGAGGCCCGGACCGACGCCGCCTCGGTCCAGCGGGCCCTGCGGGAGCTGGCCCGGAAGGACCTGGTCGAGATCGACGGGGAGACCTGCGGGTTCCACTCCGACCTCATCCGCGAGGTCGCGTACAACACGTTGGCCCGCGCCGAGCGGGCCAAGCGTCACGTGCGACTGGCCGCCTGGGTGGAGGACGAGTCGTCCCGCCGCGACCGCGTCGACGAGTTCCTCGAGGAGATCGCCCACCACTGGGCGTCGGCGGCCGAGCTCGCCGCCGACCTCGGCGACCTCGAGGGCGTGCCGGAGAACGTGCGGGAGACGGCGCTGGTCGCCCTCCAGCGGGCGGCCCAGCGGGCCGACGACCGTGAGGTCTACACCGCGTCGAAGCGGCTCTTCGACCGCATGGTCACCCTTCTCGGCGACGACGCCGGCGGGGCCCGCCGGCACGCGCTCATCGGGCGGGCCCGGGCCCGTACCGCCCTCCGGGAGAACGACGCCGCCGCCGCCGACCTCGACGCCGTCGAGCGGGAGGCCGTCGAGGTGCACGACGACGTCGCGCTGGCCAGGGCCCTCGTCGTGCGGGGCGACGTGCTGCGCAACCGGGGCCTGCTCGACGAGGCCATCGCCGTCCTCGAGCGGGCAGTGGTGCTGTGGCGGGAGATCGGCGACCGCCGGGGCGAGGCGTCGGCCCTGCGCCGGATCGGTTGGACCCACGTCTACGCCGGCGACTTCGACCGCGCCGAGCCACCCATCCTCGAGGCCCTCGCCGCGTTCCGGGAGGTGAAGGTGGCCCGGGGGATGGCCTGGGCGCTGCAGAACCTGGCGCTCATCTCGTTCCACCGGGGCCAGCTGGTGCTCGCCGAGGAGCGGCTCCACGCCTCCCGGGAGCTGTTCGCCGAGATCGGCGACCGGTCCGGCGAGCTGTGGGCCTCCGGCCTCCTGGCGATCGTCCTGCACAGCCGGGGCGACACGATCGCGGCCGAGGAGCTGGCCGAGCGGCTCCTCGTGGAGGGTCCCCTCGAAGGGGACGCCTGGTCGACCGCCACCACCCAGCTCGTGCTCGGCCTCATCCGCCTCCGCCAGGGCAAGGTCGACAGCGCCACGGACATGCTGCGGCGGGCCCACGACGCCTACTGGGCCACCAGCGACTGGTTCCGGTGGGCCCGGGCCATCGGGCCGCTGGCCCGGGCGCTGCGCCGGGCGGGACGCATCGACGAGGCCGCCGCGTTCGTGGCCGAGACGGCGGTGATGGCCGAGGCGCTGCCGGCCACGTCGGTCGACCGCCAGGTGCCGCTGCTGATGGCGGCCGAGCACCGGGTGGAGCTGGGCGACCCGCCCGAGCTCGACGGCCCGCCGGTGGCGGTCGGGTCGGGGCACCTGCCGACCGGCTACGCGCTCCAGGACGAAGAGGTGCGGGGTCTGGCCCTGGCCCAGCTCGGCCGGGCCGGCGAAGCGGCCGACTTCCTCCACGCCGGCGACACCGAGCGGCCCTCGGTGCTCGCCATCCGGGCTCTCGTGCTGGCGGTGGCCGGGCGCCCGGAGGAGGCGCGGGCGACGATCGACCTGGTGCGGGGCCTCGGCGGTGCCGTCTACCACGACCTCGTGCTGGCCGACCTCGCCGAGGCCGAGCTGGCATCGGCCTGCGACGACCGGGAAGGGGTGCGGGCCGCCCTTCGCCACGCCGACCGCGTGCTCGAGGACACCGACGACCGTCTGACCGCGGCCATCGTCGGCCTGGCCCGGACGGTCCTGCTCGGCGACGAGACGGGTGCCGACGAGCTGGCCCGCCTCGGCATCCGGGCCGACGGCTGGCGGACCCTCCTGACGCCCGCCGCGGTGGCACCGGCGCCCTGAGCACGATCCCCGACGGCCGGGTGCGACCGGCACCCTTCCCGTTCGTCGTCGACGCAGCCGGCATCGTTCCGGGCCGGTCGACGGAGATCGGTGCGCTCGGCGGTGGGCTCCCGGCGACCGACCCGCGGCGCCGGCCGCCATCGCTCAAGATCGGGGTCGTGGATGCCGAACATCGGACGGTGGCGCGGAACGGGCGGGTGTCGGGCGCGGGCTTCCGTCCCCTCGCGATCGTGGCGCTGGCGCTGCTCAGCGCCGTCGCCCTCGTCGGGTCCTCGCTGCTGAGCCCGCCGTCGGCCGGCGCCTACGCCGGTGCGCCGTGGTTCCGGCCCGGGTCGATCTACACGCAGAACTTCCCCGACCCGAGCGTGATGCGGGTCGGGAGCACCTACTACGCCTACGCCACGCCCACCGGCGGCTCGTACCTGCCGGTGATGAGCTCGACCGACCTGGTGCACTGGACCGCCCGGCCCGCCTACAACCCAGGCCCGCCGCTGAACGGCGACCCGTACTTCAACGACGCCCTCCCGTACCCGGCGTCCTGGGCCGCCGAGCACCCCGGGACCGAGCGGATGCGCAAGGAGATCTGGGCCCCGGGCGTCGCCGCCATCGGCGGGCAGTACGTGGCCTTCTACACGGCCCGGGTCAGCCTCCAGTCCCACCGGTTCTGCATCTCGGTTGCCACCGCCTCGAGCCCGCTCGGCCCGTTCACGGACAACACCAGCGGGCCGCTCGTCTGCGACAGCGACCCGAACGGCTCGATCGACCCCCAGCCCTTCGTCGACGTCGACGGCACCCCGTGGTTGATCTGGAAGAGCGAGGGAGTGCCGGGTCTGGCCCCCACCCACATCTGGGCCCGCCAGCTGGCGCCGAGCGGCACGTCCTTCGCCCCCGGCTCGACCCAGGTCTCGATCCTGCACACGTCCCAGGCGTGGGAGGGCAACCTGATCGAGAGCCCGTCGATGGTGCGCTACCGGGGCCAGCTCTACCTCTTCTACTCGGCCAACGACTTCCAGACCCCGGCCTACGCCATCGGCATGGCCACCTGCTCGAGCGTCCTCGGTCCGTGTACGAAGCTCGACACCAACCCGATCATCGCCAGCAGCGGCGACCGGCTCGGACCGGGCGGCCCGTCGGCGTTCGTCGACGCGGCCGGCAAGCTCCGGCTCGCCTACCACTGGTGGAACGCGCCCCACACGACCTATCCGGCCTACCCCGCCTGCGTGGCCGCCGGCAGCTGCACGACGCAGGGCCAGCGCCGGCTCGCCGTCGACACGATCGAGCCGGCGACGCTCGGCTGGGCGGTCGGGCTGGGCGTGGCCGCGGCCGATGCCGGCTACTGGATCGCGAGCGAGGGCGGCGGGGTCGCGGCCCGGGGCGGCGCGGCCGAGCCGACCGCGCCACCGCCCCCGATCGGGCGGGTGGTGGGCATGGCCTCGACACCATCGGGCCGGGGCTGGTGGATCGCCTCGGCCAACGGCGGCGTGGCCGCCGGCGGCGAGGCGGCCGACCTGGGCAACGTGGCCTGGCTCCCGCTGACGCTCCCCATCGTCGGTGTGGCGTCGACACCGAGCGGCGCCGGCTACTGGCTGGTGGCGGCCGACGGCGGGATCTTCAGCTTCGGGGACGCCCGGTTCTACGGGTCGACGGGTGCGATGCGGTTGAACAGCCCGGTGGTGGGCATGGCCGCCACGCCCGGCAGCGCCGGCTACTGGCTGGTGGCGGCCGACGGCGGGATCTTCAGCTTCGGGGACGCCCCGTTCCACGGCTCGGCCGGCGCCCTCCCGCTGGTCCAGCCGGTGACCGGCATGGCCGCCACCCGGTCCGGCGACGGCTACTGGATGCTGGCCCGCGACGGCGGCATCTTCACCTACGGCTCGGCCCGCTTCTTCGGTGCCGGCTGACCCTCGTCAGAGGGTGCGCCGACAGGCGCGCCCGTGGCCCGAGCGGCCCGGCGCCGGAGGCGCCGAGAGCGGAGAACGCAGCGCTCTCTCGGCGACGAAGGAGCCGAGAACCAGAACGGACGTGACCTCTCCGCGCCGGTCCTCAGAGGCGGGGCAGCACCTGGGCGAGCGTGAGGGTGGGGGCGAAGAGGTCGCCGTGGGCGGCGACCCGCTCGAGCACCTGGGCCGTCTCGAAGACCAGGGAAGCCGCCGAGCGGGTGTCCGCCGCGGCCTCGACCTCGTCCCAGGTGACCGGCGTCGACACGGTGGGGTGGCTCCGGGCCCGCAGCGAGTAGGCGCACACCGTCGTCTTGTGCCGTGAGTTCTGGCTCCAGTCGACCAGCACCCGGCCGACGCGCAGCTCCTTGCGCTGGAGGCTCACCACCCGGTCGGGGTGGGCCTGCTCCAGCAGCTGGGCCAGGGCCCGGCTGAAGGCGGCCGTCGCGTCGTGGGTGGTGGGCGTGTTGAGCGGCACGTACACCTGCAGGCCCTTCGAGCCCGACGTCTTTGCGAACGACGCCAGCCCGAGGTCGTCGAAGACGTGCCTGAGCCACAGGGCCACCTCGCAGCAGTCGACCAGGCCGGCCGGCTCGCCGGGGTCGAGGTCGAAGACCACCATGGTGGGGGTGTCGGCGTCGACGCTGCGGGCCATCGAGGTGTGCAGCTCGAGGGCGGCGAGGTTCGCCACCCAGATCACGGCCGCCAGCGAGTCGATGCGGCAGAACCGGATCGGTCCGTCGTCGGTCGCCATGTCCGAGGTCGACATCCAGTCCGGGTGGTACGTCGGGCAGTTCTTCTCGAAGAACGGCGTGGCGTCGACGCCGTCGGGATAGCGCTTCCGGGTCACGAACCGGTCGCCGCAGTGGGCGGTGAGGACGGCCCCGATGCGGGCGTAGTAGTCGATCACCTCCGCCTTGGTGAAGCCGACGGCGGGATACAGCACCTTGTCCAGGTTCGAGAGGCTGAGGGTGCGACCCTCGACGACGACGTCGGGCACGGGTGGGCGGTCCGGCTGGTCAGGCCGAGCGCTCGGCCTTCTCGTCGGCCTCCGCCGGCTTGGCCTTCGCGGCCGGCTTCGACCGGGCGTCGCGGGCCTCCTTCACGCTGGCCTCGAGCGCGGCCATGAGGTCGACCACGGTGCCGGCGTCGGTGGGCGGGGCCGCCGTCACGAGCGTCTCCTCGCCGGAGGCCTTCCGCTCGATGAGCTCGAGCACCTTCTCC
>JBFWQW010000077.1:0-13331 GCA_050249235.1 Acidimicrobiia bacterium | reverse complement strand
TGAGCGCCGGAGGCACCGCGCTCCCTGAGCGCCGGAGGCACCGCGCTCCCTGAGCGCCGGAGGCACCGCGCTCCCTGAGCGCCGGAGGCACCGCGCTCCCTGAGCGCCGGAGGCACCGCGCTCCCTGGGCGCCGGAGGCACCGAGGACCAGGACGGACGTGAACTGTCCGCGGCTGCCTGCGATCTGCGCTCAGTCGGCGGCGGCCAGCGCCTCTTCCACGTGGGCCAGGAGCCGGGCCGAGCACGACGCCAGGTCGAGGGGCGGCGCCGCCTCCTCGACGATCACCCGCACCAGCTCCCGGAGGGCGTCGGCGGCCGGGCCCGGTCCGAGCACCGCCGGTCGGCCGAGGTCGCCCCCGGCCACCACCGACGCCTCGAGCGGGATCGACGCCAGCAGCGGGGTGCCGACCTCGTCGGCGAGGGCCTGGCCGCCCCCGGCGCCGAAGAGGTCGTAGGTCTGGCCGTGGTCGCAGGTGAACGTCGACATGTTCTCGACCACGCCCACGATGCGGAGGTAGGTCTTGTGGGCCAGGTCGGCGGCCCGGGCCGCCACCCGTTGGGCGGCCAGTGCCGGGGTGGTGACCAGCACCACCTCGGTGCGGGGGAGCATCCGGGCCAGGCCCATCTGGACGTCGCCGGTGCCGGGAGGCATGTCGATCAGGAGGTAGTCGAGCTCGCCCCAGGCCACGTCCTCGAGGAAGTGCTGGAGCGCCCGGTTGAGCAGCTGGCCCCGCCAGAGGAGGGCCTCCCCCTCGTCGTCGACGAGGAGGCCCATCGACACGACCTCGACGTAGCCCCGGCCTATGGCCTTCGTCTGCGGCGCGATCTTGGGCGAGGCGCCTTCGGCGGCCTCGGTGGCGGTGGCCTCGTGGCCGGCGAGCCGGCCGTCGATGCCCAGCATGCGGGGCACCGAGAATCCCCCGATGTCGGCGTCGAGCACACCGACGGCGTAGCCCAGGTCGGCCAGCCCGGCGGCCAGGTTGACGGTGACGGACGACTTGCCCACGCCGCCCTTGCCCGAGGCGATGGCAAGCACGCGGGCCGTGGTCGGGACCGCCGTGTCGCCGGCCCGCTGGGCCGCGTTCCAGCGGGCCTTCGCCATGGTGGCGCTCCGCTCGGCGTCGGTCATCTCGACCCACTCGATCGTCAGGTCCGTCACGCCGGGGGCCCCGCCCACCCGGGCCTGGATGTCCTTGCGGAGCTGGGCCTGCAGCGGGCAGCCGAGGGTGGTGAGCGCCACGGTGACGGTGACGGCGCCGTGCTCGTCGACCACCGCCGAGGGGATCATCCCGAGGTCGACGACGTCGCTGCCGAGCTCGGGGTCGACGACGCCGCGGAGCAGCCCCAGGAGGTCGTCGGGGGTGGGAGGCGGCGCCGTCGGCACGGGCCGATCCTACCGAGCCGCCGGTGATTCTCCCGGGAGAGCCGAGGTAAACTCCGCCGGTGCCCGCCGGCGCGGCTCCCGACCGCCTCGACCTCCTCAAGGCGCTGGGTGACAACACCCGGTACGCCATCTACCTGGAGCTGGCCCGGTCGCCGCGCCCCCGGTCGACCGCCGAGGTGGCCGAGACGCTCGGCCTGCACCCGAACACGGTCCGTCCCCACCTCGAGCGCATGCGGGAGGTCGGCCTCCTGCAGGTCGAGGCCGAGGGCCGGGGGGCGATCGGCCGGCCCCACCACCGCTACTCCCTCGCCCCCGACGCGCCCGGGCTCGGGCTCGAGCCACCGGCCATGCCGCTGCTGGCCCGGCTGCTCGTGGAGGTGGCAGCATCGGCCGGCGCCGGCCCCGAGGAGGCGGCCGAGATCGGCCGGTCCCAGGGTCGCGACGCCGCCGAGCGCCTCGGGGCCGGGCCGGCCACGGCGCCGACCGGTCCCGACGACCCCGACGACGACGATGCCGCCTCCCGCTGCATCGCCGCGCTGGTCGCCGAGCTCGACCACCTCGGCTACGACCCGGCGCTCGCCACCGACGACTCCGGCGTGACGGTCGCGTTCGCCCACTGCCCCTTCGCGGACCTGGCCGAGTCGCACCCCGAGATCGTCTGCCACATCCACCGCGGCCTGGTGGAGGGCTTCGTGGCCGCCCTGGGCGGGGCCGAGGTCACCCGGTTCGGCACCCTCGTCGACCGGACACCGTGCCGCGTGGAGCTGGTGGCCGGGTAGCATCGGCGCCGTGATCACGCTCACCGAAAGCGCTGCCGACAAGGTCCGCTCCCTCATCGAGTCCGAGGGCGACGCCGAGCTCAGCCTGCGGGTCGCCGTCCGTCCCGGTGGGTGCTCCGGCTTCAGCTACGAGATGTTCTTCGACAGCGACATCGCCGCCGACGACCTCAAGCACGACGTCAACGGCGTGCGTGTGGTGGTCGACCCCTCGAGTGCCGAGCTCCTCCAGGGCGCCGTGCTCGACTTCAAGGACGGTCTCCAGGGCGCCGGCTTCGCCATCGAGAACCCCAACGCCCAGCGCTCCTGCGGCTGCGGCAAGTCCTTCTCCTAGGACCTCCGGCCTGCTCCTCGGCGGGGCTCAGCCGATGAGCGGGGCCAGCGTGTCGTCCAGCTCCGTCGCGTCGAACGTGTAGTCCAGCCGGGCCTGCACGATCCCGGCCCCGTCGGCCACGAAGAGCGAGGGCTCGAAGGTCAGGCCCAATGCGTCGACCGTGCTGGTCGTCGTCTGGACGCTGTCGTCGGTGTACACCTCGGCGTGGATGACGCTCACGCCGGCCCGCTCCAGCGCCTCCCGGCGGCGGGTCAGGAGGTCGAGCACCGGTCCGCAGATCGCCGTCTGGCAGTGGGCCGGCGTCGAGACGAGCAGCACGATCGGCCGGCCGAGGTCGAGCGCGGCGTCGAGCGACGTGGCGTGGAACGGGCAGGCGGGGTCGCGCGTGCAGATCGGCGTCACGCCCAAGGCGTTGGACGGCGTGGGCGTCGGGATCCGGGGGAGGGGCTCGCCGACGCCCGTGACGAAGGCCAGCTCCGTGGGCTGGTGGGCGTCGACGGTCGCCCGCAGGGCCTGGCCGGCGGCCTCGACCTCGAGCGTCCACGCGCCGGCGGTCGAGAGCTCGACGAACACGGGGTAGTAGCCGCGGGGGATGCCCGTGTCGCGACGGCGCACGGTGGTGGCCGCCGACGAGGTCCCGGCCGGGCCGCGCAGGCGCACGGTGATCTCGCCGGGCGGCCGGTCGAGGTCGAGGCTGCCGTCGCCGGCGGCGAGGGCGAGGGGCAGCCGCAGGCGGGTGCCGACCGGCTGCTCGAGCTGGAAGACCTTGTAGAGGGTGAGCGCTCCGCCGTCGGGGTCGGAGTCGTCGGGATCCGGGTCGCTGCAGGCGGTGAGCAGCCCGGACGTGGCCACGAGGAGGCCGGCGCCACCCGCCACGAGGAGGTGGCGGCGGGTGAGCAGCACGGGCGCGGGTGCGGGGTCCTCCACGGGGCGAACCTATCCTCGGCGCCGTGGCGGGCCCGGTCGCCTTCGAGCTCGACGGGCGGCCCGTGGCCGTCGCCGACGACGGCACCTCGCTCCTCGACGCGCTCCGCGACCAGCTCGGGGCCCGATCGGTCAAGGACGGCTGCAGCCCCCAGGGGCAGTGCGGTTGCTGCACGGTGCTGGTCGACGGGGCGGCCCGCGTCGCCTGCGTGACCCCGGTGCGGCGGGTCGCCGGCCGCCGGGTCACGACCGTCGACGGGCTGGCCGACGCCGGGGCTTGGGCCGACGCCTTCGTCGCCACCGGCGGCTCCCAGTGCGGGTTCTGCACGCCCGGGATCGTCTGCCGGCTCTCGTCGCTCCGGGCCCGGGAGCCCGGTGCCGACCGGGCCTCGATCGACCGGGCCCTGGCCGCCCACCTCTGCCGGTGCACCGGCTGGCAGACGATCGGCGAGGCGTGGGCGGCGGTGGGACGGGCCGCGCCGGTGCGCGACCTCGAAGCCGCGGCCCGCCGGGCCGCGATCGAGGGTCGGTCGCCCCAGCGGGTGGGCACCGACGTGCCGCTCGGGCGGGTCGGCTTCGCCGACGACACCGCGCCCGACGACGCCCTCGTGGCCGTGCCCGACGGCGCCGGCGGCTGGTCGCTCGGCGCCACGCTGGCCGAGGCCCGCGGCGCGGCGGGCAAGGTCCAGGGCCGGCGATCGACGGTACCCGTCGAGCCGCCCCTGGAGCTCCCGCCGGGGATCTGGGACCTGACCCTGCGGACCTCGTGGGTCGAGCCCGCCTACCTCGAGACCGACGCCTCGTGGTGCCGCCCCGGTGGCGAGCCGGTCAGCCCGCTGGCGAACGGTGGCGGCTTCGGGGGGAAGTCGGCGTCGCCCGCGCCCGCCGCGGCCCGTGCGCTGGCCGACGCCACCGGACGGCCGGTGCGGGTGCTCCTGTCCCGGGAGGACACCGTGCGCCTCGGGCCCAAGCGACCGCCCGTCGCCATCGGGGCTCGCGCCGACGGGTCGGGTGTCGTCCGGGTGGTGGCCACGCCCGGCATCGAGGTCGCGATCCGCGGCGTCGCGCCCGGCTTCGACGTCGAGGAGGTGGTGCGGGCCGGACCGCCGACGTCGGACCGGCTCCGGGCCGCGGGCTGGGCCGAGGCGGCCGTCGTCCTGGCCGGGCTGCGGGGTCGGCGCGAGGTGACGGTGGTCGGGCCCGGCGGAGCGGTGGCCACCGCCCTCGTGGGCCCGGATGGCGTGGACGTGGCGGTGCGCTGCGGCGCGCCGCTCGACGAGGTGGTGCTCCGCTCCTACTGCATCGGCGCGGCTCACATGGCCCTCGGCTGGGTGCGCCAGGAGGGCCTGGCCGTCGGTCCGGACGGCGTGCCGGTCGACCTCACCGTCCGCTCCTTCGGCATCGTCCGGCCGGCGGACATGCCGCCGGTCTCGGTCGTCGTCGAGATCGACCCCGATCGGCCCGACCCGGTCAACGGCTCCGATGCCGTCTTCGCGGCGGTGGCGGCGTCGGCGTGGATCGGGCAGGGTTGCCCACCGGACTGGCCGACGGGGCCGGCACGAGCGGGATGAGCGAGGGGACACCGATGGCGGAGGCGCACCCGATCGGTCCGTACACGCCGGTCGTCCGGGCCGGTGACCTGCTCTTCGTCTCGGGCCAGCTCGGCCTGGTCGACGGCGAGCTCGTCGCCGGCGGCGTGCGGGAGCAGGCCGCGGCCGCGCTCGCCAACCTCTCGACCGTGCTCGGCACGGCCGGTGCCTCCCTCCGGGACGTCGTCAAGGCGACCGTGTTCCTCGTCGACATGGCCGACTTCGAGGCCATGAACGAGGTCTACCTGGAAGCCTTCGGCGACCACCGCCCGGCCCGCTCGTCGATCGGCGTGGCCGCCCTGCCCCGCGGCGCCGTGGTCGAGATCGAGGCCGTCGCCCACCGGGCGCCGTGACAGACTGACCCCGTGGCCGGAGCCGTCGCCATCGTCGTGGCCCTCGTGGCCTTCCCCGTGCTCTTCCTGATGAGCATGACGCTCCTGGCGGCGACGCTCGGGGCCACCCTGCAGCAGGACGTCGACGCCCGCTACGAGGGCTCGGAGCTGCTCGACCTCGACGGCTGAGAAGCCGCGCCGGTCCGGGGAGCCGGACGGGCGGCGTCGGGTCGACCGGGGAAACGTCTGGTCAGAAGCCCCAGCGGGTCTCGCCGAAGCGGTAGCCCACCGAGCGCACGGTCGAGATGAGGGCGGCCTGCTCCTCGCCGAGCTTGGCCCGGAGGCGACGGACGTGGACGTCGACGGTCCGGGCACCGCCGTAGTAGTCGTAGCCCCACACCCTGGACAGCAGCGTCTCCCGGGTGAAGACCTTGCCGGGGTGCGACGCGAGGAACTTCAGGAGCTCGTACTCCATGTACGTGAGGTCGAGGGGTCGGCCACCGATGGCGGCCTGGTAGGTCTCGAGGTTCAGCACGAGCGGCCCGTACTCGATGAGCTCGGGCCGGGTGCCCCGGCCCGTGCGCCAGAACAGGTGCTTGAGGCGGGCGTCCAGCTCGGTCTGGCGCACCGGCGACAGGCAGAAGTCGTCGAAGAGGTCGTCGCGCAGCTCGAGGTCGACGAGCTGGCCGCCGTTGACGAGCAGCAGAAGGGGCTCGAGGGGGATGTCCCGCTTCCGCAGGGCCCGGCAGAGGGCGAAGGCGGCCTCCGGGTCCACGTCGGCGCAGACGAGCGCGCCGGCCCAACCGTCGTCGGGCTCGAGGCGGACGGCGGCTTCGATCGACGCCACCGACTTCCACGGGTAGCCACCCAGGTCGAGGGCCTGGACGACCTCGGGAGGCGGCGGGTCGGGGAACAGCAGGAGGGGCTCCAACGAGCTGCCTTCCTACAGCCTCGGGAAGTAGCGGTCGAGTTCGAACTGGCTGACCGTGGTCTTGTAGTCGGCCCACTCGGCGTGCTTGTTGCGGACGAACCACTCGAAGACGTGGTCGCCGAGCGTCTCCTTGAGGAGCTCGGAGCTCTCCATGGTCGCGACGGCGTCGTGGAGGTTCCCGGGGACGGCGGCCAGCCCGTCGGCGGTGAGCTCGGACGGGGAGCGGGTGAAGAGGTTCCCCATCGTCTCGGCCGGCAGCTCGTAGCCCCGCTCGATGCCGGCCAGGCCGACGGCCAGCACGCAGGCGTAGGCCAGGTAGGGGTTGCACGAGGGGTCGGGAGCCCGGTACTCGATGCGGGTCGACTCGGCTCGGTTCCGCTTCGACCGGGGCACGTTGACGATCACGGACGCGTTGTTGCGGGCCCAGGACGCGAAGACGGGCGCCTCGTAGCCGGGCACGAGGCGCTTGTAGGAGTTGACCGTCGGGTTGGTGATGGCGGTGAGCTCGGGGGCGTGGCGCAGGAGCCCGGCGATGAAGCCCTTGGCCACGGACGAGAGCCCGTGCTCGTCGTCCGGGTCGTGGAAGGCGTTGGTCTCGCCCTCGAAGAGCGAGAAGTGGGTGTGCATGCCCGACCCCTGCACGCCGGCCAGTGGCTTCGGCATGAACGTGGCGTACACGCCGGCCGACCGGGCGATCTCCTTCACGACGAGCCGGGTTGTCATCACCGTGTCGGCCATGGTGAGGGCATCGGTGTGACGGAGGTCGATCTCGTGCTGGCCCGGGCTGTCCTCGTGCTGCGAGTACTCGACGGGGATGCCCATCTCCTCGAGCGTGAGGACCGTGCGCTTCCGCAGGTCGGTCGTGAGGTCGCCCACCGTGAGCTCGAAGTAGGAGCCCCGGTCGAGCGGCTCGAGAGGCTTCGAGGGGTCGTCGCTCCCGAAGTAGAAGTACTCGATCTCGGGCGCGGCGTAGAAGGTGAAGCCCTTCTCGCGGGCCTTGCCGAGCGTGCGGCGCAGCACCCAGCGGGGATCGCCCTCGAAGGGGGTGCCGTCGAGGTCGAGGATGTCGCACACGACCTTGGCCACCGGCCCGCCGGCGCTCTGGAGCGGCAGGATCTGGAAGGTGGTGGGATCGGGGCGGGCCAGCACGTCGCTCTCCTGCACCCGGCTGAAGCCGTCTACGGCCGAGCCGTCGAACGTCAGGCCCTCCTCGAGGGCGTTCTCGAGCTCGGCCGGTGTGATCGAGAGGGCCTTCGGCACCCCGAGGACGTCGGTGAACCAGAGCTGGATGAATCGGATCCCGCGCTCCTCCACCGTGCGCAGTACGTAGTCCTGCTGGCGCTCCACGGGGCGCATCATGGCATCCTGGCGCCGCGGCCCAGACGGGGGGCCGGCCCAGTTCATGCGCCGTTCACATTCGAGAAAAGTCCGGGTAATCGCTGCCTGGTTGCGTGGCGCCGTCCCCGCACGACACGACCTGTCCCGATCAGACGAGGAGACGAGCACGTGGTTTACAAGGCTGAGTACATCTGGATCGACGGCACGGAGCCGACGCCGCTGCTCCGCTCGAAGACGAGGATCCTGAAGGACGGCGCCGAGCCGCCCATCTGGGGCTTCGACGGGTCGAGCACGAACCAGGCCGAGGGCCACGCCTCCGACCGCGTCCTGCGCCCGGTGTTCACCTGCGCCGACCCCATCCGCGGCGGCGACGACATCCTCGTGCTGTCCGAGGTGCTCAACATCGACATGACGCCGCACGACACCAACACCCGTGCCGCGCTCGCCGAGGTCTCCGAGAAGTACGCCGACTTCGAGTCGCTCTTCGGCCTCGAGCAGGAGTACACGCTCTTCAAGGGCACCCGCCCCCTCGGCTTCCCCGAGTCCGGCGGCTACCCCGGCCCGCAGGGCCCGTACTACTGCGGGGTCGGCGCCGACGACATCTACGGCCGCCCGCTCGTCGAGGACCACATGGAGGCCTGCATCGAGGCCGGCCTGGAGATCTCCGGCATCAACGGCGAGGTCATGCCCGGCCAGTGGGAGTTCCAGGTCGGGCCGCTGCCCCCCCTCGAGGTGTCCGATCAGCTGTGGGTGGCCCGCTGGCTGCTCCACCGCATCGGTGAGGACCACGGCATCTCCGTGACCCTCGACCCGAAGCCCGTCCGGGGCGACTGGAACGGCGCCGGGTGCCACACCAACTACTCGACCAAGCAGATGCGGGAGAGCTACGAGCCGATCATCGCCGCCTGCGAGGCGCTCGGGAAGAACTGGGAGGAGCACGTCCATCAGTACGGCTTCGGCATCGAGCACCGCCTCACCGGCCTCCACGAGACCGCCCCCTGGAACGAGTTCTCCTACGGCGTGTCGAACCGGGGCGCCTCGGTGCGCATCCCCTGGCAGGTCGAGGTCGACCAGAAGGGCTACATCGAGGACCGCCGGCCCAACGCCAACATGGACCCCTACACGGTGACCCGCCTCATCGTGAACACCGTCTGCTCCGCTTCGTAGTCGTCGGGCCCGCTCCGGCGGGCCGGCGCACTGCCTCGTCACCACGAGGGGACGCAACGGGGGGTCGGCCCACGGGCCGACCCCCCGTCGCGTCGTCGATGCGCAGCTGGGCGAGCGCGCAGCCGTGCGGGCTGGGCCCCGGTCGAGGGGCGATGCAGCGGCACCTGGTGACGATCCGTGGGGGCGCCGGACGCTTCGTCTCCTCCGGTGCGCACCTCGTGGTGGTCGCCCGGGTCGACGTCCCGGCGAAATCGGCCACCTAGCCTGCGGGCATGCACGTGCTCCGTGTCGCTCTGTGCCAGCTCGACCCGGTGGTCGGCGACCTCGAGGGGAACACCGACCGGATCATCCTGGCGCTCGACGAGGCCGAGCACGCCGGCGCCGATGTCGCCGTCTTCGGCGAGCTGGCCGTCACGGGCTACCCACCCGAGGACCTGCTGCTGAAGCCGAGCTTCGTGCGGGACAACCGTCTGGCGCTCGACCGGATCGCGGCTCGATCGCTGCGGTGCGTCGCCGTGGTCGGCTTCGTCGACGCCGGCCTCGACCTCCACAACGCCGCCGCGGTCTGCGCCCAGGGCGGCGTGCAGGGCGTCTACCGCAAGCGCCTCCTCCCGAACTACGGCGTCTTCGACGAGCAGCGCTACTTCACGCCGGGCACCGGGTCCTACGACCTGTTCCTCGTGGGCGGGGTCCGGGTCGGCATCTCCATCTGCGAGGACGTGTGGAGCCCCACCGGGCCGATGTCGGCCCAGGCCGCCGGCGGCGCCGAGCTCATCCTCAACCTGAACGCCTCGCCCTTCTCGGCCGGTCGGGCCGAGGAGCGGGTCCGCATGCTCGCCACCCGGGCCCTCGATGCCTCCTGCGGCCTCGTCTACGTGAACCAGGTCGGCGGCCAGGACGAGCTCGTGTTCGACGGCCGGTCGATGGTCGTGAGTGCCGAGGGCGAGGTCGTCGCCGCCGCTCCGCAGTTCGAGGAGGCCGTCCTCGTCTGCGACGTCGAGGTGCCGGCCGGCTTCCGCAAGCGGCTGCTCGACCCTCGGGGCCGCTCCCGGTCCGAGCCGCTCCCCGTCGTCGCGCTGAGCGAGTCGAACCCGCTGGAGCGGCCCCTCCTCCCGGGCCCGGTGGTGTCGCCCCCGTTGGCGCCGGCCGAGGAGATCTACCGGGCGCTCGTCCTCGGCCTGCGCGACTACGTGCGCAAGAACGGCTTCACCGACGTGGCGCTCGGCCTCTCGGGCGGGATCGACTCGTCGCTCGTCACCACCATCGCCGTCGACGCGCTCGGCGCGGAGCGGGTGCATCCCTACGCCCTGCCGTCCCGCTACTCGAGCGAGGCCTCGATCACGGATGCCGAGAAGCTGGCGGCCAACCTCGGGGTCGAGCTGCGGACCATCGCCATCGAGGGGGCCTACCAGGCGTCGCTCGAGCTCCTGGCGCCGGCCTTCGCCGGGCTCGAGCCGGGCGTCGCCGAGGAGAACCTGCAGGGGCGCATCCGGGCCAACCTCCTCATGGCCCTGGCGAACAAGTTCCCGTCCTGGCTGGTGATCATCTGCGGCAACAAGAGCGAGCTGGCGGTCGGCTACACCACCGTCTACGGCGTCGACATGGCCGGCGGGTTCGCGGTCATCAAGGACCTGACCAAGACCACCATCTACCAACTGGCCAGGGCCCGGAACGAGCAGGCCGGCTACGACCTCATCCCCGGCTCGGTGCTCCTGAAGGCGCCCTCGGCCGAGCTCCGGCCCGACCAGCGCGACTCCGACTCGCTCCCCCCCTACGACGTGCTCGACCCGATCGTCGAGGCCTACGTCGAGCAGGACTGGACCGCCGACGACCTCATCGAGGCCGGCCACGACCCCGCGGTCGTCGAGCGCATCACCCGGATGATCGACGTGGCGGAGTGGAAGCGGCGCCAGGCGCCGGTCGGGGTGCGGGTGACCCCCAAGGCCTTCGGCAAGGATCGGCGCATGCCGATCGTCAACCGCTACCGAGGGTGAACCTGTCGGCCACGGCCCAGGTGACCAGCCGGGCCGCCCGGCTCGAGGAGGCCACCTTCTCGCTCCTCGGCGCCTGGGTGCCCACGGTGCCCGAGCCGGCGGCGAAGGCGCTCCTCGCCGAGCAGGCGCTGCACCACGCCTGGCACGCCTCGTTGTGGCGGAAGCGCCAGCCCGAGGTTCACGGGCTGGCGCCGGGAGATCCGGTCGAGGCGGCGATCGCGCTCGACCGGCTGCTCGAGGTGCTGGCCGCCATGGCCGCCGGCACCGGCGAGGGGGACGCCACGCTCGAGCGGCTCACCGGTGTCCACGTGGTCCTGGCCGATGCCCGCCGGACGCTTTATGCCGGCCTCCAGGCGACGGCCTCCCCTGCGTCGGACGGCCCCCTGCTGCGGGCCTTGGCGCTCGTCCGTCCCGATCAGGAGCGTGACCGTCTGGCCGGACTGGCCGTCCTCCACGCCCTGGTCGCGGCCACCGAGGGCGGGCCGGCGAGGGTCGAGGCCGAGCGCCGCCGCCTGGCCCGCCCGTCTGCCTGAGATCC
Source organism: Acidimicrobiia bacterium (assembly GCA_050249235.1). Lineage (GTDB taxonomy): Bacteria > Actinomycetota > Acidimicrobiia > Acidimicrobiales > CADCSY01 > JAEKLB01. The sequence continues at coordinate 2,024 of JBFWQW010000077.1, read as the reverse complement.
CCTCCCCGCCCGAATCGCACCGGGGTCGACGCCCGTGTCACAGGCGAGGGGTAGCGTGCCCGTCCATGAAGCGACTGCTGCTCCTCGTGCTCCTCCTCGGCCTCGGGGCGTTCGCCGCCAAGAAGCTCCGCGATATCTGAGCTTCCTGCCCCCGGGTACCGGCGTCGGCGGACCGCCGCAGCGGCCAGCCGTCCGCCGCGTCGAGTCTTTCAATCCCTTGCAACCTCTTTCGTGACCTTCTAGGGTCGGTGGGCCCTCCTTCCCCCGACGATCGTCTTCCCCCTGACGTCTGAACCGACCTCGAGGGGGTCGTCGTGCTCGTTGCCTGTTGGGCGGCGAAAGGAGGCAGCGGCACCACGGTGGTGTCCGTCGCCCTCGCCACCGTCCTTGCCCGTGGGTCAACCGCCGGGGCCCTGCTGGTCGACCTCGACGGTGACGTGCCCGCCGTTCTCGGGATCGCCGAGCCGGCGGGGCCCGGTGTCGCCGGGTGGCTGGCGGCCGGTGCAGCCGTGCCCCACGACGCCCTCGCCCGGCTCGAGCTGGCGTTCGACGACGGGTTGGCGCTCCTGCCCGCCGGTGGCGACCTCCCCCCCGACGGCGACCGGGGTGAGGTGCTTGCCGCCGTCCTCGCCGTCGACCCCCGGCCCGTGGTCGTCGACTGCGGCACCGACCCCACCGGGGCCAGGTTGGCCGTGGCCGCCGCCGCCGGCCGCTCCCTGCTGGTGCTGCGGCCCTGCTACCTCGCGCTGCGCCGGGCCCTGGCCGCTCCCCTCCGCCCCTCCGGCGTGGTGCTCGTCGACGAGCCCGGTCGGGCCCTCGGGGCCGACGACGTCGGGGCCGCCCTGGGGGTGCCGGTGCGGGCGGTCGTGCGCTGCGAGCCGCGGATCGCCCGGGCCGTCGACGCCGGCCTGCTCGCCTCCCGGCTGCCGGGCTCCCTGGTCCGGGCCCTCGGCGGCGCGGCATGAGCCCGAGTCGCCCCGCCCGCCTCCCGCTCGAGGTCGCCGGCGGCGTCCCCGGCCCGGACCGCCTCGCCGAGGTGGTCCACGACCGGCTCGTCCGGGGCGGCATGCCCGCCACCGAGGCCGCCCTCCGCCACGACGCCACCGGCCTCGTGCTGGCCGACCAGCCGCTGCTCGGTCCGGAGGCGTGCGCGGCGGTCGTCGATGGCGTGGTCGCGCTCACGTTCGGGCTCGGCCGGCTCGAGCCCGTCCTCGACGACCCCACGGTCACGGAGGTGATGGTGAACGGGCCCGGCCGCGACGTGTGGATCGAGCGGGGCGGCCGCATCGAGCGGCTGGCGCTGCGGCTCGACGAGCGCTCGATCGGGCTCCTGGTGGAGCGGGTGGTCGCCCCGCTCGGGTTGCGGGCCGACCGTTCGGCCCCACTCGTCGATGCCCGGCTGCCGGACGGATCGCGGGTGAACGCCGTCCTCCCGCCGCTGGCCGTCGACGGCCCCTACGTGACGATCCGGCGCTTCGGGCCCCGGGCGCTCGCCCTCGAGGAGCTGGCTCCGGCTCCCGTGGCGGCGCTGCTGGCGTGGGCGGTGGTGGCCCGTCTCAACGTGGTGGTGTCCGGGGGAACGGGAACCGGCAAGACCACGCTGCTCAACGCCCTGGCGTCGCGAATCCCGATCGGCGAGCGGGTCGTGACCGTGGAGGACGCGGCCGAGCTGCGGTTGGCCCACGACCACGTGCTTCGCCTCGAGTCCCGGCCGGCCAACGCCGAGGGGGCGGGTGAGGTGCGGACGCGAGACCTGGTCCGCAACGCCCTGCGCATGCGTCCCGACCGCATCGTGGTCGGGGAGGTGCGGGGACCGGAGGCGCTCGACATGGTCCAGGCCATGAACACCGGCCACGAGGGCTCGCTCTCGACGTGCCACGCCAACTCGCCGTCCGACGCGCTGCGCCGCCTCGAGACGATGGTGCTGTCGGCCGGCTCGGGCCTCCCGTTCGAGGCGGTGCGCGAGCAGCTGGCCTCGTCGATCGACCTCGTCGTCCACGTGGCGCGAGGTCGGGACGGTCGCC
>JBFWQW010000076.1:0-13753 GCA_050249235.1 Acidimicrobiia bacterium | reverse complement strand
TCGTGGCTGGGGAGGGGCACGAGCACCGAGGGCAGGCCCACGGCGGCGAGCTCGGTGACGGTGGCGGCGCCGGATCGGCAGATGGCGATGTCGGCCGCGGCGTAGGCGTGGTCGATGCGGTCGAGGTAGCGCACCAGGTGGACGAGGTCGCGCCCCGGGTTGGCCCCGAGGGCGGCCGCCACCTGGTCGTAGGTGCGGGCGCCGGCCTTCACCACGAGCCGCACGTCGTGGCGGCCGGCCCAGCGCTCGGCCAGGCCGAGAGCCAGCTCGTTGAGGCGGAGCGAGCCCTGGCTGCCTCCGTTCACGAGCACCATGGCGACACCGTCGGGGAGGTCGAAGGCCCGCCGGGCCTCGGGCCGGAGGCCGGCCCGGTCGAAGCCGATGAGGTCGGCCTTGAGGGGATAGCCGGTGCAGCGGACGTGGCGACCGGGGAAGGCGGTGCTCGCGAACGACGTGGCGACGTTCGGCGTGAAGCGGGCGGCCAGCCGGTTGGCCTGGCCGGGAACGGCGCCCGGCTCGTGCACCACCGTCGGCACGCCGGCCAGGCGGGCGCCGAGCACGAGGGGCACCCCGCTGTAGCCGCCCATGGTGACCGCCACGGAGGCCTGCCGGCGGCGCAGGATGGCCCGGGCCTGGAGTGCCCCGACGGCGAGGGCGGGAGGCACGAGCGCCTTGCGCCAGCCCTGGCCGTTGAACGGCACCATCCGGTAGCGGTCGAGGGCATAGCCGGCCTCGGGGACGAGCCGGCCCTCCATGCCCCGGTCGGTGCCCACGAAGGTCACCGTCACGTCGGGGCAGGCCCGGCCGAGGGCGTCGGCGAGGGCGAGGCCGGGGTAGATGTGGCCGCCGCTGCCGCCGGCGGCGATGACCACGCGTGGCGGGACCGCCGCCCCGGACGGGCCGGTGCGCGCCGGATCGGCGGATCGTGTCGCGTCAGCGGCTGGCATCCGGCTGGGAGTCTGGCACGCTTCGAGGCGTGGTCCCGGACCTCTCGTTGCCCCGCCGTGTCCACGTGGTGGGCGCCGGGGGATCGGTGATGGGGTCGATCGGCGAGACGCTGCTGGCCATGGGCCACACGGTCAGCGGCAGCGACGCGGTCCCGTCGGCGGTGCTGGACCGCCTGGCCGCCCGGGGCGCCAGGACGTGGGTGGGCCACGACCCCGCCGGCCTGGCCGGCGTCGACCTGGTGGCGGCGTCGACGGCGGTGCCGGCGGACGACCCGGAGCTGGCCGCGGCTCGGGCCGCCGGCGTGCCCGTGGTGCGCCGGGCCGAGGTGCTGGCCGCGCTGTGCGCCCTGCGCCGCACCGTGGCGGTGGCCGGCGCCCACGGCAAGACCTCCACGTCGGCGATGCTCGCCACGCTCCTGCACCACGCCGGCCTCGCCGATCCACGGTGGACGCCGTCGTTCCTGGTCGGCGGCCTGGTCTCGGGCCTCGGCACCGGAGCGGCCTGGGTACCGGGCGAGTGGCTCGTGGTCGAGGCCGACGAGAGCGACGGCACCTTCCTCGAGCTCGGTCCCGAGGCCGTCGTCGTCACCAACGTCGAGCCCGACCACCTCGACCACTGGGGCAGCTTCGACGCCCTGGTCGAGGGCTACCGGCGGTTCGTGGCCGACGCGCCCGGCCCCCGCGTGGTCTGCGCCGACGACCCGGGCGCGGCCGCGGTCGCCGCCGCCGTGGGCGGATGCGTCACCTACGGGTTCGACCCTGCAGCCGTGGCCCGCATCGACGGCGACGAGCCATCGGAAGGGGGCACCCGGTTCCGCCTGCGCCACGGCGAGGCGGCGCTGTCGCTGTGGACGCCGGCGCCCGGCCGGCACAACGTGCGCAACGCCGCCGCCTCGGCCGTGGTGGCCCTGGAGCTCGGCGTGCCACCCCGGCTGGTGGAGGCCGGCGTGGCCGCCTTCGGCGGGGTGGCCCGGCGCTTCGAGCGGCGGGGCCGGGCCGGGGGCGTCACCTTCGTCGACTCCTACGACCACCTCCCGGCCGAGGTGGCGTCGGTGCTCGCCGCGGCCCGGGCCGGCGGCTGGGACCGGGTCGTCTGCGTCTTCCAGCCCCACCGGCCGACCCGCATCCGCGACCTCTGGCGGGACTTCGCCGACGCGTTCGTCGACGCCGACGTCCTCGCCGTCACCGACGTCTACGTGCCGGTCGGCCAGGTCGCCATCCCGGGGGTGACGGGCCGCCTCATCGTCGACGCCGTGGTAAGTGCCCACCCCGACGCGGCCGTGGCCTGGCTGCCCACCCGGGCCGAGGTGAAGGCCTGGCTGGAGGCCGAGCTGCGGCCCGGCGACCTGTGCCTCACGCTCAACGCCGGCGACCTCACCACCCTGCCCGACGAGCTGCTGGCGGCCAGGGGGTGAGCACCCCGGCCCCGATCGAGGCCGTGGCCGGCCGGCTCGGCGGCCTGGCCCGGTGGGACGAGCCCCTCGGGGCCCGCACCACCTACCGGGTCGGTGGCCGGGCCCGGTTGCTGGTGGAGGTGGCCGGCGAGGCCGACCTGGGCCGGGTGGCCGCGGCGGTGGCCAGCGCCGGGATCGACGTGCTGGTGGTCGGGCGGGGCTCGAACCTCTTGGTGGCCGACGCCGGCTTCGACGGGCTGGCCGTCTTGCTCGGCGGGGGCTTCGCCGAGATCTCGGTCGAGCCGGGGTCGGGGTCGGGGTCGGGAAGGGCCATGGTCGAGGCCGGGGGCGCGGTGTCGCTGCCCGTCCTGGCCCGTGCCACGGCCGGCGCCGGGCTCACCGGCCTGGAGTGGGCCGTCGGGGTGCCGGGATCGGTCGGTGGCGCGGTGCGGATGAACGCCGGCGGCCACGGCTCGGACGTGGCCGCCACCCTCCGGGAGGTCCGCGTCGTCGACCTGGCGACGGGGGAGGATGGGTCGATGTCCGCCGGCGACCTCGCGCTCGGCTACCGCCGATCGGCGCTCGGCCCGTCGCAGGTGGTCGTGGCCGCCCGCTTCGAGCTCCGGCCCGGCGACCCCGAGGTCTCGGCGGCCGCCATCGCCGAGATCGTCACCTGGCGGCGGGCCAACCAGCCCGGCGGCCAGAACGCCGGCTCGGTCTTCACGAACCCGCCGGGGGACAGCGCCGGCCGGCTGGTCGAGGCGGCCGGCTGCCGGGGGCTGCGGTGGGGGACGGCGCAGGTGTCGCCGAAGCACGCCAACTTCATCCAGGCCGACCCGGGGGGCTCGGCGGACGACGTCCGGGCGCTGATCGAGGTCGTGCGGGCCCGCGTCGCGGCCGCCACCGGCATCCGGCTCGAGACCGAGCTGCGCCTGGTCGGCTTCGACCCGCCGTCGGCACCCGACCCTTTACCTCTTGCTGAGGTCGAGGGTTGACGGAGACGCTCGAGGAGCCGGCGACCGTGCCTCCCATCGACCCCCGCATCCGGGCCCGCCGCATCGAGGTTCGGCGCCGGGCCGGGCGGCGCCGGCTCCGCCGCCTCGGTGCCCTCGGCGGTGCCGTCGGGCTGGTGGTGCTGGGGCTGGCGGCCCTGCGCTCGCCCCTGCTCGACGTCGACCGGGTGGCCGTGTCGGGCGCCAACCTCACCGGCGACGAGGCGGTGGTGGCGGCCAGCGGCGTTCGGCGGGGCGACCGGCTGGCGGGCGTGCCCCTCGGCGAGGTGGCCGGCCGGGTCGGCGAGCTCCCCTGGGTGGCCCGGGCGACCGTCCGCCGGTCGTGGCCGGGCACGTTGCGCATCGCCGTGGTCGAGCGCCGGGCCGTCGCGGCCGCGCCGGTTGTCGGCGGGGGCTGGGTGTTCCTCGACGCCGATGGCTGGCAGGCCGGTCTGACCGCCGACGTCCCCGGGTGGATCGTCCGCCTCCAGGCAGACCCCCTGGTCCCGGCGCTGGGCGAGCGGGCACCGGGCTGGACCCGGCCGCTGCTGGCGGTCGCCGGCTCGGTGCCGGGCGCGGTCGTCGATCGGGTCGTGTCGCTGCGCCTGGCGGCGGGCGGGGAGGCGCCGGCGGTCGAGGCGACGGTGCGCCTGCCCGACGCGTCGGAGGCGACCGTGCGGCTCGGTCCCCCCGACCAGCTGGAGCGCAAGTGGCTCGCCGTCGCGACGGTGCTCGACCAGGTGGACCTGGCGGGGGTGACGGCCGTCGACGTGCGGGTGCCGAACGCGCCCGTGGTGACCCGGCGGTGAGCAGCCGGGCGAATGGTCCGCGGGGCGGGTGGCATCTGCCCGAAGGCGGCATCGGCACCGACCCCGCCAGCGGGTCGGGATGCCGGCCCGGCCCCGACCCCGACCGGCGCCAGCCGGCCCAGGGCGCGACCCGACCCGCTCGCTTGACCCCCCGGGGTGGGTGGCCTACCGTCCGACTCGATCTTTACAGCATCTCGACATCGAGATCGAGCATCCGTGCTCGACCTCGAGCTGGACATGAGGTTGAGGCCGGGTCGGATCCTGCGGGGTTCGCCCGGCCCCTTCCACGTTTCCGGTGTCGTTCCCGGTGTCGTCGTGCCGGTCCCTGCGCAGGAGCGCCGGGTCTCACGTAGGAGAAAGCAGATCACCATGGCGCCGCAGAACTACCTGGCCGTGATCAAGGTCGTCGGCATCGGCGGGGGCGGCGTCAACGCCGTGAACCGGATGATCGACGCCGGCCTGAAGGGCGTCGAGTTCATCGCCATCAACACCGACGCCCAGGCGTTGCTCATGAGCGACGCCGAGCTGAAGCTCGACATCGGCCAGGACGTCACCCGGGGTCTCGGCGCCGGCTCCGACCCCGACGTCGGCCGCCAGGCCGCCGACGACCACCGCACCGACATCGAAGAGGCGCTCCAGGGCTCTGACATGGTGTTCATCACCGCCGGCGAGGGCGGCGGCACCGGGACCGGCGGCGCGCCCGTGGTGGCCGAGGTGGCCCGGGGTCTCGGCGCCCTCACCGTCGGCATCTGCACCCGGCCCTTCGGGTTCGAGGGCCGGCGCCGGGCCGTGCAGGCCGAGCAGGGCATCCAGCGCCTGAAGGAGAAGGTCGACACCCTCATCGTCATCCCGAACGACCGGCTGCTCACCGTGTCGAACGAGAAGACCTCGATGATCAACGCCTTCAAGATGGCCGACGAGGTCCTGCTCCAGGGCGTCCAGGGCATCACGGAGCTGATCACCACCCCGGGCCTCATCAACACCGACTTCGCCGACGTGAAGATGATCATGAGCAACGCCGGGTCGGCGCTCATGGGCATCGGCCACGGGAGCGGCGAGGGCCGGGCCGTGGCCGCGGCCCGGGCCGCCATCTCGAGCCCGCTGCTCGAGGCGTCGATCGAGGGCGCCCGCGGCATCCTCCTGTCGATCGCCGGCGGCAGCGACCTCGGCCTGTTCGAGGTGAACGAGGCGGCCGAGATCGTCCATGCCGTCGCCCACCCGGACGCCAACATCATCTTCGGCACGGTCGTCGACGACGCCATGGGCGACGAGGTCCGCGTCACCGTCATCGCCGCCGGCTTCGACCGCTGGGACGAGGGCCGCCCGGCCGTTCCCACCTCGGCCGGCGTCGCCGTCGACGACAGCGGGCTCGGCTTCGAGGACGACCTCGAGGACCTCGGCGACGACGACGACTTCGACGTCCCCTCCTTCCTGCGCTGACCCCCGCCGTTCCTTGTCGACGGAGCCGGAACGATCCCGGCTCCGTCGACAGAGAACGGGACGCGGTCGGGCGGAGGTGGCGGCGTGACCACGGCGCGCTACAGGTTCACCACGGTGGGGGACGGCGACCTGGCCGTCGGTTCGGACGGCGTGGCCGGCCGCCGCCGGGCGGTCGTCGACCTGCCCTGGACCTGGCTTCGTCAGGAGCACGGGGCCGGGGTCGTGGTCGCCCGCCGGCCGGGCGAGGGCGCCGGCCGCCGCGCCGACGCGGTCGTGACCGCGGCCCCGGGCGCGGCGGTGGCCGTGCAAGTTGCCGACTGCGCCCCGGTGGCGCTGCTGGCGGCCGGGGCCGTCGGCGCCGTCCACGTGGGCTGGCGGGGCCTGCTGGCCGGCGTCGTGCCGGCCGCGGTGGCGGCCCTGCGGGCGCTGGACGGCGGTCCGGCGCGGGCCGTGGTCGGGCCCTGCATCGGGCCCGAGTGCTACGAGTTCGGCGCCGACGACCTCGACCGGGTCGTCGCCGCCGTCGGGCCCGCCGCCCGGAGCCTCACCGCCGCGGGCCGCCCCGCCCTCGACCTCCGGGCGTCGGTCGTCGCCGCCCTGGCCGCGGCGGGCGTCGCCGAGGTCGCCGTCGAAGGCGGCTGCACGGCCTGCGGCGGGCCGTGGTGGTCGCACCGGGCCCGGGGTGACCGGTCCCGCCAGGCGGTGGTGGCATGGCTGGCGTGACGTTCGCCGGCGGCGCTGGCACCGGCACCGGCACCGGAGCTGCCCCGGACCGGGTGCCGCCGAAGCCCCGGGGCGGCCGCGGCTGCACCCGGTCCGGCCGGCCCGGGCACCTCGACCCCCGCCGCCCGTGGTAGCGCCCGACGAGGTCGCCGACCGGGTGGCGGCGGTGCGGGCCCGGATCGAGGCCGCCGGTGGGGCGGGCGTCCGCCTCCTGGCCGCCGTCAAGGGCGCGCCGCCCGCGGTCGTCGACGCCGTGGTCCGGGCCGGGGTGCACGACGTCGGCGGCAGCTACGCCCGAGAGCTGCTGGCCACGGCGGCCGGGCTCGAGACCCGGCCCACCTGGCACTTCATCGGCCGCCTCCAGACCAACAAGGTCCGCGCCCTCGGCGGCGTCGTCGACGTCTGGCAGAGCGTCGACCGGCCCCGCCTCGTGGACGAGCTCGCCCGGCAGGTGCCAGGCGCCCGGATCCTCGTCCAGGTGGACGTCACCGGTGACCCGGCGAGGGGTGGGTGCGACCCCGCCCGGGTCCCCGAGCTGGTCGAGCTGGCCACCGGTTCGGGACTCGTGGTGCTCGGCCTGATGGCCGGACCGACGGTCGTCGGATCGGGCCGGGCGCCCTTCCGGGCGCTGGCGGCCCTGGCCGACCGCCTGGGTCTGGCCGAGCGGTGCATGGGCATGAGCGACGACCTCGAGGACGCCGTGGCGGAGGGCGCCACCATGGTCCGCGTCGGTCGCGCCATCGTCGGCTGATCGGCCGGGGCGAGGAGCCGGGTGGGCCCACCGTCCACTCGGCACCGCCGACCGTCCACTACCTTCGTGGCCCGGGAGGAACCGAATGGCCTCGATGCTGCGGCGGGCGATGCACTACCTGGGCCTCGCCCCCGACGACGAGTACGACGACTACGCGGACGAGCTGCCGGTGGCGCCCGGCCGCGGGTACGCGCCCCCCGAGCCCCCCGAGGTCACCCACAACACCGCTGTCCGTCCCCTCCCCCGGGAGGTGGACCCGACCGGGCCCACCGCCGTGCGCCGCCCGGCCGTCGTGCGCCAGATCATGCCGATGGCGGCCAGCCCGAAGCCCTACGCGGTGTCGCCGACCTCGTTCAACGAGGCCCAGGCGGTGGCCGACAAGTACATGGCCGGCGTGCCCGTGATCATGAACCTCCAGGACGTCGAGCGCGACCTCAGCCGTCGCCTGGTCGACTTCGCCAGCGGCCTCTGCTACGGCATGCGCGGGTCGATGGAGCGGGTCACCAACCAGGTGTACCTCCTCACCCCCTCGAACGTGGAGGTCTCCGCCGAGGAGAAGCGCCGGCTCCGCGAGAGCGACTGACCGTGCGCGACCTCCTGTGCACGCTCCTCAGCCTCTACTTCCTCGCGCTGTTCGCCCGGATCATCCTGTCGTGGTTCCCGATCGGGCCCGGCTCGGCCCTCGCCGGCATCTTCGCCTTCCTCTACTCGATCACCGAGCCCGTCCTGGGTCCGGTCCGTCGGATGATCCCACCACTCGGGGCGTTCGACCTCTCTCCGCTTATCGTGATCTTCGGGATCCAGATCCTGGGGAGCGCGCTTCTCGGATGCCGGGTAGGCATCCTCTGATCTGCTCGCCCTCCGACCCCACAGGAGGCCCACATGGAGCTCTCGACCGACCTCCTGGCCAACGTCACGTTCCGTGAGCAGTGGCGCGGCTACAGCCCCGACCAGGTCGACGAGTTCCTCGAGCGCCTGGGCGTCGCCATCCAGGACCTCCAGGAGCGGGTCCGGGTGGCCGAGCGACGCGCCAGCGAGGCCGAGTCGTCCGGCGACCAGGACGAGATCCGGCGCACCCTGGTGCTGGCCCAGCGCACGGCCAGCGCCGCGGTCGAGGAGGCCCGTCAGGACGCGGCCCGCATCCTGAGCGAGGCCGAGGCGGCCGCCGACGAGCGCCGCCGCCAGGCCGAGGCCGCCGCCACCACCCGGGAGGCGGAAGCCGAGGCGGCCGCCACGGCGCGGGAGGCGGAAGCCGAGGCGGCCGCCACGGCGCGGGAGGCCGAGTCGACGGCCGCGGCCAGGGTCCGGCTCACCGAAGCCGAGGAGGCGGCCACCGCCCGGCTGTCGGAGGCGGAGTCGACGGCCAGCGCGCTGCTGGCCGCGGCCGAGGCCAAGCTCGCCGAGCTCGAGGCGGAGGTCGCCCGCCGGGAGCGGGAGGAACTGGGCCAGCTCGACGAGCGGCGCGATGCGCTCGTCGCCGAGGTCGAGGCCATGGAGGCGTTCCTCGAGGAGGGTCGGGCCCGGCTCCGGGCCGAGCTCAGGGCCCAGCTGGCCGCGGTCGAGGCGCCCGGCGACCGGCCCCCGTGGGTGGGAACGGGCCGGAAGGCCCGGATCGCGACGGAGGCGACGCCCGAGCCCGCCGGCGAGTCGGCCGGGTCGGGCGCGGGGCCCACCAGCGGTGCGGTGCCCGCCGTCGACCCGGCGCCGGAGCCCGCCGCCGGGGTGCTGTTCGACCGGGCCGTCGAGGACCCCACCGGCGGCCTGCCTCTCGTCGAGCCGCCTGGAGACCGCGGCGACGCCGGCGACGGCGGCGACGAGGGCCGGGTGGTCGACCCGGCGACCGACGACTCGGAGATCGACGACCCGGCCGGCGACGACTCGGGGCCGATGTCCCTCGACCCGGGCCGGGCCGACCCGGTGCTGGCCCGGGCCCGGGCCGACCTGGCCGACGCCCTGCGGGAGGCCGGGGTGCTGCTCGAGCCGGGCCCGAACGGACCGGTGGTCGTGGGCGAGGAGGCATCGCCTCCCGCCGCCCGCGCCGGCGACGTCAGCGCCGACGACACCGGCGACGCCGGTGGTTCCGCCGCCGGCTTCGACCGGGAGGGCGACGTGGTCGATCGCGCCCCCGCCGCCGACCCGGTCCAGCAGGAGTGGCGCTCGGTCGCGATCCCGGACGAGTCGGAGGACGATCCCTTCCTGGCCGAGCTGCGCCGGGCCGTCACGGACACCGAGCCCCTCGGGCCCCGCGAGCACGACCCCACCCAGGAGCACCGGGCCTTCGACGAGCCCGAGTCCGGACGCTTCCGCCTCCGCCGCAACCGGGGCTGACCCCGCCCGGAGCGGGTCGGAACGGGGAAGGCGGTCGTCGCCGCCCTCTCTAGAGTTGGCGGCCATGGCTGCACCCCGCCGGTACCCCGACGTCGACCCGTCGCCCAACCTTCCGGCGATCGAGCGGGCCGTCATCGCCAGCTGGGACGAGCAGCGCACGTTCGAGCGGTCGATCGAGCGGCGGGCCGACGCCGAGGAGTTCGTCTTCTACGACGGGCCCCCCTTCGCCAATGGGCTGCCGCACTACGGCCACCTGCTCACCGGGTTCATCAAGGACGCCTTGCCCCGCTACAAGACGATGCGGGGCTACCGGGTCGAGCGGCGCTTCGGCTGGGACACCCACGGCCTGCCGGTCGAGATGGCGGCCGAGCAGGAGCTCGGCGTCTCCGGCCGCGACGCCATCCTCCAGCTCGGCGTCGACCGCTTCAACGCCCACTGCCGCTCGCTGGTCGGCACCACCGCCGACGTGTGGCACTCGTACGTCACCCGGTCGGCCCGCTGGGTCGACATGGTCAACGACTACAAGACCATGGACCTCGAGTTCATGGAGAGCGTGATGTGGGCGGTCAAGCAGCTCCACGAGAAGGGGCTGCTCTACGAGGGCTACCGGGTCCTGCCCTACTGCTGGGAGTGCGAGACCCCGCTCTCGAACTTCGAGACCCGCCTCGACGACTCGTACCGCGAGCGTCAGGACCCGGCCCTCACGGTGTGGTTCGAGCTGGAGACCGGCGAGCGGATCCTCGTCTGGACCACGACGCCGTGGACCCTCCCGTCGAACCTGGCGCTCGCCGTCGGCGCCGACATCGACTACGCCCTGTTCGAGGAGGACGGCGTCCGGTACGTGATCGGCGAGGCCACGGTCGGCAAGTACGAGCGGGAGCTGGCCGGCGCCACCCGGGTCGGCACCGTGAAGGGCGCCGAACTGGCCGGGCGGCGCTACACGCCGATGTTCCCGTGGTTCGCCGACACGCCGAACGCCTTCCGGGTGCTCACCGCCGAGTTCGTGTCGACCGAGGACGGCACCGGCACCGTGCACCTGGCGCCCGGCTTCGGCGAGGACGACCAGCGGGTGTGCGAGGAGCACGGCATCCCGGTGGTGTGCCCGGTCGACCAGCACGGCGCCTTCACCTCCGAGGTCCCCGACTACGCCGGCGTGCAGGTGTTCGTCGCCAACCCGGCCGTGGTCCGCGACCTGAAGGAGCGGGGCGTCGTGGTGCGCCACGACAGCTACGTCCACGCCTATCCGCACTGCTGGCGCACCGACACCCCGCTCATCTACAAGGCGGTGTCGTCCTGGTTCGTGAAGGTGACCGCGATCAAGGACCGCATGGTCGAGCTCAACCAGGAGATCGAGTGGGTGCCGGCCCACATCCGCGACGGCAGCTTCGGCAAGTGGCTCGAAGGCGCCCGCGACTGGTCGATCAGCCGCAACCGCTTCTGGGGCTCGCCCATCCCGGTGTGGAAGAGCGACGACCCCGCCTTCCCCCGGGTCGACGTCTACGGCTCGCTCGACGAGCTCGAGCGAGACTTCGGCGTCCGGCCGGCCGACCTGCACCGGCCAGGCATCGACGAGCTCACCCGGCCCAACCCCGACGACCCGACCGGGCGCTCGACCATGCGCCGGGTCGAGGACGTCCTCGACTGCTGGTTCGAGTCGGGGTCGATGCCCTACGCCCAGGTCCACTACCCGTTCGAGAACCGGGCCTGGTTCGACGGACACTTCCCGGGCGACTTCATCGTCGAGTACATCGGCCAGACCCGGGGTTGGTTCTACACGCTGCACGTGCTGTCCACGGCGCTGTTCGACCGGCCCGCCTTCAGCACCGCCGTCGTCCACGGAGTGCTGCTCGGCGACGACGGCCAGAAGCTCTCGAAGCGGCTCCAGAACTACCCCGACCCGATCGAGGTGTTCGACACGCTCGGCTCCGACGCCATGCGGTGGGCCCTGCTGGCCAGCCCGGCGGTGCGGGGCGGCGACATGGCCGCCGACCGGCGACCGATGGAGGAGGCCGTCCGACAGGTGCTCCTCCCGATCTGGAACGCCTGGTACTTCCTGGCCCTCTACGCCAACGCCGCCGGGACGGCCGGAGGCGACGGCGGTGGGAGCGATGCCGGCGACGGCAGCGACCACGTGCTCGACCGGTTCGTGCTGGCCCGCACGGCCACGCTGGTCGGCGATGTGACGAGGCAGCTCGACGCCTACGACCTGTCGGGGGCGTGCGCGTCGGTGACCTCCTTCCTCGACGCGCTGAACAACTGGTACGTGCGGCGGTCGCGCGACCGGTTCTGGGCGGGTGACCAGGCCGCCATCGACACGCTCCACCGCGTCCTGCACACGCTGTGCCGGGTGGCGGCGCCGCTGCTGCCGCTGCTCACCGAGCGGGTGTACCGAGACCTGTCGGGCGAGGACTCGGTGCACCTCGTCGACTGGCCCGCGCCCGGCGAGCTGCCCGGTGACCCGGAGCTGGTGGCGGCCATGGAGACGGTGAGGGCGGTGTGCTCGGCCGCCTCGTCGGTGCGCAAGGCGAACGGGGTGCGGGTGCGCCAGCCCCTCCCTGGGCTGGCCGTGTCGGTGGCGAACCCCGACGTGCTCCGGCCCTTCGTCGGGCTCATCGCCGACGAGGTGAACGTCAAGGCCGTGGAGCTGCTGGCTCCGGGCTCGCTCGGCACCGAACGGATCGAGGTCGACCTGAAGGTGGTCGGCCGCACGCTCGGACCGGACACGCCGAAGGTCGTCGCCGCCATGAAGGAGGGCAACTACGAGCTCTCGGCCGACGGTGCCGAGCTGCGGGTGCTCGACCACCGGTTCGGTCCCGGTCAGTTCACCCGTCGGCTCCTCGCCGATGACCCCACCTCCACCGCGTCGCTCGACGGCGGGCGAGGGCTCGTGCGCCTCGACCTGGCCGTCACGCCCGAGCTCGAGGCAGAGGGGCTGGTGCGCGACCTCGTCCGGCTCGTGAACCAGCTCCGCCGCGACCGGGGACTCGACGTCTCCGACCGGATCCGCCTGGTGCTCGACCCCCACCACCACGCCGACGTGACCGCCGCCGCCGGCGTCCACCGCGACCTGCTGGCGGCCGAGACGCTGGCCGCCGAGGTGGTGGTGGTCGAGCACGGCCTGGCCGACGGCCACCGCCTCGAGCTGCCCGACGGGCGGGCGATCACCGCCGCCCTGCACGTCGTGGCCGGCGGGGCGGGGTCCGGCCCGTCCACGCACGCTCCGTAGGGTCCGGGCCACGGTTCGGGCGGCCGGGGGTTCGTTGCGGGTTCTGCGCGCCGGCCGGTAGCGTCCACCGCTCCCCGCAGGCGAGAGGCGATCGATCGATGGCTCGTACCACCAAGTCCGCAGCGAAGGCCGCCGCCCCGCCGGCCAAGAAGGCGGCGCCGGCCGGCGCCCCGGCGAAGAAGGCGGCCACCAGGGCCGCCGAGCCGAAGGCGGCCCCGCCGGCCAAGGCGGCAGCGCCGGCCAAGCCCCGGTCGGCCACGCTCGACAAGTTCCTCGAGGGCCAACGCAAGGCTCTCCACGACGAGCGGGAGAACTACACCCGCCAGGCCACCTCGCTGCGGGCCGAGGCCGACCAGCTCGCCCTCGACCGTGATCCGGGCGACGTCCAGTTCGACGAGGAGTCGGGCCAGGGCGACTCGATGAACGTCGAGCGGGAGCGCGACCTCGCGCTCTCGGCCCAGGCGCTGGCGTCGATCGACGAGATCGACCGCGCCCTCGAGAAGATCGTCGCCGGCACCTACGGCGTGTGCGAGAAGTGCGGCACCAACATCCCGAAGGAGCGCCTGCGAGCGCTGCCGTACGCGGCGCTCTGCGTGCAGTGCAAGAGCGGCGGCCTGTCACGCCGCTGATCGGGGTCGTCGCCGCCGGCGTCGTCGCCCTCGACCAGCTGGCCAAGTGGGTCGTCCTGCGCGAGCTGGACGGCGGCCGCGTCGTCGACGTGGTCGGGTCGCTGCGCCTCCGGCTGGTGTTCAACCAGGGCCTGGCCTTCGGGCTCGGCTCCCGGTTCACGTCGCTGATCGCGCTGGGCGCGGTGGCGGTGGTGCTGGTGCTGCTGCGGAACCGGCACCGGGTGGTGGGCCGGGTGCCGACCGCCGCCCTCGGCCTCGTCGTGGGTGGGGCCGTGGGCAACCTGCTCGACCGCCTGCTGCGGGAGGGTCACGGCGGGCTGCTCGGAGGCGCGGTGGTCGACTTCGTCGACCTGCAGTGGTGGCCCGTGTTCAACCTCGCCGACGTGGCCATCACGGTCGGGGCCGTGCTCCTGGCTCTCACCGCCGGCCGGGAGCCATCGTCGACGGCCGCCGGTCCCGGGTCCGGCTCGGGTGCCGGTGCCGGTGCCGGCGCCGATCCCGCCGGGACCGGGCC
>JBFWQW010000075.1:0-13894 GCA_050249235.1 Acidimicrobiia bacterium | reverse complement strand
GATGGCCGAGCGCACTGGCGTCCAGGATCTCCAGCGCTTCCTGACCGCCCTGCGACAGGCCGGCCGCTACGGCCTGCCCATCGCCAATGTGCTCCGGTCGCAGTCGGCCGAGCTCCGTGAGCGCCGTCGGCAGGCGGCCGAGGAGCACGCCATGAAGATCCCCGTGAAGGTGCTCTTCCCGCTCGTGCTCTTCATCCTCCCCACCCTCTTCATCGTGGTGCTCGGTCCCGGAGTCCTCCGGTTCATCGACGCCGGCGGCCTCGGAGGCAACTGAGATGCGATCGATCCGCAACCGGACCCGAGACGAGGACGGCGCCGCCGCCGTCGAATTCGCCCTCATCCTGCCCGTGCTCGTGCTCCTCGTCTTCGGGATCATCGAGTTCGGCATGGCGTTCAAGTCGTCGTTGACGGTCACCTCGGCCACCCGGTCGGGTGCTCGTACGGCGTCGGCCCTTCCCCGCGAGAGCAACTTCCACGAGGCCACCGCCAACGCCGTCGCCCGCTCGGTGAGCACGCTGCCCGACGGCTCCGTCGAGGAGCTGTGGATCTACAAGGCAGGGACGAACGGCTATCCCGTCGGCAAGACGAGCTTCGACGCAGGCTGCAGCTCCTGCACGGTCTGGGACTACGACGACGCCAACGAGCTGTTCGTCGACCGGGGCACGAGCTCGTGGAACCCGAGCTCGCAGAACGCCTGTGCCGGGACCGGCGACTCCGTCGGCATCTACGTCAAGATGGAGCACAACTTCGTCACGGGCCTCTTCGGTGCGGACATGACCATCACCGATCACACGGTGATGCGGTTGGAGCCGAAGCCGGCCTACCTGGGGTGCAAGTGACCAGGCGGGTCCTAGCCAGAGGCCGTGACGAAACCGGCGCCGTGGCGGTGCTGGTCGGCCTGCTCATGCCGATCCTCATCGGCTTCGCCGGCTTCAGCGCCGACATCGGGCACTGGTACCTCACGGGCAACCGGGAGCAGAAGGCGGCCGACGCGGCGGCACTGGCCGGTGCGATCTATCTCCCGAACGACCCGGCCAAGGCGTTCTCGGTCGCTCGGGACGTGGCTCGCGAGAACGGTTACCGAGACGACGGCGAGACGCTCGTCACGATCGTCCAGGAGACGAACCCGGTCCAGCTCCGGGTGACGATCCGCCAGGAGGTCAGCAACTACTTCACTCCCCTCTTCGGGATCCCGACGACCACGATCACCCGCACGGGCGTGGGCGAGTTCCAGGGTCCCGTGCCGATGGGCAGCCCGGTGAACACGTTCGGCAACGAGCCGCTCGGCGCCGGCGAGCCGAAGTGGTCGACCAACAGCGGCCAACCGCAGTTCTGGGGGGTCATCGCCGGCCCGGCCGTCGCCAAGGTCCAGGGTGACGCCATCCAGTCGAAGCCATGCACCTCGAGCGACGACGGCTGCGTCGGCGGGGTGAACACCGACTACAACACCAGCGGCTACTTCTACTCCGTGACGGTGCCACCCGGCGGTGCCGGCAAGCGCCTCCAGATCGAGGTCTTCGATCCGGTCTTCGCGGAGGTCGGGAACACGTGCACGAGCAACCTCGGTGGCGCGACGAGCTCTCGGAACGATTACGTGAGCGACGAGTCGGAGCGATACCGCTCGGGCAACGGCACCTTCTGTACGGGCGACACGTTCTACGGCGGGTCGACCAATCCGACGACGACCTCCTTCGTCGTCCGGGCCCCCAGCTCCACGTCGTGGGACCCGCTGAGCGCTCCCGTGATCCGTGACGGCGCCAACTGCCAGCCGACCCAGTACCGCGGCTACGAGGGTGCGCTCGCGAGCCGCCTCAACGGCCCGACCTCGGATCCAGTCAACGACCACCTCCAGCGGAACTTCCGGCGCTGGTCGCGGCTCTGCACGATCCCGAATGCCGAAGAGGGCGACTACATCATTCAGGTCAGGACCAACGTGGCCTGGGGCTCGGATGCCGCCGGCCCCGGCAACACCAGCGTCGGCGACGGACAGAACCGCTTCGCCCTCCGAGCCGGCTTCGTCAACACGGCCGGCGCGCCGTCGGGTAGCCAGGCGGGCGTCCGCATCGCCGGGATCTCGGCCATGGCCATGTACGCCAACGCCTCGGGGGCCACGACCGAGTTCCACATGGCCCGGGTCATGTCGGGATCCGAGGGCCGGACGTTGGTCATCGACATCTTCGACCCGTCGGATGCGGCCGGAACCGGCACGCTCCGGATCCTCCCGCCGTCGGACTCCGGGCTGTCGACCTTCCCAGGCTGCACCGGCGCCGGGCCGGTCACCGGCTCGCTGTCGAACTGCACCGTGCCGACGAACAACCGCGACTTCCAGGGCAAGTGGCAGACGATCCGGGTCCCGATCCCGGCCGGCTACCGGTGCAACGACACTGATCCCAACGGCTGCTGGATCAAGATCCGCTACTCCTTCGCCGGAGGCACCTCGGTCACCGACACCACGACCTGGCGGGCGACGATGGAGGGCGACCCGGTCCGGCTCGTCGAGTAGGCGAGGGAGCCGAGGGCCGCCGCCGCTCGTGGCCACGATCCGGATCGGGGGACCGGATCGTGGCCACACGGCCGTCCGGGCACGGGGGTGGTGTCCAGGAACGCGGCCGGCGGGGCTACACCGCCTCCCGGTACGGCCACTAGGTTCACCACAGCGTCAGATGACCCGGGGGGGAATCGTTGACCGACACCATCGCAAAGCGTGAGCTGACCCCACCTGAGGCGGTGTCGGGTGTCGTCGTGCGCTTCGCCGGCGACTCCGGCGACGGCATGCAGCTCACGGGCGACCGCTTCACGAGCTCGAGCGCCCTGCTCGGCAACGACCTGTCGACGTTGCCCGACTTCCCGGCCGAGATCCGTGCGCCGGCCGGCACCGTCCACGGGGTCTCGGCCTTCCAGGTGCGGATCGCCGACCACGAGATCTCGACGCCGGGCGATGCCGCCGACGTGCTCATCGCCATGAACCCGGCCGCGCTCCGGGCCGAGGTGGGCAAGCTGCCGCCGGGCGCGACGGTGATCGTCAACACCGACACCTTCGACGAGCGGAACCTCAAGAAGGCCGGCTACGCCACCGACCCGCTCCACGACGGCTCCCTGGGCGGCTACACGGTCTACGAGGTGCCGATGTCGTCGATCACCCTCCAGGCCGTCGCCGACCTGGGCGTGAAGCCGCGCGATGCCGACCGGTCGAAGAACTTCTTCGCCCTCGGCCTGGTGAGCTGGATGTACACCCGGCCGGTCGAGCCCATCCTCGAGTGGATCACCGCCCGCTTCGGGCGCGACCCGCTCGTGGCGGCCAGCAACGAGGCCGCCTTCAAGGCAGGGCACGCCTTCGGCGAGACGGCCGAGCTGTTCGCCTCGCCGGTCGAGATCCGCCCGGCCGCCCTCGCTCCCGGGCTCTACACGAACATCACGGGCAACACCGCCCTCTCCTACGGCCTGATCGCGGCCAGCCGCCAGAGCGGACTGCCCATCTTCCTCGGCTCGTACCCGATCACCCCCGCCTCCGACATCCTCCACGAGCTGTCGAAGCACAAGGAGTTCGGGATCCGGACCTTCCAGGCGGAGGACGAGATCGCCGGCATCACCTCGGCGCTCGGCGCCGCCTTCGGCGGTCACCTCGGCATCACGACCACCAGCGGTCCCGGGATCGCGCTCAAGGGCGAGGCCATGGGCCTGGCCGTGAGCCTCGAGCTCCCCCTGGTGGTCATCGACATCCAGCGGGGCGGCCCGTCGACCGGCCTGCCCACCAAGACCGAGGCGGCCGACCTGCTCCAGGCGCTCTACGGCCGCCACGGCGAGTCGCCCTTGCCGGTGCTGGCGGCGAAGAGCCCGGCCCACTGCTTCGAAGCGGCCATCGAGGCGGTCCGTCTGGCCGTCACCTACCGGACCCCGGTGATCCTCCTGTCCGACGGCTACCTCGCCAACGGGGCCGAGCCCTGGCTGCTGCCCGACGTCGACGCCCTGCCGGCCATCGAGCCCCGCTTCGCCACCGGCACGAACGACCACGACCCCGAGGGCAACCCCGTCTTCCACCCCTACCTCCGCGATCCGAGGACCCTGGCCCGCGACTGGGCCGTGCCGGGCACGCCCGGCCTGATGCACCGCATCGGCGGCATCGAGAAGGAGGACGTCTCGGGCAACATCTCCTACGAGCCCGAGAACCACGAGCGGATGGTGCAGCTGCGGGCGGCCAAGGTGGCCGGCATCGCCGACGACATCCCCGAGGTGGAGGTCGAGGGCGACCCCGACGCCGACCTGCTGGTGCTGGGATGGGGCTCGACGTGGGGTGCCATCGGCGCCGCCGTCGACCAGGTCCGCGCCACCGGCGCGAAGGTGGCCAGGGCGCATCTCGTCCACCTCAACCCGCTGCCCCGGAACCTGGGTGACGCCCTGCGGTCGAGGAAGTCGGTGCTGATCCCGGAGATGAACCTCGGCCAGCTCACCAAGGTGATCCGCGCCGAGTTCCTGGTCGACGCCCAGTGCGTGTCGAAGGTGCAGGGCCAGCCGTTCACGGTTCGTGAGCTGGTGGCGAGGATCGAGCAGGCGCTCGGAGGGGCACGATGACCGACGTGGTGGCGGACGCGGGCGGGGTGGCGAAATCCAGCCCGAAGGACTGGGCCAGCGACCAGGAGGTCCGCTGGTGCCCGGGATGCGGCGACTACTCCATCCTCACCGCGGTCCGGATGCTCATGCCCGACCTCGGCGTCCGGCCCGAGAACACCGTCTTCGTGTCGGGCATCGGCTGCTCGAGTCGGTTCCCGTACTACATGAACACCTACGGGGTGCACAGCATCCACGGCCGGGCGCCGGCGGTGGCCACCGGCCTGGCCATGGCCCGCCCCGACCTCGACGTCTGGGTGATCACGGGCGACGGCGACGGCCTCTCCATCGGGGGCAACCACCTGATCCACGCCCTCCGCCGCAACGTGAACCTCACGATCCTGCTGTTCAACAACCAGATCTACGGCCTCACGAAGGGCCAGTACTCACCGACGAGCGAGGTCGGCAAGGTCACCAAGTCGACGCCGTTCGGGTCGGTCGACCATCCCTTCAACCCCATCAGCCTGGCGCTCGGGGCCGAGGCGACGTTCGTGGCCCGAACCCACGACCTCGACCGCCAGCACATGATGGAGACGTTCCGGCGGGCCCACGACCACCGGGGCGCGGCCTTCGTCGAGATCTACCAGAACTGCAACGTCTTCAACGACGGGGCCTTCGACACCATCCTCACGAAGGCCAACCGGGGCCGCATGCTCATCCAGCTCGAGCACGGCCAGCCGGTGCGGTTCGGCGAGGAGGGCGAGAAGGGCGTGGTGATGGGCCCCGACGGCCGGGCCAACATCGTCGATGTCGCCGACGTGGGGGAGGACGCGCTCGTCCGCCACGACGAGAAGGCGTCCGACTCGACGCTGGCCTTCGCGCTCTCGCGGTTGGCGGGCGGCCCGACCACGCCGACCCCGGTGGGGGTGTTCCGGGCCGTCGAGCGACCGGACTACGGCGCCGAGGTCACGGCCCAGGTCGAGCGGGCCCAGGGGGCCGGGAGCGGCGACCTGGCCCGCCTGCTGCGATCGGGCGCGACCTGGGAGGTCCCCAGCCGCTGACTGCCAGCCGCTGCCTCTCAGCCGAGGTCGCGGTAGACGAAGCCGGTCCGGGGCTTCGGCCAGAAGAACGTCGTCTTCGGGGGCATGCGGGCGCCTCCCGAGGCGGTCGACGCGATCTGCTCGACGGTGGCCGGTCGGAGCAGGATGCCGGCCTGGGCCTCGCCGGCGGCGACCCGGTGCAGGACGATGTCGGTGCCGTGCTGGTACTCGACCTCGTGGGGCGGGAGGTCGGTCAGGGCCTCGGCCAGGCGGGCGGCGTCGAGGTCGGGGGTGGCCGGGTCGAACCCTCCGGTGCGGGGCCGGAGGAGAAAGCCCCGCCCGTCGGGGAGCACGAGTCCGAGCGAGCCGGACTCGACGAGCCGGGCACCGAGCGAGCCGTCCGCCGTCGCCGGCGTGACCTCGAAGCGGCGGTCGAGCGCGGCGACCAGGTCGAAGCCGGTGGGCAGGCCCCGGAGCAGGCGGTGGATGGCGCGGACGCCGAGCTGGTCGGCGGCCAGCTCGACGACGTAGGCGAGGACCGAGTCGTAGCCGCCGGGAGCGCCGCCGGCCGCGGCCCGGCGCTCGTCGCGGTAGGCGAGCGACGTCTCGTAGCGGTGGTGGCCGTCGGCGACCAGGAGAGGTCGGGAGGCGACGAGCGCCCGGACGGCGTCGATGGTGGCGGGGTCGTCGAGCACCCAGAGCTCGTGGCGGACGCCGTCGGGGTCGCCGCAGGCGGCGTCGGCCGGGCGGTCGGGCTCGACGGCGGCCGTGAGCCCGGCCGCCGGCGTGAGGCCCCAGATGGGGGAGAGGTTGTGGGCCGTCGCCCGGAGCAGGTCGAGCCGGTCGGTCTTCGCCTTCGGCGTCGTGTGCTCGTGGGGGAGGATGCTGCCCTCGTCCGGCCGGCTCAGCTCCAGCGCGCCGAGCACGCCCGTGGTCGAGCGGCGGGTGCCGTGCTCGTCCACGTAGGTCATCCGGTAGACGTAGAAGGCCAGGCCGGGATCGGTGAGCAGGACCCGCTCGTCCTGCAGGCGGGCGAGGGTGGCCGCCGCCATCGCGTACCGGTCGGGCCCGTCGGCCTCGTCGGGGAGGTCGACGTGCACGGCGTTGGCGGGATGGCCGCCGGCCAGGCTGGCCCGCTCGTCGGGGCTGATCACGTCGTACGGCGGCGCCGTCGCCGCGTCGAGGTCGACCCGGGGTGCGTACCGGAGACCGGCGAAGGGCTCGAAGCGGGGCACCTGCGGTTTCTAGCGCCTCGCCGGCTGCGGGCCGGACCGGCGGCGCTCGCTACGGTCCCGGGGTGGCCTGGCTGCTCGACCTCGACGGTGTGGTTTGGCTGTCCGGCCGGGCCATCGCCGGGTCGGTCGAGGCCGTGGCCCGGCTCCGGGCCGGAGGCGAGCGGGTGGTGTTCGTGACCAACTTCTCGGGTCCGACGCTGGCCCAGCACGAGGGACGGCTGGCGGCCATCGGCATCGATGCCGGCGGCGACGTCGTCACGTCGGCGATGGCGGCCGCCCGCCTGGTGGACCCCGGTGCCCGGGTGTGGTGCCTGGCCGGGCCGGGGGTGGCGGAGGCGGTGGCCGCCAGGGGCGCCGAGGTCGTGACCGCGCCGCCGGCCGACGCCGTGATGGTGGGCCTGACGGAGGCGTTCGACTACGCCTCGCTGCGGGACGCCGCCACCGCCGTCCGGGCCGGGGCCCGGCTGATCGGGGCCAACGACGACCCCACCATGCCCACGCCCGACGGCGAGGTGCCGGGCGCGGGATCGCTGCTCGCCGCGGTGGCGGTGGCCTCGGGCGTCGATGCCGTCGTGGCCGGCAAGCCCCACCAGCCCATGGCCGACGCCGTCCTCGAGCTCGTCGGGACCGGGCCCCACGTGATGGTCGGCGACCGGTGGTCGACCGACGGGCTGTTCGCCGAGCGGCTCGGTGCCCGGTTCGGCCTGGTGCTGTCGGGGGTGACGGCTGCGTCCGACGTGCCCGCCGGCGTCGAGCCGGCGATGGTCGCGCCCGACCTCGTCACGCTGGTCGACCGTCTCCTCTGAGCCCCGACCGGCCGTCGCGCCCGGCCTTCCGCACCGGGCCGCCCGGCAGGGTCACCCCCAGGCGGGGGCGGCGGGGCGGGACCGGCGGAGGAGCAGCCCGGCCAGGACCCCGAACGCGAAGCCCCCGACGTGGGCGCCCCACGCCACCCCCTCGTTCGGGTTGATGAAGAACTGGCTGACGAACCAGTAGAGGAGCAGCCACCGGGCCGGGACGGAAGCGATGAAGACGAGGATCCAGCTGAGGATCGGTGCCCTCGGGAACCACACGAGGTAGGCGCCCATCACCCCGGCGATGGCCCCGGACGCGCCGATGAGCGGGACCGTGCTGTCCGGCTGGATCAGCACGTGGGCGGCCGTCGCCACCAGGCCGGCGGCCAGGTAGAAGAACAGGTAGCGGACCCGTCCGAGCCGGTCCTCGACGTTGTTGCCGAAGATCCAGAGGTAGAGCATGTTCCCGCCCAGGTGCACCAGCCCCCCGTGCAGGAACATCGACGACACGGGGCTGAGCGCCACGACCTTGTCGGGGAAGAGCTCGGGGGCGTCGGGTGCGGCGTCGCACAGCTGGTCGCCGAACCCGTTGGCGGTGCCGACCACCTCGGGGACCGTGAGCGGGTTCCCGGTGGTGAGCTCGCACGGGATGGCGGCCCGCTCGAAGCTGAAGCGGGCCGTGGCCTCGAGGTCGGTCTGGCTCGGCTGCACGAGGGCGTAGACCCCGACGTTCAGCGCGATGAGCACGAGCGTCAGCACCGCCGTCCGGCGGGTCGGGTTGCGGTCCCGGAGGGGAAGCACCAGGGGACCGTAACGCCCTTGCTCTACGTTGCCGCTGTGTCCGGACCGCGCCGCCGCCTCGACGCCGAGCTCGTGCGGCGGGGCCTGGCCGGCTCCCGCGAGCAGGCCCAGGGCGAGATCGGCGCCGGGCGGGTGCTGGTGGCGGGCGCCCCCGCCCACAAGCCGGCCCGCCTCGTGGCACCAGAGGAGCCCATCGTGGTGCTCGGGCCGGCGCCGCGGTTCGTCGGCCGGGGCGGCGAGAAGCTCGACGCCGCCCTCGACCGCTTCGGGATCGACCCGGCCGGGCGGCGATGCCTCGACGCCGGCGCCTCGACCGGGGGCTTCACGGACTGCCTGCTCCAGCGGGGCGCGGACCGGGTGGTGGCCGTCGACGTCGGCTACGGCCAGCTCCACGAGCGGCTCCGGGACGATCCCCGGGTCGAGAACCGGGAGCGCACCAACGTCCGGGCCCTCGACCCGAACGCGGTCGGCGCGTTCCACCTGGTCGTCGCCGACCTGTCGTTCGTCTCGCTGCGCCTGGTCCTGCCCGCGCTCGTCGCCCTGGCCGCGCCCGGCGCCGACCTCGTGCTCCTCGTGAAGCCGCAGTTCGAGGCGGGCCGGGCCGAGGCGTCGAAGGGGCGGGGCGTGATCCGCGACCCGGTGGTCTGGCGGCGGGTCCTCGAGAAGGTGCGTGGCACCGCCGCCGAGGTCGGGTCGGCCATGATGGCGGCGATGGTGTCCCCGATCACCGGGGCCGACGGCAACCGTGAGTTCCTGGTCCACTGCCGGGTGGGGCTCGCCGGCGGCGACCCGGCCGAGATCCCGACCACGGGCCTCGATCTGGCCGTAGCGGAGGCGCTGCAGCGCCACGGGACGCCCTGATGGCGGTCGTCGCCCTGTTCGTGCACCAGCTCCGCAGCGAAGCGGCCGGCCTGGCCAGGGACGCGGCCGGCTGGCTCGGCGACCGGGGCCACGAGGTCCGCCTGCCGCCGACGGATGCCGCCGTCGCCGGGCTCGAGCGGCTCGGCGTGCCCGAGGCCGACCTCGCGGCCGGCCTCGACCTGGCCGTCAGCCTCGGGGGCGACGGGACGATGCTGCGCACGGTCGACGCCCTGGACGGGTCGGCGCCGGTGCTCGGCGTCAATCTCGGGCACCTCGGCTACCTCGCCGCCGTCGAGCCGGAGGACCTGCACGGAGCCCTGGCCCGCTGGGAGGCCGGCGCGTTCGGCGTCGAGGAGCGCATGCGCCTGGTGGTCGACGTCCTGGTGCCCGGGGCCGACCCGGGCGGTGGCGGCGACGACGGGGCGGGCCAACAGGGACGCCGGCCGCGGCCGGGTCGGCACACCGCCCTCAACGAAGCGGTTCTCGGCAAGACGCCGTCGGGCCAGATCGCCCGGGTGCTCGTCACCGTCGACGGGGAGCCCTTCACCACCTACTCGGCCGACGGGCTCATCGTGGCCACGCCGACCGGGTCGACGGCCTACGCCTGGTCGGCCGGCGGGCCGATCGTCTCGCCCGACCACCAGGCCCTCGTGCTCACGCCGGTGGCCCCCCACATGCTCTTCGACCGCTCGCTTGTGCTGCCGCCGACGGCGTGCATCCGCCTCGAGGTGGTCGACGACCGGCCCGCCGACCTGTCGGTGGACGGCCGTAGCCTCGGGCTGCTCCCCTCCGGCGGCGCCATCGTCTGCACGGCGGCGACCTCGCCGGCCCGGCTCGTCAGCTTCGGCGGCCACAGCTTCCTCGGCATCCTGAAGGCCAAGTTCGGCTTGGCGGACCGATGACGGCGGGGAGGTCGGGCGACGTGGGCGTGACGCCGGGACCGGGCTGCTGGTGCTGACCGAGCTGGTGGTGCGCGACCTCGGCGTGATCGCGGAGGCGTCGATCCTGCTCGGCCCGGGCATGACGGCGCTGACCGGCGAGACCGGCGCCGGCAAGACCCTGCTGGTCACCGCCATCGACCTGCTCGTCGGGGGCCGGGCCGATCCCGGGCTGGTGCGCCCCGGTGCCGACGAGGCGAGGGTGGACGGCCGCTTCGTCGACGCCGAGGGCCACGAGGTGGTGCTGGCCCGGGTGGTGCCGGCCGAGGGTCGGTCCCGGGCCTATCTGAACGGGCGGCCGGTGCCCGCCTCCGTGCTGGCCGAGGAGGGGGCCGCCCTGGTCGACCTCCACGGCCAGCACGCCCACCAGTCGCTGCTGGCCCCGTCGGTCCAGCGGGCCGCGCTCGACGCCCACGGCGGCATCGACACCGGGCCGGTGAAGGCGGCCAGGGACCGGCTGGCCGAGATCGAGGCCGCCCTGGCCGCCCTCGGTGGCGACGAGCGGTCCCGGGCCCGCGAGCTCGACCTCGTGCGGTTCCAGGTGGCCGAGCTCGACGCCGCCGCCATCGCCGACGCCGGGGAGGAGGAACGGCTCGCCGCCGAGGAGCTGCTCCTCGCCGACGCCACCGCCGCCCGCGCCGCCGGCGCGGAGGCCCTGGCCGTCCTGAGCGACGACGACGGCGCCCTCGACGTGCTCGGCCGGGCCTCGTCGGCGCTGGCCGGCCGCCCCGCCTTCGGGGCCGTGGCCGACCGGCTCCGCTCGCTCGCCCTCGAGGTCGAGGACGCGGCCGGCGACCTCCGGACCCTGGCCGAGGGCGTCGTCGACGATCCCGAGCGGCTCGAGGCGGTCGGCGCCCGCCGGGCCCTGCTCCGCGACCTGCGCCGCAAGTACGGCGAGACGCTCGGGGAGGTGCTCGCCTACGCCGACGAGGCCCGGGCTCGCCTCGCCGAGCTCGAGACCCACGACGCCAGGGCCGCCGCCCTCGACGGCCAGCGGGAGGACGCCCTCGCCGGGCTGGAGGCGGCGGTGGCCGCGGTCCGCTCCGCACGGGTCGTCGCCGGTCCCCGCCTGGCCGCCGAGGTGCAGGCCCGCCTCGGCGCGCTGGCCATGCCCGGGGCCCGGCTCGAGGTGGCGGTGGGGGAGGCGCCCGGGGCCGACGAGGTCGTGCTCCTGCTGGCCGCCAACCCGGGCGAGCCGCCGCGGCCGCTCGCCAAGGTGGCGTCGGGCGGTGAGCTGGCCCGGGTCATGCTGGCCCTCCGGCTGGCCCTCACCGTCGGTGGCGCCGGGGGCGGTTCCGGCGGCCTCGACGGCCGGACGCTGGTCTTCGACGAGGTGGACGCCGGCATCGGCGGCGAGGCGGCCCTGGCCGTGGGCGCCAGCCTGGCCGACCTGGCCGCCACCAGCCAGGTGCTGGTGGTCACCCACCTGCCCCAGGTGGCGGCCCACGCCGACGCCCAGGTGGCGGTGGCCAAGGCCGAGGTGGGGGGGCGGACGGTCGCTAAGGCCGCCGAGGTCACCGGCGAGGACCGGGTGGCCGAGCTCTCCCGCATGCTGTCCGGACAGCCCGCCAACGCTGCCGCCCACGACCACGCCAGCGAGCTGCTCACCGCCGTCCGACGCCAGGCGGCCCGGTGAGCCGGCCCGCCACGGCCGCCGGGCCGGCCTCTCTCCGGTGTGGCCCGCCGGCGCCGGCGGGGCACCCGTGAGCGACCACACGCGGGAGCAGCTGGAGGCGGGCACGCTGCCGGAGGTCCGGGGTCCGGCCCGGATCGGGCGGCGCACGAAGGATCTCACCCCTCGCCTCCGTCCCGGCGACGTGGCCGTCATCGACCACCTCGACCTCGACCGGGTGGCGGCCGAGGGGCTGGTGCTGGCCGCCCCGGCCGCGGTGGTGAACGCCTCGGCCTCGATCTCCGGGCGGTACCCGAACGTGGGGCCCCTGCTGCTGGCGGCGGCCGGCATCCCGCTCGTCGACGGGGTCGGCCCCGACGTCATGGAGCTGGTGAAGGAGGGCTCGGAGATCGTGATCTCGGGAGCCACCGTGCGGTCCGACCACCTCGAGGCCACCGGGCGGCGCCAGTCGTTGGGGACGCTCGAGGAGGCGGTCGCCGCGGCCCGGGCGACGATGGGCGCCGAGCTCGAGCGCTTCGCCGAGAACACCCTCGAGTACCTGCGCCGCGAGCGCCACCTCGCAACCGACGACCCCGAGATCCCCGAGGTCGGCATCGACATGCGGGGCCGACAGGTGCTGATCGCGGTCCGGGGCCCGGACTACCGCGAGGACCTCAACGCCCTGCGCCAGACGGGCTACCTGCGGGAGATCCGGCCGGTCGTCATCGCCGTCGACGGGGCCGCCGACGCGCTCCTCGCGATGGGCCGGCGGCCCGACGTGATCATCGGCGACATGGATTCCGTGTCCGAGGGCGCGCTGCGGTGCGGCGCGGTGGTCGTGGTCCACGCCTACAAGGGCGGCCGGGCGCCGGGCGCCGACCGGCTCGTCGAGCTCGGCGTGGAGCACATCGTGTACGAGGCGCCCGGCACGAGCGAGGACATCGCCATGCTGCTCGCCTACGAGAAGGGCGCCGAGCTCATCGTCGCCGTCGGATCGCACAGCTCGATGTCGGAGTTCCTCGACAAGGGTCGGGCCGGCATGGCCTCCACGTTCCTCGTCCGCATGAAGGTCGGGAGCATCCTGGTCGACGCCAAGGGCGTGAGTCGCCTCTACCAGGGACGGGTGCGCCGGCTCGACGTGGTCCTGCTGGTGGGGGCGGCGCTCTTCGCCCTGATGGTGGTGACCGCCGTGAGCCAGCCGGCCCGGCTGTTCCTCGACAACCTCTGGAACGCCTTCGAGCTGCTCGTCCGATGATCAACTTCCGCTTCCACATCGTGTCGCTGGTGGCCGTCTTCCTCGCCCTCGGGGTGGGGGTGATCATGGGCACCGCCGTCATCGACAGCGCCGTCGTCGACCGGCTCGAGGCCCAGCAGCGGGGGCTCGAGTCGCGCATCGAGGACGTCACGAGCGAGAACGGCGACCTGCGCCGCGAGCTCCGTGCCCTCGAGTCGATCGACCAGGACCTGGCCGCCGACGGTGGCCCGCTCCTCCTGAGGGACGAGCTCGCCGACGTGCCGGTCGTGCTCGTCACGGTGAAGGGGATCGCCGAGGGCCCGGTGCGCGGCCTGCTCGACCAGCTCGACGCGGCGGGTGCCGACGTCGTCGCCGTCGTCCGGCTCGACGGTCGCCTCGGCGTCGACGGTGACGACGGCGACGCCGCCGACGACCTGGCCGAGGCCCTCGGGCTGCCCGCCGACACCTCTGCCGCGACCCTGCGGGCCACGGCGATCACGAGGCTGGCGACGGCCCTGCGGGGGTCCACGGGGACCGACAGCGCGGCCCGGGTCCTGGCCCCGCTGCGGGCCATGGACTTCCTCGAGCTCGAGGACGGCGACGGCGACGAGCTCGACCAGATCCCCGTCGTGCCGGTGGGCTCGGTGGTCGCCGTCGTGACCGATCTCGACGCCGACCTCTCCCTCGTGCAGGGGACGCTGCCCCTGGTCCGCGCCCTGGTGCGGGCCCGGGAGGACGGGCTACGACCGGCGACGGTGCTGGTGGCCGAGCCCACGCCCCAGGCCGAGCCCGACGGACCCGGTGACGGCTCGGGTGGGCTGGTGCAGGCGGTCC
>JBFWQW010000074.1:0-14035 GCA_050249235.1 Acidimicrobiia bacterium | reverse complement strand
CCCCGCACCGGGTCACGACCCGCGGCCATGGCCCGGCGCTCGAAGTCGGCCTCGTCGACGCCGACGCACACCGGCAGCGGCGCCGACCACCCCCTCGTGGCGGGGTCGCGGCCGGCGGCCTCGCACGCCCGGGCCACGACCTCCCGGCCGGCGACGAAGCGCCCCACCGTTCCCGGGAAGATCACGTTGAACTCGTCGGCGTAGGCGGCGGCCAGGGCGGGCGTCCGGCGGGCACCGCGGCCACCGACGATGATCGGCGGGCGAGGCCGCTGCACCGGCTTCGGGAGGGCGGGCGAGTCGACGATCGGGTAATGGCGGCCATCGAAGGAGAAGCGCTCCCCCGCCGGCGTCGCCCAGAGGCCGCTGATCACGGCCAGCTGCTCCTCGAAGCGGTCGAAGCGCTCGGTCACGGACGGGAAGGGGATGCCGTAGCTGCGGTGCTCGTCCTCGAACCACCCCGCGCCCAGCCCGAGCTCGACCCGGCCGCCGCTCATGGCGTCGACCTGGGCGACGGCGACGGCGAGCGGGCCGGGGTGCCGGAACGTGGCCGAGGTGACCATCGTGCCGAGCCGGATCGTCGAGGTCTCGCGGGCGATGCCGGCCAGCGTCACCCACGAGTCGGTCGGGCCCGGCCCGGGGTCGCCCGGCCCGATGCGCTGGTAGTGGTCCGACCGGAAGTAGGCGTCGAAGCCGAGCTCCTCGCCCAGCCGGGCCACGGCCAGCTGCTGGTCGTAGGTGGCCCCCTGCTGGGGCTCGGCGAAGAGGCGGAGCTCCATCGGCGGGCGACCCTAGCGGGGGCCCGGGAACCCCGGCCGGAGCGGGAACCCTCCCGTGTTCTCTGTCGACCGCGCCGGAACCATCCCGGCGCGGTCGACGAGGAACGGGAGGAGCGGGCAGAAGATGGCCGCCGGGGACACACTGGCGGCATGGCCGACCCCGACCGCCGCTTCGGCGCCCTCCCGCTCGACGCCATGACGCCCGAACAGCGGCTCGTGGCCGACGCCATCCTGGCCGGGCCCCGCTCGATGTCGACGGGGCTGCGCGGCCCGTTCGAGGCCCTCCTGCGCAGCCCCGGCCTCGCCGACGCCGCCCAGCAGCTGGGGGAGCAGATCCGCTTCCGCTCCTCGCTGCCCACCCACCTGAACGAGCTCGCCATCATCCTGTGCGCCCGGCGGTGGACGGCCCAGTTCGAGTGGTGGGCCCACCGCCGGATGGCCGTCGAGGCCGGGCTCGACCCCGCCGTCGCCGACGCGGTCGGCCGGGGTGAGCGCCCCGAGATGGACGACGACACCGCCGCCGTCCACGACTTCGCCCGCCAGCTCCTCGACGAGGGCACGGTCGACGACGCCCGGTTCGCCGCCGTTGTCGACCGGTGGGGACAGCGGGGGGCCGTCGACCTGATCGGCGCGGTGGGCTACTACACCCTCGTCTCGTTCGTCCTCAATGTCGACCGCTACCCCGTGCCCGAGGGAGAGCCGCTCCTCCCGACCCGTCCGGCGTAGCGCTCACGGCGCCGGCAGCACGACCAGGCGCTCCTCGGTCATCTCCCGCACCGCCCAGGCCGGCCCCTCCCGGGTGTTGCCGCTGTCCCGCTCCCCGCCGTAGGGCATCTGGTCGGTGCGCCAGGTCGGCACCTCGTTGACGAGGACGCCCCCGAAGCGCAGGCGGCGCACAGCCCGCATGGCCAGGTCGAGGTCGTTGGTCCAGATGGCCGCCTGGAGCCCGTAGCGGGTGTCGTTGGCGAGGCGGATGGCGTCGTCGACGTCGTCGTACACAGCCACGCCCACCACCGGGCCGAACACCTCGAGCGCCGACACCTTCATGTCCGGCGTCACGCCGGTGAGCACGGTGGGGCGGTAGACGGTCCCGTCCACGCCGCCACCGGTGGCGACCCCCGCCCCGGCCGCGGCCGCCTCGTCCACCCAGGAGCCGACGCGGACCGTCTCGTCGGGCGTGATGAGCGACGAGACGTCGGTCGCCGGGTCGCCCGGGTCGCCGAGGGCGAGCGACTCGACCCCGGCGACGAGCGCCGACACGAAGCCCTCGGCGATCGACCGGTGGACGTAGATCCGCTGGGTCGAGATGCACGACTGGCCGGCGTGGCTGAACCCGGCCACCTTGATGCGGGCCGCGGCCTCCTCCCAGTCGGCATCGGCGTGCAGGATGACCGGGGCGTTGTTGCCGAGCTCGAGCGTCACCTTCTTGCGGGGGGCCTGCTGGCGGATCGACCACCCCACGTCGGGCGAGCCGGTGAACGTGAGCATGGCGATGCCGGGGTGCTCGACGAGCCGCTGGCCGACGGTCGAGCCCGGGCCCGCCACCACCTGGAACCAGGCCGGCGGGAGGCCGCACTCGTGCACCAGCAGGTCCCGCAGGGCCAGCGCGGAGAGCGGCGTCTGCCCGGCCGGCTTCAGCACCACCGGGCAGCCGGCCGCGATCGCCGGCGCCACCTTGTGGGCCACCAGGTTGAGCGGGAAGTTGAACGGCGAGATGGCCCCGACCACGCCGACGGGCACCCGCATCGTGAAGCCGAGCTTGCCGACCCCGACCTCGGAGGCGTCCATGGGCACCATCCGGCCGACGAGGGTGCGGGCCGCGGCCGCGGCGAAGGTGAACGTCGACACCGCCCGCTGCACCTCGACCCTCGCCGTCTTCAGCGGCTTGGCCGCCTCGTCGGCGATGGTCCGGGCGAAGGCGTCGACCCGGTCGGCGATGGCGGCCGCGGCCCGGTCGAGGACGGCGGCCCGCTGCCACGTCGCCAGCTCGCCGGCCTCGAGCGCATCGCCGGCGATCGCCACGGCCCCGTCGACCGCCGCCGCGTCGTGCACCGGCACCTCGCCGACCACCCGGCCGTCGTAGGGGCTCCTGATCGTCGCCGTGCGCGCCTCAGCCATGGCGACGGGTCTACCCCGGGCGGCCAGTCCCGTGCGGCCAGGAGGGGATGCCCCGGCATCGCTCCCCGGCGCGGCGACGCGGCAGCCGGCTCCGGTCGGCTCGGTCGCGGCGCCCGCTCGCCGGCCCGAGGGCCCCGGCCGACGTCGCCTCAGGCCGCGCCGGCGCCGATGATCTGGCCGTTCACCAGCTTGGCGAGGTCGCTGACGAGGAAGAGGGCCACGCCGGCGACGTCGTCCGGCGAAGCCAGGCGGGCCTCCATCGGGGCCAGCAGCTCGGGCGGGAGCTCCCGCATCATGTCCGTGAGGGCGGAGGGCGAGAGCGCGTTCACCCGGATGCCGAACCGGGTGAGCTCCTGGGCCCACGTCATCGTCAGGCCCACCAGCCCGCCCTTCGACGCCGCGTACGACGAGAACCCGATCGTCCCGTGGGTGCCGGCCCCCGAGATGACGTTCAGGATCACGCCCGACCCCTGCGCCTTCATGACCGGGATCACGGCCCGGCTGAGCTTCATCGGGCCGGTCAGGTTGACCCGCATCACCTCGTCCCACTCGTCGTCGGTGACCCGGGTGATGGCGGTGCGCCGGGAGATGGCGGCGTTGTTCACCAGGATGTCGATGCGACCCAGCTCGGCCGTGGCCCGCTCGACGAGCAGGTCGATGGCGGCCTGGTCGGCCATGTCGCCGCCCACCCCGATCGAACCGGGGATCTGCGCCGCGGCGGCGAGGGCGTCGTCCTCCTTCCGCCCGTTCACGACCACCCGGGCCCCCTCCGCGGCGAAGGCGTCGGCCATGGCCCGGCCGATCCCCCGGGTGGAGCCGCTGATGACGGCGACCCTGCCGTCCAGGAGGCTCATGCGCCGTCGCCCCGCTTCGACCGGACGGCCTCCTCGGCCGCCTTGGCCCGCTGCTCGGCGATCTGACGGGGGCCGCCGGCGTAGCCGAGCTCGCCGTTCTCGGCCCGCCATCTGGCCACGTCGCCGGCCCGCCCGACGAGCTCCATCACCTGGAGGCCGGACTGGAGATGGACCCGCATGCCCATCATCTCCCACGCCCGCTTCACCCCGGCCTTGATGCCCATGAGCACCGACAGCGGTGCCTGGGCGATCTGGGCCGCCATCACCTCGACCGTCTCGTCCAGGTCGCCGCGGGGGACCACCCGGTTCACCATCCCGAACCGCATGGCCTCCTCGGCCCCGATCGTCTGGGACGTGTAGAGGTACTCGTAGGCCCGGTGGAAGTTCATGAGCACCCAGGGCTCGATCATGGTCTCGCCCCCCGGGAACCCGAGCCCCTGGGGCAGCGGCATCTGGAAGTAGGCGTCGTCCGACGCCACCACGATGTCGTGGAGGAGGGCGAAGTAGCTGCCGCCGCCGAGGGCGTAGCCCTGGACCGCGGCGATGGTCGGCTTGGGGAACTCCCAGAGGTGCAGCACCGGCCAGAGGAACAGCTCGGCCTGGCCCTGCCAGGGGTGCCCGGCCTCGGATGCCTTCACGAACTCGGGCATGCCCATCGGGCCGCCGCCGACGTCGTGGCCGGCCGAGAAGCCCCGGCCGTTGGCCTTCATGACCACGACCTTGATGTCGTAGTCCCGCTCGGCGTCGAGGAGGCTGTTCTCGACGTCCCAGACCATGGCCGAGTTCTGGGCGTTGGCCTTCTCCGGCCGGTTCAGGATGATCCGGGCGACCGGACCCTCCTTCTCGTAGATGACGGTCTCGAGCTCCTTGCGTTCCATCGCCCCTCGTCCCTCTGTGTCGGTTCGTGCACGGACCGGTCCCCGGGTCGGCCGGGCCGGCACCAGTCTCGCGAGTTCGCGCCGGCAGGGCCCGGGCCGGCCGTCCCGGGCCCCTCGCCCGGTCGCGTCAGGCGGTGAGGAGCACCGCGCCGGCGAAGGGACCGACCGCGTTCGACCACACGGCCACCTCGCAGTCGGGCACCTGGCGCTCGCCGCTCTCGCCCCGGATCTGCTGCACCGACTCGATGCAGAAGTTGGCGCCGTGGCGGCGGCCCATGTTGCAGGCCCCACCGTCGGTGTTGAGCGGCATCGAGCCACCGAGGCGGGTGTTCCCCTCCTCGATGAACGCGCCGGCCTCGCCGGGCCCGCAGATGCCGAGCGCCTCGAGCCACTCGAAGGTGATGATGGTGAACCCGTCGTAGAGCTGGGCGCAGTCGAGGTCGTCGGCGGTGAGGTCGGTGCGCGACCACAGGGCGTCGGCGCAGTGCTTCGGGGCGTTGCTCGTGAAGTCGTCGAGCAGCGACATGTCGAAGTCACGGATGGCCGAGTAGGCGTAGGCCTCGACGTTCACCGGCTTCTTCGCCCAGTCGCCGGCCCGCTCCTGGGTGGTGAAGATCACGGCGGACGACGAGTCGACCGGGTAATCACAGTCGAGCAGGCGGACCGGCTTGCTGATGTAGCGCGAGGCCAGGTAGTCGTCGACCGTGATCGGGTCGCGCAGGATGGCCTCGGGGTTGAGGGAGGCGTGGTAGCGCTGGGTGACGGCGTTGACGCCGAACTGCTCCTCGGTGACGCCGTACTGCTGCATGTAGCGCTGCATCTGGAAGCCGCCGATGCCGGCCGCCGAGGCACCCGAGCCGAACGGCGCGCTGAACTGCTGGTCGCCGCCGACGCGCATCGGCTCGATCGGCCCGGCCGGCGCCTGGCGGGCGCCGAAGCTCGGCATCTGCCTGATGAGGCGGATGGCGATGCAGGTGTGAGCCAGGCCCGACGCCACCGCCGAGATGGCCATGGTGGCCGGCTCGACGAAGGCCGGGGCCATGCCGCTCGAGGTGAAGTAGAAGTCGAGCGGCATCATCCCGAGGAGGTGACCGATCGACATGGCATTGCCGCCGTTGGTCGACACGCCGGTCACGTCGGTCGGCTTCATGCCGGCGTCGGCGAGGGCGGCGAGCACCGCCTGGCTGACGATCTCGTCGTCGCTGAGATCGAGGCGACGCCCGGTCTGGGAGTACCCGACCCCGGCGATCGCGACCTTGTTGAGGCTGTTTCCCACGTTCGTCCCTTCGCTTCTCAGCCGACCGGCTTGAACAACGGCAACGTGCAGCCCGGGGCCACCTCGCGGAAGGTGACCTCGAGCGGCATCTCGATCCTGAGGTCGGCCTCGTCGCAGTCGACGATGTTGGTGACCATCTTCAGGTTCTTCTGCTCGACCAGCTCCACGACGGCGAGCACGTACGGCAGGTGCGTCGCGTAGTAGGGGTCGAAGGGCTGGGACGGCATGGTCCACGTCGACAGCACGGCCCGGCCCGACACCTCGGTGGGGGTGAGCGAGGTGGAGTGGCAGACCCGGCAGATGTCCCTCGGCAGGTGGATGTAGGTCCCGCAGCTGTCGCACCGGAGGATGAGCAGCTTGTGGGCCTCGACCCCGTCCCAGAAGAACTGGGTCCTGGCGTCGGGCAGGGGCAGGGGGGGCGAGAACACCTGAGGTTGTTCCGCGGTGGTCATCGTCGCTTCCTCTCGTTCGTCGAAGTCGGTCGGGTCGTTCGAAGGCGTGGGGCCGGGCCGGCGCCGGGTCCGGTGCCGGTCACCAGGCGACGACGCCTGCCGCCCGGAGGGCGTCGACCTCGTCGCCGCGGTAGCCGAGCTCGAGCAGCACCTCGCGGGTGTGCTGGCCGATGACCGGCGGCGGACCGGCCAGGCGGCCGGGCGTCTCGGCCAGCTCGAAGAGGCGGCCTGGCTGCTCGAGGCGGCCCCAGATCGGATGCTCGTAGTCGGTCACCCAACCGGCGGCACGCGTGGCCGGGTCGTCGAACCAGGGCGGGGCCGCCCCGCCCGAGCTGCGGTCGTCGGCGGGGCTCTCGTAGGAGAGCTCGCAGGGCACGCCCGCCCCGTCGAGCACGCCGAACCAGTCGCCCGCCGACTTCGTGGCCAGGGCCTCCTCGAGCAGGGCGGCCAGGGCGTCGGCGTTCGCGGCCCGCGCCGGAGCGTCCGCGAAGCGGGCGTCACGGGTCAGCTCGGGTCGGCCCAGCGCGCCGCAGAGCCGCTCCCAGTGGTCCTGCGTGGCCACGACCAGGCAGAGCCAGCCGTCGGCGGTCTCGTAGAGCCGGTAGAGCGGCCCGAGCCCGCGCTGCAGCAGGTCGAGGTGAGGCCGGGTCGGGAGCGCCGTCGTGGTGCCGCCCTCCCCGGCCGCGATGGCGTCGGAAGCGAAGACCATGCCGGCGTTGAGGATGTTGGTCTCCACCTGCTGGCCCTCGCCCGTCCGCTGGCGGTGCGCGAGCGCCTGGAGCACCCCGAGGACGGACAGCAGGCCGGTGGCGGCGTCGCACATCCCGAAGCGCGACCACTGCGGGTGCCCGCCGGCGTCGGTGGCGCCCTGCTCCCACTCGATGCCGGCGAGGGCCTGGCCCATCTGGTCGACACCGGGCCAGGTGGCGAGGGGGCCGGTGTTCCCGTAGCCGGTCACGTGGCAGTGCACGATCGACGGGTTCACCGCCCTGGCCTGCTCGTAGCCGAAGCCGAGCCGCTCGGCGACGCCGACCCGCATGTTGTAGTGCAGGACGTCGGCCGACTCGATCAGCCGCCGCGAGATCTCCTGGCCCTCGGGCGACTTCAGGTCGACGGCGATGCTCCGCTTGCCCCGCTGGCAGGCGGCCCAGACGGAGCCCCCACCGGTCCCGACCGCCGGCGAGATGGTGTCGATCTTGATCACGTCGGCCCCGAGGTCGGCCATGACCATCGGGCCGAACGGTCCGGCCAGGGCCACGCCGTAGTCGAGGACGCGCACGCCCGACAGGGCGTTGGGGACCTGGTCCCCGGCGGTGGTCGCGGCCCGGGCCGCCGCCGGGGCGTCGAGCCCGGCGAGCAGGGCGTCGGTGTGGGCGCCGACGGCGGGCGGCGGGCTGGGCCTGCGCTCCTCGCTGCGGTCCAGGTGGTAGCCGTGGCCGAGCTGGCGGACCGGCCCGTACCCGGGCACGTCGACCTCGGTGGCGGCCCGGTTGTGCAAGACCTGGTGATGGGTCAGCGCCTCCCCCGGGGGCAGGCAGGGCTGGGTCGGCACCTCGGCCTTCCACAGCAGCTCCAGCCACTCGTCCCGGTCCCGCTGGTCGAAGACCCGTTGGGCCGCCTCGAGGTAGCGCACCCGCTGCTCGTGGTCGCCGAAGTTGTAGGCCGGGTTGAGATCGGGGTCGTCGGCGCCGACGTGGGCGGCGGCGACCGGGATCGACTGAGGCATCGGGTGGAACCACGATCCGTCGCCCGTCCCGAAGGTGGGCGTGGGTCCGAGGTCCTTGTACTTGAAGATCATCGACAGGTCGGGCGT
The DNA here is from genome assembly GCA_050249235.1 of Acidimicrobiia bacterium. Lineage (GTDB taxonomy): Bacteria > Actinomycetota > Acidimicrobiia > Acidimicrobiales > CADCSY01 > JAEKLB01. The sequence goes on along the minus strand of JBFWQW010000074.1, from coordinate 5,868 downwards.
GGGCCGCTCCGCCCTCGTCCACACCATCGTCGTCCAGAGCATGGCGCCCTGCATGAGCGAGGTCGACACCGCCTGGCCCCGCCCGGTCCGCTCCCGCACGTGCAGGGCGGCGTTGATCGCGCATGACGCCAGGTAGAAGGCGCCGTAGCTCGGCAGGGGCAGGTGCAGGAATGCGGGGCCGTCCCGGAGCAGCGCCACCTGCTCGCCCTGGATGCCGGATCGGGCCTGCACCAGCGCGTCCCAGCCTGGACGGTCCGACCACGGTCCCGTCCCGTACCCGGTCACCGAGCAGTGGATCAGGCCCGGGTTGGCGGGCACCTCGCCCGAGCCGGCTCGGAGCACGGCGTCGTCGATGCCGAGGCGCTCGGCCACGCCCGGCGGGGAGGTGTCGACGACCACGTCGGCCCTCGACGCCAGCCGGCGGAACTGGGCCACGCCCTCGGGGGTCGCGAGGTCGAGGACCACGCTGCGCTTGTTCCGGTCCCACACCAGGTCGCCGGGCACCTCGGGGCGCACCGTGCCGGGGGCCTCGACCTTGACGACGTCGGCCCCGTGGTCGGCGAGGGTCATGGCCGTCAGCGCGCCCACCAGGCCACCGGCGAGGCGGTCCCCGGAGAGCTCGAGCACCACCAGCCCGTCGAGCACGCTTGCCACCCGGTCCCTCCCCCTCTCGCCGGGCCCGGACCCTACCGACGCGCCCGCGGAGGCGTGGGAATCGGCCCCCGACCTCCCCGGTTGGACGTGGTCCCGGAGGTGGCGGGCCTCATGCCTGGGCCAGGCGGGCGAACTCGGGCAGCAGCTCCCTGGCCAGCTCGGTCGCCCGGCGGACGATCGGGGAGTCGTCGTCGACCCGCCACATCAGGTACTCGTGGGCGACCCGGACGGGCCCGGCCAGCCTCCTCGTGACGAAGTCCCCACGCTGGTTCCGGCGCACGGCCGCCTCCGTGGTGACGAAGATGCCGAAGCCCGAGGCCACCAGGTCGAAGACCTCGCCCTCCGTCGACACGTCGGGGTGGAAGATCCGCCCGGAGGGGAGGGGCCGCCAGGCCGCCGCCTTGCTGCCGTTGGCGGCGCTGGCCAGGGATGGCGGCGGCCCGATCAGGGTCTCGCGGGCCAGGTCCTCGACCGTGATCTCCTCCTTCGCCACCAGGGGGTGGTCGACGGGCATGACGACCTCGGTCACGGGCGAGGCGGAGAGCTCGAGCGTGCTGAGATCCGGCCCCGGGTGCAGGCGGCTCACGCCCAGCGACACCGACCCGTCCCGTACGGCGGCGGCCACCCGGAGGCTCACCATCTGCTCGGGCACGACCAGCACGTCGGGGCTGTGCTCCCGGAGGCTCCGGCTGAGCAGCGTCATCGCCTCGCCGGTGCCGGGCGAGTACGCCACCCGCACCGCGCCGACAGCCCCGGCGGCGGCCTGCTCGGCCATGGCCTGGAGCAGCCGCACCTCCGCCAGCGCCCGCTTCGCCTGCACGGCCAGCTCGGCGCCGGCCGGCGTCGGGCGGACCCGGCGGCTGGTGCGCTCGAAGAGGCGGACCTGCAGCTCCCGTTCGAGATCGCTGACCCGCTTGCTCAGGGCCGAGGTGCCCACGTGGACGCGCGCCGAGGCGCGTCCGAAGTGCAGCTCGTCGGCCAAGGCGACGAAGCACTCGAGATGGAAAAGGTCCACGACGTCTCCCCCCCGACCTTCCGGGAGCCGGATCGTTGCCCGTCGGACCGTGAACGTCAACCGACAGCGCGTTGGACGCGGTAAAAGGCCAGGAGCGGGGAAGGCACCGGACACGGCCGAGCCGCCGTCGCGGCCGGCCCGGGGATCAGCGGGCCGGGACCTCGCGCATGGCCCGACGCTCGAGCGTCTGGGCGAAGGCCTGCCAGGCCCGGGCCCGGGCCCGGGCCTGGTCGGCCACCTCGTAGACCCGGCTCAGCGGCACCGCACCGGCGTGGGCCCGCCACTCGGCGTCGACGGCCCGCGCCGCGAACCAGGCGGCGAAGTCCGGCATCCTCGACCGGCGCTGGGCCTCGGCACCGTCGTCGGCGTCCTGTCCGGGGTCGGCGAGCGTCCCACCCACGGGCAGAGCGGCGCCGGCCACGGCACCCCGGCGCTCCCGCAGGCCGGCCGGCACCGGGTCGTCGCCCCGGCGGAGGCGCTCGCGGACGTCACGGACGGTCTCGGGTGACGCGCCCACGTGGCCTGCGATCCAGCGGAGGGACGCGGTCGGCTCCTGGGCGAGGACCTCGGCGATGCGGAGCCGCAGGGCCACCGGGTCGACGGGCCGGAGCCGGCCGTCACGGCCGAGGCGGGCGGCGGGACGCGGCGAGGGCGCGGTCCCGTCCACCGCTGGCCCGCCCGAGGTCGACCCGTCCGGCGAGCCTGGCGCCGCGTCGCAGACGGCCGCGGCCCGCAGCCGTCCGACGGTCTTGTGGTCGAGCCCGCAGCGCTCGGCGACGGCGCGGTCCGACCAGTCGCCGTGCCGCCGGAGCAGCTGCTCGGCCGCCCTCGTCCGCTCGGCCATGGCGGCCAGGTCGGGCACCTTCGTGACGTCCGACGTCGTGGTCAGCTCGAACACCCCCTCGTGCGGTCGCCGTCGCTCCCTCCGTCCTACGACGAACCGGGACACCGAACAAGGCGTCCGTGGTGCGTGATCAATTCTCAGACAGAAACGATCTGGCCGGAAACGACGCCAGCGAGGAAACATCGTCGTGTGAGCGAACCTTGTGCCGATCTCAACGTTTCCGGAGAGGGAGGCTACGGTCGGGCCCGCCGCGTCGTCGCAACGACGCGGCGCCGCGCCCGAACCCGGGTGGGGCGAGTCGAGGGGAAACACAGGGGATTTGATGCGTACGCGCCACACGGCTTGGAAACTTCTCGGGGCGCTTCTCGCCCTCACCCTTCTCGCCGCCGCCTGCGGTGGCGGTGACGACAGCAGCGACGACGGGAGCGGCGGCAGCGCCGCCGACATCGATCCGGACGGCGTCCTGCGCCTTCCGTCCGATCTGAGCGCGGCCCAGGCCGGCCAGCTCGACCCGATCATCGTCGACGTGCTGCTCTACCCGATCCACGAGTACCTGTTCGGCACCCTCCTCAAGCTCAACGCCGAGGGCGAGGTCGAGCCCAACCTGGCCGAGTCGGTCGACATCACCGACTCGACCCACCTGGTCGTCAAGCTCCGCCCCGGCCTGAAGTTCACCGACGGGACGGTCCTCGACGCCGAGGCGCTCAAGTTCTCGTGGGAGCGCACCATCGCCCAGGCCAAGCCTGGCGGCATCGAGGGTGAGTTCCGCGAGGTCAAGACCCTCACGGTCGCATCGGCCACCGAGCTGCAGGTCGAGCTGACCAAGCCCATCGCCGGCGCCTTCTACCGCCTCCTTCGCTTCGCCGAGGCCTCGCCGGTCTCGCCCACGGCGGTCAAGTCGGGAGCCGACTTCAACAAGTCCCCGGTCGGCGCCGGGCCCTTCAAGCTCAAGTCGTACGAGCCCAACGTGGCCATCCGCCTCGAGAAGAACCCGGACTACTGGAACGCCGACGAGGTCAAGCTCGCCGGCATCGAGTACGTGAACGTCTCGGCCCAGGCCATGACGAACGCGGTGCGGTCGAACACCATCGACTTCACCCTTCTCAGCGCGGCCCAGACCGGTGAGGTCAAGGGTGCCCCCGGCTTCGAGGTCACCACCGAGGCGTCGAACGGCATCATGCTCCAGGGCCTCTGGTGCAAGAGCCGGCCGCCCTTCGACAACCTCAAGGTCCGCCAGGCCCTGAACTACGCCGTCGACCGCGAGTCGCTCAACGCCGCGGTCTACAACGGCCTCGGCGAGGACATGGACGGCTTCAACAGCTCGATCTCGCCCTTCTACGACGAGGAGCTGGACGGCTACTACGAGTACGACGCCGCCAAAGCCAAGAAGCTGCTGGCCGAGGCCGGCGCCGCCAACCTGGCCTTCGACATGTTCTTCCAGCCGTCCTCCGACGGCCAGGTGGCCGCCGAGGTGCTCCAGCAGCAGTTCGACAAGGTCGGCGTGAAGGTCACCCTGAAGCCGCTCTCCAACGCCACCGACTTCTACCCGAACGCCACCGGCGCCCCCATCAACATCCTGCCGCTGGCCAGAGTCGGCATCCCCAAGGTCACCCGGGTGCTCGTGCCGCCGAGCTTCGGCAACATCTGCAACTGGGACGACCCCGAGCTGAACGAGATGGTCCTCGATCTCCAGGCCATCGAGGAGACCTCGCCCGAGGGCATCGCCCTCTGGAAGAAGATCTCCGAGTACGGCCTGCGCAAGGCGGTCCACCTCTTCGGCCTGTTCGGGACGCAGGGCGTCGCCGTCGACGAGAGCCGCCTCGGCGGCGTCGAGTTCTACGAGGGCCGGCTCGGCCAGCCCACGCTCGACATCGAGAAGGTCTTCATCAAGAAGTAGCAGCGCCATCCGGGGCTCCGGTACCGGAAATGCACCGGAGTACGGGAAGGCGGGCGGTCGAATTTCGACCGCCCGCCTTTCTCGTACCGCGTACAGGAAGTGGCGACCAACTGATCGCGATCCGATGCCGGTCGTGAACCTCGCTATGGTGCCCTGCACGTGGCTCCGTGGGAGCTGCCGCGCTGGGAATCCGGACGGATCTCAAGCGCCGACATGGGGGAATTCCGCATGAGAACTGGCCGTGCCCGCTGGAAGCTCCTCGGAGCGATCCTGGCGCTCTCGCTCCTCGCCGCCGCCTGCGGCGGTGACGACGACGCCACCGGTGACGACGACGACACCGCCGCCGCCGACATCGACCCGAACGGGATCCTCCGCCTCGGCCGCGACCTCACGGTGCCGACCGCCGGCCAGCTCGACCCGATCTCGGTCGACATCGTCCTCGACACGCTCCACGAGCACCTGTTCGGCACGATGCTGCACCTGAACGCCGACGGCGAGGTCGAGCCCGACCTCGCCGAATCGGTGGTGATCGACGATCCCACCCACCTCACGGTGACCCTCCGGCCCGGCCTGAAGTTCACCGACGGGACGGTCCTCGATGCCGAGGCCCTCAAGTTCTCGTGGGAGCGCACCATCGCCCAGGCTCGGCCCGGCGGCATCGAAGCCGAGTTCCGCGAGGTCAAGACCCTCACCGTCTCCTCCCCGACGGTCCTGAAGGTCGAGCTCAAGTCCCCCATTGCCGGTGCCTTCTACCGGCTCATGCGCCTCGGCGAGAGCTCGCCCGTCTCCCCCACCGCGGTGAAGGGCGGCGTCGACCTCAACAAGACGCCGGTGGGCGCCGGCCCGATGAAGCTCGCCGAGCTCAAGCTCGGCGAGTCGCTCAAGCTGGTGAAGAACCCCGACTACTGGAACGCCGACGCCATCAAGATCGCCGGGATCACCTACACCAGCGTCACGCCTCAGTCGGCCGTCAACGCCATCAAGTCGAACACGGTCGACTACGCCCAGGTGTCGACGACGACGGCCCGGGAGGCCGCGGGCACTCCGGGCTTCAAGTTCACCGTCGAGCCCACCAGCGGCGTCATGCTCCAGGGCCTCTGGTGCAAGAGCCGGCCGCCCTTCGACAACCTGAAGGTCCGCCAGGCCCTGAACTACGCCATCGACAAGGAGTCGCTGAACATCGCCGTCTACGACGGCAAGGGCGAGTCGATGGACGGCTTCAACAGCTCCGACTCGCCCTTCTACAACAAGGACCTGAAGGGCTACTACGACCACGACGCCGACAAGGCGAAGAAGCTGCTGGCCGAGGCCGGCGTGCCGAACCTCGCCTTCGACATGTTCTTCCAGCCCGGGTCCGAGGGCCAGCAGGCCGCCGAGGTGATCCAGCAGCAGCTCGACGACATCGGCGTCAAGGTCACCCTGAAGCCGCTCTCCAACGCCCAGGACTTCTACCCGAAC
>JBFWQW010000073.1:0-14562 GCA_050249235.1 Acidimicrobiia bacterium | reverse complement strand
CGCTCCCGCCGCCTCGGCGTCGACCTCGGGGCGCAGCTCGGCGTGGATGGCGCGGGCGGCCGCGATCCACTCGTCGCTCAGGATCGGGTGGGCAGCCACGGCGGGCGAGCCTACGCGGAGAGGGCGATCGGCGCATCCGTGGCCCGGGTGGCCCGGCGCCGAAGGCGCCGAGGACCGGCGAGGCCCGGACCTGTCGGGGCGGCCCTGGGCGGGGCCGCCGCGGTCGGTCCTGCGCGGTCGGCCCTACGCTGCCGGCCGTGCCCACCCCGAACGCCGGCGAGCTCGCCGTCCTCGTCCTCCACGGCTTCACCGGCAGCCCCGACACGATGGCCCACCTGTCGGGCGCTATCGCCGCTGCCGGCTACACGATCTCGGTGCCGACCCTGCCCGGGCACGGCACGACGGTGGAGGACATGGCCACCACCGACTGGGCCGACTGGTCGGGTGCGGCCGAGGCCGCCTACACGGAGCTGGCCGGCCGGTCGGCCCGGGTGGCCGTCGTCGGGCTCTCGATGGGCGCCACGCTCACCTGCTGGCTCGCCGCCCACCATCCCGAGATCGCCGGCATCGTGTGCGTCAACCCGTTCGTGCTGCCCCGCGACCCGGACGAGATCGCCTTCATCGACGCCCTGATCGAGGCCGGCGAGACCATCACCGACCCGGTCGGGGCAGACATCGCCGACCCCGACGTGGTGGAGCCGGCCTACGACCGCACCCCGCTCGTGCCCCTCCGGTCGCTGGTCAACGCGGTGACGGACCTCCAGCCCGACCTCGAGCGCATCGCCTGCCCGCTCCTGCTGCTCACCAGCGCCGAGGACCACACCGTCGACCCCCTCAACTCCGACCACCTCGCCAACCAGGTGGTGGGCCCGGTCGAGCGGGTCCGCCTCGAGCGGTCGTACCACGTCGCCGTCCTCGACTACGACAAGGACGTCGTCGTCGAGCACACCCTCGCCTTCCTGGCCGAGCGCTGACGACCCGAAGAGCGATCCGGCGTCCCGACGACCCGGCGATCCGGCGTCCCGGCGACCCGTACCGGGTGCCGCTGAAGCCGCCGAGCGGCTCGGGCGGCGCCCGGTTCGAGTCTCCGGGCAGGCCCCGTCGGGGAGGGGGGACCGGGGGCCGACGTCTACCCTCGGCGGCATGGCCACGCCGTCCACGACCCGGCCGATCACGAGGGACGACGTCGCCCATGTCGCCCGCCTGGCCCGCCTCACCCTCGACGACGACGAGCTCGACCGGTTCACGGTCCAGCTGGGGGCCGTCCTGGCCCACGCCGAGGACGTCGCCTCGCTCGACACCGAAGGGGTGCCCCCGACGGCGCACCCCCTGCCGCTCGTGAACGTGCTGCGGGACGACGTGGTGCGGCCCAGCCTCGACCGCGACGAGGTGCTGGCGTCGGCCCCGGCCGTCGAGGACCGGCGGTTCAAGGTCCCACCCATCCTCGGGGAGGCGCCGTGAGCGCCGCTGAGGGCAGCACAGCCGCCGCCGTGGCCATCGCCGCCGACGTGCGGGCCGGGCGGCGATCGGCGGTCGACGTGCTCGAGGAGCACCTGGCCCGGATCGACGAGCGCGAGCCCGACATCCACGCCTTCAACCTCGTCATGGCCGACGGTGCCCGGGCCGCCGCCGCCGCCGTCGACGCCGCCGTCGCCGGCGGGCGCGACCCCGGCCCCCTGGCCGGCGTGCCCGTCGCCCTGAAGGACAACCTCTGCACCCGGGGCGTGGCCACCACCTGCTCGTCGCGGATCCTCGAGGGCTGGCTGCCGCCCTACGACGCCACCGTCGTCGCCCGGCTGGCCGCGGCCGGCGCGGTGGCGGTGGGCAAGACCAACCTCGACGAGTTCGCCATGGGCTCGTCCACGGAGAACTCGGCGTTCGGCCCCACTCGCAACCCCCACGACCTCGACCGGGTGCCCGGCGGCTCCTCGGGCGGCAGCGCCGCCGCCGTGGCCGCCGGCTTCGCGCCGCTGTCGCTGGGATCGGACACGGGCGGCTCGATCCGCCAGCCGGCCGCCCTCTGCGGGGTGGTGGGCGTGAAGCCCACCTACGGGCTCGTCAGCCGCTACGGCCTGATCGCCTTCGCCAGCAGCCTCGACCAGATCGGCCCCTTCGCCACGTCGGTCGCCGACGCCGCCCTGCTGCTCGAGGTCATCGCCGGCCACGACGCCTTCGACTCGACGTCGATCGACCGGCCGTCGCCCCCGCTCCTCGCCGGCCTCGGCGACGGCGTCGAGGGGCTCCGGATCGGGCTCCTCACCGAGCTGGTCGACGCCGAGGGCGTGGCACCGGACGTGCGCCGGCGGGTGACGGCCGCGGCCGAAGCCCTGGCCGCGGCCGGGGCCAAGCTCGACGACGCCAGCGTGCCGGCGGCCGGTCTCGGGCTCTCCGCCTACTACCTCATCGCCCCGGCGGAGGCGTCGAGCAACCTGGCCCGCTACGACGGCGTTCGCTACGGCCTCCGGGTCGACGCCTCCAACACCGCCGACATGAACGCCGCCACCCGCACGGCCGGCTTCGGCACCGAGGTGAAGCGCCGGATCATGCTCGGCACCTACGCGCTGTCGGCCGGCTACTACGACGCCTACTACGGCAAGGCCCAGCAGGTCCGCACGCTGATCATCCGCGACTTCGCCACCGCCTACGAGTCGTTCGACCTGCTCCTCGGGCCGACCTCGCCCACCACCGCCTTCCGGCTCGGCGACAAGACCGCCGACCCGATGGCCATGTACCTCAACGACGTGTGCACGATCCCGTCGAACCTGGCCGGCGATCCGGCCGTGTCGGTGCCGTTCGGCTCCGGCGACGACGGCCTGCCGGTCGGGGTGCAGCTGCTCGGCCCGGCGCTGTCGGAGGCCACGCTGCTGCGGGCGGCCCGGGTGCTCGAGGCGTCGATGCAGGAGGGAGCCCGATGACCGCCGTCGATCCCGCGGCTGTCGACACCGCCGCCGCGGCCGATCCCGCGGCCGGCCCGACCGGTGCGTGGGAGCTCGTGGTCGGCCTCGAGGTCCACTGCGAGCTGGCCACGGCCACGAAGATCTTCTGCGGGTGCCGCAACGGCTTCGGCGACGAGCCCAACACCAACGTGTGCCCCGTCTGCCTCGGGCTGCCCGGCTCGCTGCCGGTGCTCAACCGCAACGCCGTCGAGCTGGCCATGCGGCTCGGCACCGCCCTCGGCTGCACGGTGGTGCCGAGCGTGTTCCACCGGAAGAACTACTTCTATCCGGACATGCCGAAGGACTTCCAGGTGTCGCAGTACGACCGGCCCATCAACGTCGACGGCCACCTCGAGCTGCCCGACGGCTGGGTGGTCGGGATCGAGCGGGCCCACCTCGAGGAGGACACCGGCAAGTCCACCCACGTCGGGGCCGGCGGCGACGGGCGGGTCACCCGCATCCACGACGCCGACCGCTCCCTCATCGACTACAACCGGGCCGGCGTCCCGCTCGTCGAGATCGTCAGCCGGCCCGACATCCGCACGCCCGAGCAGGCCCGGGCCTACGTGAACGAGCTCCGGGCCATCCTCGTGGCCACCGGCGCGTCGGACGCCAAGATGGAGGAGGGCTCGATGCGGGTCGACGCCAACGTCTCCGTCCACCGCCCCGGCGCGCCCTTCGGCACCCGGTGCGAGATCAAGAACCTCAACTCGGTGCGGTCGCTCGGCCGGGCCATCGAGCACGAGATGGCCCGCCAGATCGAGCTGCTCGAGCGGGGCGAGCGCATCGTCCAGGAGACGAGGCACTGGGACGAGGACGCCGGCCGCACCCGCCCGGGCCGCAACAAGGAGCAGGCCGAGGACTACCGCTACTTCCAGGAGCCCGACCTGGTGCCGATCGAGCCCGAGCCGGCCTGGCTGGCGGCCGTGCAGTCGGCGATGCCGGCCCTGCCGGCCGACCGGCGCCGGACGGTGGCCGGCCGCCTCGGCGTGGCCCCGGCCGACGTGGCCCTGGTGGTCGAGCGCGACCTCGACGGCCTGGTGCTCGACGCCCTCGACACCGGCGGTGCCGCCGACCGCCTGCTGGTGCACGCCACCAACAACCTCGTCGACGGGCCCGGGGCGATGACCGTGGCCGCCTTCGCCGAGCTCTCCCGCCTCGAGGCCGGCGGTGCCCTCACCGCCACCCAGGCCAAGGCGGTGCTGGCCGAGCTGGTGGCGACCGGCGGGGAGCCGGCTGCGATCGCGGCGGCCCGGGGCTTCGAGGCCATGGGTGACGACGCCCTGGCCGCGGCCGTCGACGCCGCCATCGCCGCCGACCCCGAGGCCTGGGAGAAGTTCAAGGCCGGCGACCGCAAGGTGACCGGCTTCTTCGTGGGCCACGTGATGAAGGCCACCAGGGGCCAGGCCGACGGCAAGGCCGTCAACGAGCTCCTCGCCCGCCGGGCGGCCGGCTGACGGTGCCCGCCGGCAACGGATCCGGGTGAGCCCCCTCCTCGCCGCCCTCGATGCCCACGTGGCGGCCGATGCCGAGGAGGCGGCCGATCTCGAGCTGCTCCGCCGGCTCGCCCGTGACGAGGCCGACCCCTGGTCGAGGGCATTGCCGCTGCACCTCACGGCGTCGGCGCTCGTGGTGGATCCCGCCGCCGGCCGGGTGCTGCTGCGCTGGCACGCCAAGCAGGAGCGGTGGCTGCAGGTGGGGGGCCACGCCGATCCGGGCGAGGTGGATCCGTGGGCGATCGCCAGCCGGGAGGCCGACGAGGAGACCGGCCTCGTCGACCTGCGCCACTGGCCCGGCGCCGAGCCGGCCCTGGCCCAGGTGGCGATCGTCGAGGTGAACCCGGTCGGCGACGAGCCGGCCCACCGTCACGGCGACCTCCGCTACCTGCTGGCCACTGACCGACCGGGCGACCTGCCGGCCGAGGTGGAGGGCGTCCCGCTCCGGTGGTCGTCGGTCGACGAGGCCCTGGCCGTGGCCGACCCCGGCCTCCGGCGGCTCCTCCTCCTGGTCGGCCGGCGCCGGGCCGGCTGACGGTGCCAGGCGGTGTCGAAGGCGTGAACCGCTCCGACCGGGTGGCCGGGGCCGTGCTCACCGGCGGCGCCAGCCGGCGGATGGGGCGCGACAAGGCGACCCTGCCGGTGGGCGGGCGGGCCATGGGCGACCGGGTGGTCGACGCGCTGGTGGCGGCCGGCCTGGCCCCGGTGTTCTGCGTCGGCGGCCGCGGCCTCCCGGGCGTGGAGCTGGTGGCCGACCACGGCCCGGCCGGCGGCGGGCCGATGGGCGGCATCCGGGCCGCGCTCGACCGGGCCGCCCGGGCCGGAGCGACCATGGTCGCGGTCCTGGCCTGCGACCTCCCCGACGCCACCGCCGACGGCGTCCTCGCCGTGGTGCGGGCCCTGGCGGACGCGCCGGCCGCCGTCGTGGCCGTGCCCCTGGTCGGGGGGCGGGCCGAGCCGCTCCACGCCGTCTGGCGGGTGGAGGCGGCCGCCCTCCTCCCGCTCGGCGAGGCGGCTGTGCACCGTGTCATCGCCGCTCTCGCCCACGTCGAGGTGGGCGGCCTCGACCCGGCCTGGTTCCGCAACGTCAACACCCCGCAGGACCTGACCGGGTTGCCGGCCCCCGGGGGACCTGACCGGTGATCTCCCTTCGAGCCCGGCCCGGCGCTCAGCGACCGAGCTTGACGTCGACCTCCCGCCGGTCGTAGTAGTCGCGCCAGCTGGTGACGAGGCCGTCGGGGCCGACCTCGAAGATCCCGACCACGTGGAGGTCGATGGGCCTGCCTTCCATCACGAACCGGTCGACCCGCTCGGCCACCACCCGGTCGTCCTGGGCGGTGCAGGTGACCACCTCGATCTCGAGGTCGCGGTAGTGGGCCCCGGTGGCGCACAGCTCGGCCAGCACCGCGGCCCGCCCCACCCGGGGCGACCGCCAGCCGTTGGGTCGGTACGACCCCTCGTCGGCGATCAGGGCGGTGGCGGCCGCGAAGGCCTCGTCGGTGCCGCCCCGCATGGCAGCGAGGAGGCGGCGGACGACGGCCTCGGGGTCGGCGGTGGTCCCGGCGGTCACGGCGCGGGTCAGGCCCGGTCGAGGGCGATCACGGGGATGACCCGCTCGGTCCGGGCCTCGTAGTCGGCGAACTGCGGGCGGTCGGCCTTCTGGTGGGCCCAGATCCGGTCGCGCTCGTCGCCCTCCAGCACGGTGGCGACGGCCGGGAAGCGGTCGGTGCCGACCTCCACCTCCACCTCGGGGTGGGCCCGGAGGTTGTGGTACCAGTCGGGGTTCGTCGGGGCCCCGCCCATCGAGGCGAAGACGAAGAGCCGGCCGTCCTCCTCCCGGTAGGCAAGCGGGTTCACCCGCTTCGTGCCGGTCCGGGCGCCCTCGTGGTGCAGGAGCAGGATGGTCATCCCCTCGAAGGGGCCGCCCACCACGCCCCCGTTGGCGCGGAACTCGTCGATGATCCGCTGGTTTCGGTCTTCTCGCTCGCTCACGGGCCGACCCTAACGGCGGGGCCGGCGCCGTCACCCCGTCCCGTCGGACCGGTCGACAGGACGGGCGGCACGGGGTTGAATCGGGGCCGTGGCGGAGTCGCTGCTCGCCGAGAACCGCGTCTACCTGGCCGACGCCCGGGGTGACGGGTCGTTCGTGCGGGTCACGTGGCACGCCCGGGACCGGCAGTTCGTCGTGAGCCAGTGGCGCGACGACGTGTGCGTGGCGGCCACGAGGGTGCCGGTGGGCGCCGCCCCCGACCTGATCGCCGTCCTGGCCCGGGGCCTGGGCGAGGCCGCCGGTGCGGTCCCGGAGGGAGGCGGGGCCGGCGACCCGACCCCGCCGTCCGTCTGGTCCCGGACCCGGGCCCGGCTCGCCGACGCGGGCCGTCGCCGGCTCCGGGCCGGCGTGACGGCGCCGTCAGAAGGACGGCGGCCGCGGCTCGTGGGAGAACGTCGGCCCGGGCAGGCCCGGTAGGGCCGCTTCCAGCCAGGAGAGCGGGTTCCACCACCGCACCGGCGACGGGATGGCCGAGGCCACCAGCGCCGCCACGATCTCGGGCGGCAGGTCGGTGCTCGGCGACACCCGGGCATAGGTCCCGCCCTTCAGCACGTAGACGCTGTCGCCGAGGACGACGGCCTCGTAGCCGAAGCCCGGCAGCGGGCGCGGCTCGTCCTCGGCGTCGGTCCAGCCCGGCCCGAACCGCTCCCTCAGAACGGTCGCCATGAGGGGAATCGCCCGCGGCGGCCGCTGCGGGAACGCCTCCGCCGGCCGGCCGGCCAGCGCCGCACCGAACAGCCGGCCGGCGCGGTGAGCGGAGACCTCGACCACGATCCAGGGGCCGCGGGAACCGGAGCCGTCGATGCACGTGGTCATGCCGTCGGGTGCCTCCGAGGGCGCGATGTCCCTCATGCCGGGCGCGACGAGGGGCGTGTCGGACATCGACGGGGCCAGGGCCCGCACCAGGTCGCAGGCCGACGGCGAGTTGCCGCTCAAGATCACCGAGAGCGGGCCCCCGGCGGCCACCAGCAGGATGGCGACGACGACCACCAGCGCCTGGTGCCCCACCCGCTCCTTCACGTGGCCCCCCACGACGCCAGACCCTAAGCGCACGCCGTGCACCGCGCCACCGGGGGGGCGCTGCGCAGGCGAGGCGCCAGCCGAGCCGTAGCTGCGCATCAACAAAGCGCTAGCGGAGCGAGCACCCGAGACGAGTACGGCTGCGTGCACGCCCAGCTGCGCAGGCGAGGCGCCAGCCGAGCCGGAGCTGCGCATCAGCAAGGTGACTCGAGGTAGGCCTCGGTGAGCCAGGCCCGGATCCGGTCGTCGACGTCGTCGGGCCCGGTCAGGTTGGCGACGTGGAAGTACCGGTTCCGGTACGCCACCACCTTGCGGACGATGGTGCGGTGCTGCACGGTCCTCGTCAGCGAGAACGACAGCGCCACCCAGTGCTGGAGGGGCCGGAGCTCGGCGAAGGTGCGGGACCGCTTCAGGAAGATCCCCACCGACACCGGCTCGACGTGGACCGGCCCGACCGTGTCGAGGTGCCGCATCACTGCCTCGAAGACGGGGCGCTCGTGGGGCGGCCCGGTCGAGAAGTAGGCCTCGATCGTCATGGCCGGCGCGCACTCGTGCGACTGCTTCGGCCGCCCGAACTGGCGACCGCAGGCGGGGCAGACCCATGCCGGCACCCGGCCATGCTGCCCCGCCGGGGGTCGGGTCGGTGCTCAGGCGAGGCGGTAGAAGCGGAAGAAGTCGTTCTCGATGGGGAGCACCTCCACCCGTTCGAAGCCGGCTTCGGTGGCGTAGGCCTCGAGGGTGGCCGGGCGCATGACGGTGCCGGTGCCGACACCGCCGGGGTGGGAGAGGCCGTCGGGCAGGCAGCCCAGGAGGCTGTAGCCGTACATGAGCCGGTCGACGTCGCCGGCCGGTGCGGTGAAGACGTCGTCGACGTTCTCGTCCATCACGAGCACGGTGCCGTCCGCCGCAGCGAGGGATCGCATGGTCCGGAGCACGGCCACCGGGTCGGCCATGTCGTGGAGGCACTCGAAGGCGGTGACGAGCTGGTAGGTCCCGTCGAGCCCGGCCGTCGCCGCGTCGACGGCGTGGAAGCGGACCCGGTCGGCCACGCCGGACTGCTCGGCCAGGCGGGTCGCCTCCTCGACCGAGGCCGTGTCGAGGTCGTAGCCGTCGACGGTCGCCTCCGGGTAGCCGAGGGCGATGCCGATCGACGACCAGCCGAGCCCGCAGCCGATGTCCGCCACCCGGCCGCCGGCCCGGAGGGCGGCGTCGAGCGCCGGGAGGGACGGCAGGTACTCCCGGGCCAGGGGACCGAGGAAGAGGGGGCGGTTGGCGGCGCCCTGGCTCTCACGGGCGTCCCGGCCGTGCTGCTCCCAGCTCACGCCGCCGCCCGTCCGGTAGGCGTCGACCAGGGCGTCGAGCTGCTTGCCGAGCGAGGCCAGCAGGACGGCGAAGGGCGCCATGTAGCGCAGGCTGAGGGGGTCGGCCAGCACGGGGGCGTGGGCGTCCGGCAGCGTGAACCGTCGCTCGGTGGGCGCGGCGCCGGCGTCGTCGACGGTGAGATAGCCGGTGGCGGCCTGCTGCTCGAGCCACTCCCGGGCGTAGCGCTCGGCCGTGCCGGTGCGCTCGGCCAGCTCGACCGAGGTGGCCGGTCCGTCGTCGGCCAGCGACCGGTAGAAGCCGAGACGGTCGCCGAGGAAGACGGCCTGCACCTCGATCGCCCCGAGGATCGACCCGAAGATCCGCTCGGCGAAGGCGTCGGCCGCCGCCCCGTCGCCGGTCCCTGATCCGTGCTCGTCCAGCGCGCTCGTCATGGGCCGATGCTGCCCGGGGAGGGGGCTCGTCCGCCAGGGTCGGGCCCGGCCCAGGCCGACCAACTGCTGAGAGGTCCGGCCTAGGCCTTCCTGTCCAGCGCGTCGAGGCGGTCCCGCACGAAGGCCACGATCTCGGTGTCCGTCCGGCCGGCATCGACCACGGCGCCGAAGGGCGCGTTCCAGAGCCGGGCCGGGCCGGGCCGCTCCGGGCCCCACGGGCCGACGTAGACGTAGGGGTCGGGCACCCCGTCGTCGCCGGGCGAGGCCCCCACGTTGGCCCGCTCCCGCCACACGAAGGCGGCGTCGAAGTGCTCCGGCCACAGCGTGACGGGCGCTCCGTCGGCCAGCACCGTCAGCAGGGCCCACGACCGGGCGAAGAAGGCCAGCAGCTCGGCCAGGGCGGCCGGGTCGATCGTGATCGGCGCCCGGGCGTCGCCGACCGGCGGCGTGTCGTGGCCGACCGAGAACGGGCTGTCGAGGTCGACGCCGGCCAGCTCGGCGGCGTCGGCCAGCGTGGTGACCGGCCGGCCGGGCCCGTCGGCATCCGCTCCGTCGCCCCCGTCGCCCCCGTCGCCCCCGTCGGCCCCGTCGGGGGAGCGGTGGAGGCCGTCGCCGTCGAGCCACAGCCGGTCGGTGCCGATGCCCCGCCCGGTCCAGGTCAGGCCGATGCGGCCGGTGCGGCCGAAGCGCTCCCGGGCCAGCACGTGGGTGCAGAGCCGCTGCACCTCGGTCCTGGTCCGCTCGTCGATCATCGCTCGCCCCTGCCTCCCGAACGGTGCCGCCCGGCTCGGGGGGCAGCCTCGCAGGCCGGGCGCCGGTGCCGCGCCCGCCGGTGGAGCGAACGACAGGGGCCGGGGCGGGCGGCCCGCGTAGCCTCGTCCACCATGGCGAGCGAGCCCGGTGCACCCCCGACGAACGACCCCAGCCCGACGACGCCGGTGAGCGTGCCTCCCGGGAACATGAAGCCCCGCAGCAACGACGTGACCCTGGGCGACCAGCGGGCCCCGGCCCGGGCCATGCTCCGCGCCATCGGCATGACCGACGACGACTGGGACAAGCCCCAGGTGGCGGTGGCCTCGTCGTGGAACGAGGTCACGCCCTGCAACATGTCGCTCGACCGCCTGGCCAAGGTGGCCAAGGAGGGGGTGCGGTCGGCCGGGGGCTACCCGATCGAGTTCACCACCATCGCCGTGTCCGACGGCATCTCCATGGGCCACGAGGGCATGCGGGCCTCGCTGGTGAGCCGGGAGATCATCGCCGACTCGGTCGAGGCGATGATGCACGCCGAGCGCTTCGACGCCCTCGTCTCCTTCGCGGGCTGCGACAAGAGCCTGCCCGGGATGCTGATGGCGTCGGCCCGGGTGAACCTGCCGGCCGTCTTCGTCTACGGCGGGTCGATCATGCCGGGCCAGCACGACGGGCGGGCGCTCGACATCGTCAGCGTCTTCGAGGCGGTCGGCGCCTTCGCCACGGGGAGCATCGACCGGGCCGAGTTCGAGGCCATCGAGCGCAACGCCTGCCCGACCATCGGCTCCTGCGCCGGGATGTTCACCGCCAACACCATGGCGTCCGTCGGCGAGGCCATCGGCATGTCGCTGCCCGGCTCGGCGTCGGCGGTCGCCGTCGACGGGCGCCGCGACGACATCGCCCGGCGCTCCGGCGAGGCGGTGATCCGCCTGCTCGAGCTCGGCATCCGGCCCCGCGACATCATGACCAAGGAGGCGTTCGAGAACGCCATCGCCGTCACCATGGCGCTGGGCGGCTCGACGAACGCCGTCCTGCACCTGCTGGCCATGGCCTACGAGGCCAGGGTCGAGCTCGAGCTCGACGACTTCAACAAGGTGGCGGCCCGGGTGCCGCACTTCGCCGACATGAAGCCCCACGGCCTGTTCCACATGGTCGACCTCGACCGGGTGGGCGGCGTGCCCGTCGTGCTCAAGCACCTGCTGGATGCCGGCCTCCTGCACGGCGACTGCCTCACCGTCACCGGGCGCACGATGGCCGAGAACCTGGCCGACATGGACATCCCCGAGCCCGACGGCCAGGTGGTCCGGGGGCTGTCCAAGGCCCTGCACCCGGTGGGCGGGATCGCCGTCCTCACCGGCTCGCTGGCCCCGAAGGGCTCGGTCGTGAAGGTGGCCGGCATCGACTTCGACCGCTTCGAGGGCCCGGCCCGGGTGTTCGACGGCGAGGACGCCGCCATGGAGGAGATCCTCGCCGGGCGGATCCGCGCCGGCGACGTGGTGGTGATCCGCTACGAGGGCCCGAAGGGCGGCCCCGGGATGCGGGAGATGCTGGCCGTCACCGGCGCCATGAAGGGGGCCGGCCGGGGCGGCGACGCCGCCCTCATCACCGACGGCCGGTTCTCCGGCGGCACCCACGGGTTCTGCATCGGCCATGTCGCGCCCGAGGCCGTCGACGGCGGCCCGATCGCGTTCGTCGAGGACGGCGACACGATCGTGATCGACGTCGTCGGCCACACCATCGAGCTGCTCGTCGACGCCGCCGTCCTCGCCGAGCGCCGGGCCAGCTGGAAGCTGCCCGAGCCCCGCTATCCCACCGGGGTGCTGGCCAAGTACGCCCGCCTCGCCGCCGGCGCCGAGCGGGGTGCCATCACCGAGGCCTGACCCTCCGTTCTCCGTCGACCCGGTGGGGGTTGTCCCCACCGGGTCGACAACGTTCGGGAGGTCAGGCCGCCGGTTCGAGGGTGCCGCCGGCCGGGAAGGCGACGGCGAGGACGTCGGCCAGGGTGGTGGCCAGGTGGAACCGGACCTCGGCCTGGACCGATGCCGGCACGTCGTCGAGGTCGGGCCCGTTGCGCACGGGCAGGATCACGTCGGTCAACCCGGCCCGGTGGGCGGCGAGCGACTTCTGCTTGACGCCGCCGATGGGGAGGACCTTGCCCTGCAAGGTGATCTCGCCCGTCATGCCCACGCCGGTGGCCACCGGGCGGCCGGTGAGGTACGACACCAGGGCGGTGGCCATCGTGACGCCGGCCGACGGGCCGTCCTTCGGCACCGCCCCGGCCGGCACGTGGACGTGGAACCGGTGGTCCTCGAAGGTGGCCGGGTCGATGCCGAGCTCGGCGGCGTGCGAGCGCACGTAGCTCAGCGCGATCGTCGCCGACTCCTTCATGACGTCGCCGAGCTGGCCGGTGAGGGTGAGGCCGGGCTCGCCCGGCATCGCCGTCACCTCGATCGACAGGACGTCGCCGCCCACGCCGGTCACGGCCAGGCCGGTGGCGACCCCGGGGACGTCGTGCAGGTCGGCCGGGTCGGGGGTGAACCGGTCGCGGCCCAGGTAGGTGCGCACGTCGGCGGCGCCGACGCGCACCGGCGAGTCGAGCTCGCCGGTGGACAGCCGGGTGGCGACCTTGCGGAGCACCTTGCCGACGGCCCGCTCGAGGCCCCGCACGCCCGCCTCCCTGGTATGGCCGGTGACGATCGCCCGGAGGGCGTCGTCGTCGACGGACACCTCGTCCGCGTCGAGCCCGTTCTGGGCGAGCTGGCGGCCGAGCAGGTGGTCGCGGGCGATGGTGACCTTCTCGTCCTCCGTGTAGCCGTCGAGCTGCACGACCTCC
Source organism: Acidimicrobiia bacterium (assembly GCA_050249235.1). Lineage (GTDB taxonomy): Bacteria > Actinomycetota > Acidimicrobiia > Acidimicrobiales > CADCSY01 > JAEKLB01. The sequence continues at coordinate 1,726 of JBFWQW010000073.1, read as the reverse complement.
ATGCGGTCGAAGAGCGGACCGGGGATGGTGTCGACGGTGTTGGCGGTGGCGATGAAGACCACGTCGGACAGGTCGAGGTCGACCTCGAGGTAGTGGTCGCGGAAGGTGTGGTTCTGGGCCGGGTCGAGCACCTCGAGCAGGGCAGACGAGGGGTCGCCCCGCCAGTCGGCGCCGAGCTTGTCGACCTCGTCGAGCATGAGCACTGGGTTCATGGCGCCGGCGTCGGCGATGGCCCGGACGATGCGGCCCGGCATGGCGCCGACGTAGGTGCGCCGGTGGCCGCGGATCTCCGCCTCGTCGCGGATCCCGCCCAGGGCGACCCGGACGAAGGGCCGGCCCATGGCCCGGGCGACGGACTCTCCGAGCGACGTCTTCCCGACGCCGGGCGGGCCGACGAGGGTGACGATGGCGCCCGCGCCCCGGGACGACGGGCCGCCCGCGTCGGTGGCCACCGCCCCGCCGGCGCCGGACCGGGCCTGGCGGGCCTGGCGGCGCTGGCGCACGGCCAGGTGCTCGACGATCCGGTCCTTCACGTCGTCGAGGCCGGTGTGGTCGGCGTCGAGCACGGCCCGGGCCCGGCGGACGCGGTCGGTGCCGTCGGTGTCGGGCTCGTCACCGGCCCGGACGCCCCACGGCAGCCCGGTGACGGTGTCGAGCCAGGTGCGGATCCAGCCGTTCTCGACCTGCTGCTCCGGCGTGCGCTCGAGCCGGTCGACCTCCCGCAGGATGGCGGTCCGGACGGCCTCGGGAACGCCGGGTGCCTCGGCCCTGGCCCGGTAGCCGGCCACCAGGTCGTCGGTCCGCTCGTCGTCGCCGAGCTCCTTGCGGATGGCGGCCAGCTGCTGGCGCAGCAGGTACTCCCGCTGCGTCCTCTCCATGCCGTCGGTGACGTCCTGGCGGATGCGGTCGCGCACCGACAGCTCGGCGAGGGTCTCCTTGGCCCAGCCCAGCACCAGGCGGAGGCGGGCCTCGACGTCGAGCGTCTCGAGCACCTCGACCTTCTGGGCCATGTCGAGGTCGGGGGAGTAGCCGGCCATGTCGGCCACCTCGCCCGGGTCGGCGATGCCCTCGATCATCGAGACCAGCCGGCCGGCCCCGCGGTGCTCGAGGATCCCCTCCAGCACGGCCTTGTACTCGGTGGCGAGCTGGCGGGCCACGGGCGACGCCGGCTCGGCGGCGAGGTCGACCGGTTCGGCCCGCACCCACAGGGCGGTGCCGGTGCCGGCCACGCCGCCGCCGAGGGCGGCCCGGTGCAGGCCCCGGACGACGAGCGCCCGGACGCCGCCCCGGAGGTCGCCGGCGTCCTCGATCTGGCCGACCGTGCCGACCCTTGCGTAGCGCCCTTCGAGGCGGGGCACGAGCAGCAACCGGCCGCCGGCGGCGCCGGCCGCGTCGACCGCGGCCCGGGCCTCGTCGGTCTCGATGGCCAGGGTCACGACCATCGACGGGAGCACGACGCCGGTGGTGAGGGGCAGGACGGGGAGGGTGGGGACATCCAGATCGGGCACGGGACCTCTCTCGGTTTCGAGTCTCGGTTTCGTTGCGTCGGCAATGACAACGCCGGGGGGCGGGGAGCGATTCCCGACTGAACAGGTCGGAGTTCGGTGGTGGTGTGGTGGGCCGGCGGGGGTGGGGTCGGCGGGCCGGGGGATGGGCCGGGCCGTGACGGCGGTGGGGCCGGCGGGCTGGGACTAGCTGGGGCCCTGGTCCCGGACCTCGTGGACCT
>JBFWQW010000072.1:0-14900 GCA_050249235.1 Acidimicrobiia bacterium | reverse complement strand
CCGATTCGCACTTGACGATCACCGACGAGTCCTTCTACCGCCACCTTCCCCCCGAGCACCGTCCGGCGGTCGAGGAGGCGGTGGCGGCCCAGCAGGCGGCGAACGCCGCGATGAACATGCCGAACAACCGTGAGGGTCGGAACTGGCCGGCCCAGGGCCGACCCGGTGACGCGGACCAGAAGGCCCGCCTCGAGGACCAGGACATCGACGGCGTGTCGGCGGAGCTGCTCTACGTCCAGGGCACCTTCGGCTTCGACGGCGGGCTCTTCTACCGGCTGAAGGACCCGGCGGCCAGGTTGGCCGCGTTCCAGGCCTACAACGACGCCATGGCCGAGTGGATCCGCGCCGCGTCCGACCGCTTCCTGCCGGTCGGGATCGTTCCCATCGCCGATCCGGCCGAGTCGGTGGGCGAGCTGAACCGTCTGCTCGGACTCGGCTTCAAGGCGGTCCAGGTCTCGGGGTATCCCGACGTCTACGACTACCCGATGTACGCCGACCCCCGGTACGAGCCGCTGTGGAAGACGCTGGCGGAGGCCCGCATCCCGCTCAGCCTCCACACCACCTCGACCAAGGGCCTCGGCTTCGTGCGGGCCGGCGATCCCACCCCGGCGAAGGGCATCTTCCAGTCGCTGCCGCCGATGTTCATGGCCGAGATCGTGGGGACGTTCATCGCCGGGGGCATCCTCCAGAAGAACCCCGACCTGCACATCGTGCTCGTCGAGGCGGGCATCGGCTGGATCCCGTACTACCTGGAGCGGCTCGACACGATGCACCGGCGCCACAACTGGGCCAACCGGGGGATGATGAAGGAGCTCCCCAGCACCTTCTGGTACCGGCAGTGCCACGCCACGTTCGAGGACGACATGGTGGGCATGGAGATCCTCGACCGGGTCGGCGTCGACAACGTGATGTGGGCCAGCGACTACCCCCACCCGGACAGCACCTGGCCGGAGTCGCAGGACGTCGTGGTCAAGCACTTCGAGCACCTCCCCGACGAGCAGAAGCAGAAGATCTGCTGGCAGAACGCGGCGGAGCTGTACGGCCTGGCCTGATCCCCTCGCCCCCGGCGAGCCTGCCCGCCGCCCGGTGGACCCGACCGGCCGGCGGGCAGGGCCGCGCCCCGGTGCTCCCGTGTGTGGTCCGGCCCGGCGTTCCACGTGGGACGCCGGCTCGGGGCGACCGGTCCCGCCGTAGGATCCGGGCATGAGCGTCCCGGTCGACCTGTCGGCGCTGCGAGCCGAGCTCGCGGGGGAGGGCGGGTCCGCCTACCTCGTCACCGTCGGGGAGTCCGGCGCCCCCCACGTCGTGTCGGTCGTGGTGACGTGGGACGGCGACCGCCTGGCCGTCGGGGGCGGCCGGCGGACGGCCGCCAACGCTGCGGCCCGGCCCGCGGTGACGTTGCTGTGGCCGACGCCGACGGTGGGCGGGCTCAGCCTCCTCGTCGACGGCGCGGCCGAGGTCGACGGGGAGCGGGTGCTCGTCGCCCCGACGTCCGCCATCCGCCACCGCTCGGTCACCGATCCGGACGGCGCCCGCCGGTCGGACTGCGCCGAGCTCCCGGCACCCCGCTGAGGGCGGCGTGACGCCGGTCGTCGTCGACGTCCAGGTCGAGGTGGTCCCGGACGCCTCCGGCGACCTGCTCGTGCGCTGGGCGGTGGCCGACGGTCCGGTCGCCGTCGACGTGGCCGTCGGCCCCACGCCCGAGACGATCGACCACCGCCACGCCGAGTCGGTGGCGCCCGGGCGGACCGAGGCCCGCATCGCCGCCCCCGGGCCGGGGCGCCACTACGTGTCGGTGTCGCCGGTCGGCGGTGGGGGCGCGGTCGTGGCCTCGGAGCGCCGGGTGCCGTTCGAGGGGGCCACCAACTTCCGGGACCTCGGTGGCTACCCGGTGGGCGGGGGCCGCCGCACCCGCTGGGGCCGGGTCTTCCGCGCCGACGCCCTCCACCGCCTCACCGCCGCCGACCTGGTGGCCTTCGAGCGGCTCGGCCTCCGGGCCGTGTTCGACCTCCGGGGCGACGACGAGCGGGAGCGGCGGCCGAACGTGGTGCCCACCACCGCCCTGCCCCTGGTGGGCCAGCCGGTGATGTCGTTCCAGGATCCGGGCACGGGCTTCGACGCCGCCGGGCTCACCGGGCCCGACGACGGCGAGCGCTGGCTGGCGTCGCTCTACCTCGGGATGATCGAGGGCTCGGCCCCGGCCTTCGGCCGGCTCCTCGGCGGGCTCGTGGGCGACCACGGCACCCCGGCCGTCTTCCACTGCGCCGGCGGGAAGGACCGCACCGGCCTGTCGGCCGCCATCCTCCTGCTCGCTCTCGGGGTCGACGAGGCCACGATCGTCGACGACTACGTGCTCACCAGCACGTTCTTCAGCCCCGACGGCCTGGCGGCCAGCGTGACCACCCTCGTGGAGGACGGGATGGCGCCCGAGGCCGCGGCCGGGCTGTTGACGACGCCCCGGCACGCCATCGAGGGAGCGCTCGACGCCGTCCGGACCCGCCACGGTGGCGTGGAGGCCTACCTCACCGGCCCGGGCGGCCTCGAGCCGGCCGTGATCGCCCAGCTGCGGGCCGACCTGGTCGTCTAAGCCGGCGCCGGTCGGGCCGGGCTCAGCCCGGGGCGATCGTGAAGCTGAACCGGGTGTCGACGGGCTGGCCGTCTCGCTCGAAGACGACGGTGACGGCGCCGGGGCCGGCAGGGGTCACGGTGGCCCGGGCCACGGCATCCCAGCCCTGGAGCTCGAGGGCTGCGGCCGGGCCGCCCGGGGCTGGCACGGGCGCCAGGGTCACGACGTAGGTGCCCGGGGCCGGATGCCGCGCCGTCCACCTGGTGGCGGGCGGTGGGCCGGTCGTGGCCGGCGGAGGCTCGACCGTGCCGTCGGCGGCGACCGCGCCCGTCGGCCGGGCGGGCCCGCCGTTCCCACCTCGGCCGCCCGGTGCGCTCCCGCCGGCCGGGCCGGCCGCGGCCAGGAGGGCGACGGCGAGCGCGAGCACGGCGGCGACCGGGACGGCCCGGGCGAGGGCGGACGCGGCGGGACCGCCGGTCGGCACGCCCGGGAGGCGGTGGCTGCGGCCGGGGAGGCGGATGCCGCGGGGGCTCATGCGCCGGGAAGCCTCATGTGCCGGGAAGCCTGGCCCGCCCCGGCCGTCCGGCGGTGGATCCCGGTACCGTCGCCGGCGTGTGTGGGCGCTTCACCTCTCGCACGCCGGTGGCCGACGTGGCCGCGTGGTTCGGGGTCGACGAGGTGGTGGCGGCCGCCGACCGGCCGCGCCGCTACAACGTGGCGCCCACCGACGAGGTCCTGGTGGTGGCGTCGTCGGCCGGCGGCGAGCGGCGCCGCCTGGGGGAGGCCCGCTGGGGCCTGGTCCCGGGCTGGGCCGACGGCCCGGGCATCGGGGCCCGGATGATCAACGCCCGGGCCGAGACGCTGCTCGAGAAGGCGGCGTTCCGACGGTCGTTCGCCCGCAGGCGCTGCCTCGTCCCCGCCGACGGCTTCTACGAGTGGGAGAAGGCGCCGCCGGCCGGCGAACCGGGCCCGGGCGCCCGGAAGGCCGGCTCGAAGCAGCCCTGGCTGATCGAGCCGGCCGGCGGCGGCCTCTTCGCCTTCGCGGGGCTTTGGGACTCGTGGCACCCGCCCGGCGACGGGACCCAGCGGCTCGTGTCCTGCACGATCGTCACCACCGGGGCGAACGCCACCATGGCGGCCCTCCACGACCGCATGCCCGCCATGCTGGCGGCCGAGCACTGGGACGCGTGGCTCGACCCCGACAACGACGACCTGGCCGGCCTCCGAGGGCTGCTCGTCCCGGCGCCCGACGACGCCATCGTGCTGCGACCGGTGTCCCGGGCCGTGGGCGACGTCCGCAACGACGGCCCGGGGCTGCTCGAGGCGCCGCCGGACGCCCCGGCGAGCCCGGCCGGCCCGGCGGTGCCGGTGCCCGAAGCGGAGGCGGAGGTGGAGGCGGTGGCGGTGGCGGACGAGCTGTTCCCCGATTCCCGCGGGTGACCCGACACCTCCGGGCCGGCCTCCCGGACGGGGAGGCGGTCCGCTCGTAGGGTGAGGGGGTGGCAGCTGCACCGGCCGGGACGCCCGGGAACAGCTCGGGAGGCAGGGTGGCGACGGTGCCGAACGCCCTCAGCCTGTTCCGGCTGTCGTGCATCCCCGTGTTCCTCTGGCTGCTGTTCGGGCGGGACGACCGGGCCGGCGCCGCCTACCTGCTGGCCGGGCTGGGGGCCACCGACTGGGTCGACGGCTACGTGGCCCGCCGCTTCGACCAGGTGTCCGAGCTCGGCAAGGTGCTCGACCCGATCGCCGACCGGCTCCTCCTGCTCGTGGGCGTGCTCGCCATCACCGTCGACGGCAGCGCACCGCTCGTCGTGGCCGTGCTCACCCTGGCCCGAGAGGGCCTCGTGGCCGTGACCGCACTGGTGCTCGCCGCCCTGGGTGCCCGCCGGATCGACGTGACCTGGGCCGGCAAGGCCGGCACCTTCGGCCTGCTGTTCGCCTGGCCCCTCTTCCTCGTGTCGGCGTCCGGCGTGGGCTGGGCCGACGCCGCCGGGGTGGCGGCCTGGTCGTTCGCGGTGCCGGGTCTGGTGTTCTCCTACGTGTCGGCGGCCGGCTACGTGCCGGCGGCCCGGGAGGCGTTGCGGGCCGGGCGGGTAGGTTCGGCCGCGTGAAGGCGGTGATCATGGCGGGCGGCGAGGGCACCCGGCTGCGGCCGCTCACGTCGAACCAGCCCAAGCCGATGATGCCCATCGCCAACCGGCCGATGATGGAGCACATCGTGCAGCTCCTGGCCAGGCACGGGTTCGACGAGATCGTGGTCACCGTGGCCTTCCTGGCCAACCACATCCGCTCCTACTTCGGCGACGGCTCGGAGTTCGGGGTGCGGATGTCGTACGCCACGGAGGAGACCCCGCTCGGCACGGCCGGCTCGGTCCGCAATGCCATGGCCGAGCTCAGCGACGAGCGGTTCCTCGTCATCTCCGGCGACGTGCTCACCGACATCGACCTCGGCCGGGTGGTCGAGTTCCACCAGGCGAAGGGGGCCCTCGCCACCATCGCGCTCACCGCGGTCGAGAACCCGCTCGAGTTCGGCATCGTCATCACCAGGGAGGACGGCAGCATCGAGCGCTTCCTCGAGAAGCCGGGCTGGGGCCAGGTGTTCAGCGACACCGTCAACAACGGGATCTTCGTCCTCGAGCCCGAGATCTTCGACTACATCGAGGCCGACCGGTCCGTGGACTTCTCGGGGGAGGTCTTCCCGAAGCTGCTCGAGGAGGGTCGCCCCCTCTACGGCTTCGTCACCGAGGGCTACTGGGAGGACGTGGGGACCCTCGAGGCCTACCTCGGGGCCCACAAGGACGTCCTCGACCGAAGGGTGTCACTCGACGTGCCCGGGTTCCGGGTCGACCGGGGCATCTGGCTCGGCGAGGGCGTGGAGATCGACCCCGACGCCTCCGTGGTGGGCCCCACGCTGATCGGTGACCACTGCCGGATCGAGGCCGGGGCCCGGATCGGGCCCTACGTCTCGCTCGGCGACAACGTCATGGTCCGGGCCGACGCCACCGTCGAGCGCTCCGTGATCCACGACGGCGGCTACCTCGGCGCCGGCACCCGGCTCCGCGGCACCATCGTCGGGCGCAACGGCGACCTCCGGGCCGGTGTCCGCTGCGAGGAAGGGGTGGTGCTCGGCGAGGAGTGCTTCATCGGCGAGCAGGCGGCGATCGGGTCGAACGTCAAGGTCTATCCGTACAAGACGGTCGAGGCCGGCGCGGTGGTGAACCAGTCGCTGGTCTGGGAGAGCAAGGGGGCCCGGACGATCTTCGGCCGGGACGGCGTGGCCGGCCTGGCCAACGTCGACATCACCCCGGAGCTGGCCACACGGGTGGCCATGGCCTGGGCCACCACCCTCAAGAAGGGCTCGACCGTGACGACGTCGCGGGACTCGAGCCGGGCCGCCCGGATGCTCAAGCGGGCGCTCATGGCCGGCCTCAACGCCGGCGGGGTCAACGTCGACGACCTCGAGGTCGCGCCGGTGCCGGTGACCCGGTTCCAGGTGCGCTCCGACCGCTCGGTCGGCGGGGTGACCGTGCGCATCGTGGCCGGCGACCCGCAGTCCGTGATCCTGCGGTTCTTCGACGAGGGCGGCGCCGACCTCAACGAGAACGCGGCCCGCAAGATCGAGCGCACGTTCCACCGGGAGGACTTCCGACGGGTCTTCCCGGGCGACATCGGCGACATCGGCTTCCCGCCCCGTACCGTCGAGCACTACACGGCCGAGCTCATGTCGTCGATCGACGTCACCGCCGTCCGGGGAGCGAGCTTCAAGGTCGTCGTCGACTACGCCTTCGGGTCGAGCGCGTTCGTCATGCCGAACGTGCTGGCCAAGTTGGGGGCCGACGTCCTGGCCGTCAACCCCTACGCGTCGACGCCCGGCGCCCTCGACTTCGACCGGGCCACCCACGCCGCCTCGGTGGCCGACCTGGTGCGCTCGTCGAGCGCCCGCCTCGGCGTGGTCATCGACCCCGACGCCGAGCGGGTGGCCTTCGTCGACGACGAGGGCCACGTGCTGAGCGACATCGAGGCCCTCCTGGCCTTCGTCACCCTCCTCGGGCGGGACGGCCGCACCGGTGCGGTGGCGGTGCCGGTGGTGGCGCCGTCGCAGGTGGCGGCGCTGGCCCGGGACGTCGGGCTGCGCCCGGTGGAGACCAAGCTGGCCACGTCGGCGCTGATGGAGGTGGCCGCCACGGACGACGTGGAGCTGGCCGCCACCGTGGACGGCGCCTTCGCCTTCCCCCGGTTCGTGCCCGCCTTCGACGCCATGGCCGCCCTGGTCACGATGCTCGAGCTCCTGGCCCGGTCGGGCACCCGGCTCTCGAAGGTCGTGGCCGGGCTCCCGTCCACCCACGTCGCCCACGAGCTGGTGGCCACGCCGTCGGAGCAGAAGGGCACGGTGATGCGCAGCCTGGTGGAGCGGGCCGGCGGCGAGCTCGTCCTCGTCGACGGGGTGAAGGTGCTCCACGCCGACGGCTGGACGCTGGCGGTCCCCGACCCGGAGCTCTCGGCCACCCACGTCTGGGCGGAGGCGCCGTCGGAGGGCGAGGCCCGCAGCCGCGCCCACGACGAGGCCGAGCGGGTGCGGCGCCTCGTGCGCTGAGCCTCCCGCGCTGCGCATCCCGCTGCAGCTCCTGCGGTGGAGCTCCTGCGGTGGCGAGGGCGGCACGAACGCAGGCGCGAAGCCGGCGGCCCGCGTCTCCCAACCCTCGACCTGGAGTCGAGGTGTATCGTCCCGGCCCGTGGACGTGCCCGAGGACCTCCGCTACACCGCCGACCACGAGTGGGTCCGCCAGGAGGGCGGGCGGCTCCGGGTCGGGATCACCGACTACGCCCAGGACGCGCTCGGCGACGTGGTGTTCGTGCAGGTGCCGACGGTCGGAACCGAGGTCGACGCGGGGGCCACGGTCACCGAGGTCGAGTCGACGAAGTCCGTGTCGGACATCTACGCCCCGGTGGCCGGCTCGGTCGTCGAGGTCAACGACGGCCTCGCCGACTCGCCCCAGCGCCTCAACGAGGACCCGTACGGCGAGGGGTGGATCTTCGTCCTCGAGGCGGGCGACGCCGCGGCCTACGAGGGCCTCCTCGACGCCGCCGCCTACCGCGCCCTCGTGGAGAGCTGACGGACCGGCCCGTGGCTGACGTCGCCTGCGGCCAGTGCGGTCACCGCAACCCGGCCGGCGCGAACTTCTGCTCGTCGTGCGGGTCGGCCCTCGACGGCTGGGTCGACGACCGCACCACGACCTTCGTGGCGCCGGTCGAGGACCCGGCCCCGCCGCCCGAGGTCGACATCGCCGTCGCCCTCGACGACCTGGCCACGGGCACGGGCATGCTCGTCATCCGGCGCGGCCCGGGCGCCGGCTCCCGGTTCCTGCTCGACGAGGACCTGGTCACCGCCGGTCGGCACCCGGAGAGCCACGTGTTCCTCGACGACGTCACGGTGTCCCGCCGCCACGCCGAGGTGATCCGGTCGCCCGGCGGCTACCGGGTCCGCGACGTCGAGTCGCTGAACGGCACCTACGTGAACCGGACCCGCATCGACGGCGACGTCGACCTCCGCGACGGCGACGAGCTCCAGATCGGGCGCTTCAAGCTGGTCTTCCTGGTGGCCCCGTGAGCGGGGAGCGGGGGACCCGGGGCCCGAGCGGCCGGGAGCGGGAGACATGAGCGAGCGGCCGTTCCTGTCCATCGGCGAGGTCCTCGAGTCGTTGAAGGACGAGTTCCCCGACGTGACCATCTCGAAGATCCGGTTCCTCGAGAGCCAGGGCCTGCTCGATCCCGAGCGGACCCCCTCGGGCTACCGGAAGTTCTACGAGGCCGACATCGTCCGCCTGCGCTGGATCCTCGAGCAGCAGCGGGAGCACTTCCTGCCCCTGAAGGTGATCAAGGAGCGCATCGCCAACCCGGACGGCGACGCCGCCGGCGGGACGCCGGTCCCGGCGGTGGAGGCGGCGCCCGATCCCGTGTCGGCGGAGCCCGTGTCGCCGGAGCCGATCGGCGCCGGCGCGGTGGCGGCTGCGGGGGCCGGCGCCTCGCCCTTCATGGGCCCTTCGCCCCTGGTTCCGGGCGGGTCGTCGGTGTCCATGACCCTGGCCGAGCTCGCCGACGCCTGCGGCATGGCCCTGGCCGCCGTCCAGGAGCTCGAGCGCTACGGGTTGATCGTGGGGCGGGCCGTCGGCGGCCAGTCCTACTACGACGAGGAGTGCCTGATCGTGGGGCGGCTGGCCGCGGCCATGGCCCATCACGGCGTCGGGCCCCGGCACCTCCGGATGTACAAGACCGCGGCCGAGCGCGAGGCCAGCACCTACGAGCAGATCGTGCTCCCCCTGCTCAAGCAGCGGAACCCGACCGCCAGGCGGCGTGCCACCGAGACGCTCGAGGAGCTCAGCCAGCAGGGCGAGGGCCTCCGGGCCGCCTTCCTCCGGGCCTCGTTGCGCAACCTCACCCAGGGCTCCTAAGGCTTCCTAGGAGGCCCGCCCATCGGGGCCCGCGGGCCGAGGCGTCCCCGCGCGGGGCCCGGGTAGGGTCGCACCCGATGGTCGAGCTGGAGCTCATCGGCATCAAGGTCGAGCTTCCCACCAACACGCCCGTCATCCTCCTGCGGGAGACGGCGGGAGCCCGCCGGATCCTCCCCGTCTACATCGACGCGGTGGAGGCCCGGGCCATCCAGTTCGGCATCGAGCAGGTGGCGACCCCTCGGCCGCTCACCCACGACCTGTTCATCGACACCTTGGCCGCCCTGGGCGTGCAGCTCCAGCGCCTGCTCATCACCGAGCTGCGGGAGAGCCCGACCGGCGGGACGTTCTTCGCCGAGCTGGAGCTGGCCACCCCCAGCGGTGAGGTGCGGGTGTCGAGCCGCCCGTCCGACGGGGTGGCGCTGGCGGTGCGCAGCGGCGCCCCGATCTTCGCCGCCGAGTCGGTGCTCGAGCGGGCCGCCACGCCGGCCGTCGAGGAGGAGGAGGTGGCCGACGAGGAGATCGTCGACCAGTTCCGGGAGTTCCTCGACGACGTCAACCCGGAGGACTTCGCGTCCTGAGGGGCGGCGGCGGGAGGCAGGACCGGCCGCCGAGGGCAGGTGGGGGCCGGGCGATCGGCGAAGCTGTGACGGTGCCGGACGAGGACCGAGGGTGGATGACGCCGTGACCGAACCGCTGCCGTCGTTGGTCGCCCTCCTGCGGGAGGATCTGCGGTACAACCGGGCCAAGGTCAGCTCGGCCGGCTTCCACGCCGTCGCCGTGCACCGCCTGGCCGCCCGGCTCGACGCCGTGCCGGGGCCGCTCCGGCCGCTGGCGGCGCTGGTGGTCGCCGGGGCCCGGCTGCTCGTGGTGAACGTCTACGGCATCGAGATCCCACCGACGGCGCGCCTCGGGCGGCGGGTGGTGATCGGCCGGGGCGGCATCGTCGTGCACCCCGCGGCCGAGATCGGCGACGACTGCAACATCCGCCACAACGTGACCCTGGCCGGCTCGTCGGACGACGCGAAGGGCCCCCGCATCGGGCGTGGCGTCGAGCTCGGGACCGGGGTGGTCGTGGTGGGCGGGGTCACCGTGGGCGACGGTGCCCGCGTCGGCCCGAACGTGGTGATCACGACCGACATCCCCGCCGGGGCCTTCGCGGTGGTCGAGCCACCGCGGGTGATCCGACCGCCGGCCCCACCCGCGACCGGTGACGCCCCACCGTTGACCGATCGCGTGCACGGGTCGTAGCATCACAAGGCCGTAATTCCACGCCGGTGCCCGCGAAGGCGGTGCCGGCGGTGGGGCTCGGTCCGCGCCGTCGTCCACGACGGCCCTGCAGCGAGGACGAAACGTGACCGACAGCGTCGAGGCGGGGTACCGGGGTCGCCAGGTGTGCGCCATCGTGGGCATCACCTATCGCCAGCTCGACTACTGGGCCCGCCAGGACCTCCTCCGGCCGAGCGTGGCCGACGCCAACGGCTCGGGCTCGCAGCGCCTCTACTCCTACCGGGACATCGTCGAGCTCAAGGTCGTGAAGCGGCTGCTCGACGGCGGCGTGTCCCTCCAGAAGGCCCGCAAGGCGGTCGAGTTCCTCCGCCAGAACCTGGGTGCCGACCTGGCCTCGGCCGACCTGGTGCTCGACGGCCCCAACTCGCTGCTGGTGCGCACCGAGGACGAGCTGATCGACCTGTTCCGCAAGGGCCAGGGCGTGCTCAACCTGGTGAAGCTCACCGCCATCCCCGCCGAGGTCGAAGCCGCCCTCTCGGAGCTGCGCCCCGTCGCCGGCGCCGGCGATGCGGCCCTCCCGGATCTCGGCGGCGACGCCGGCGAGCCCCCCGCCGCGCTGGCCCGCTAGCCGCCGCCGTCGCCGACCCCTCGCCGGGTCACGGGCGCTCGAGATCGCCCCGGTAAGGTTCGGCGCCTCTGAGCGAGCTGCTGGCCTCCCCGCTGCACGACGCCCACGTCGGGCTCGGCGCCACGCTGTCCCCGTTCGGGGGCTGGAACATGCCGCTGCAGTACGGCGACGGCACCCTGGCCGAGCACCGGGCCTGCCGCCGGGACGCGGCGGTCTTCGACGTCAGCCACCTCGGCACGGTCCGGGTCGAGGGCCCGGGCGCCTTCGGCCGCCTGCAGCGGGAGCTCACCAACGACCTGGGCCGGATCGGCATGGGCCGGGCCCAGTACACCCACCTCCTCGACCCGTCCGACGCCTCGGTGGTGGACGACATCATCGTCTGGTGGGTGGGCGCCGAGCGCTTCGACGTCATGCCCAACGCCTCGAACACCGGCGGCGTCCGCGCTGCCCTCGGTGGCGACGACGTCACCCGGGAGCGGGCCGTCCTCGCCGTGCAGGGGCCCCGGGCCCGCGCCCGGCTGGCAGCGGTGTCGGCCGGGGCCGCCGCCGTCGGCCGGTTCGACGTGACCGAGCTGGACGTGCTCGGGATCCCCTGCGTGGTGGCCGGCACGGGCTACACGGGTGAGGACGGCGTGGAGCTGGCCGTGCCCGCCGACGCCGCCCGCCGGGTCTGGGACGCCGTGCTGGCCGCCGGCGTCGTGCCCGCCGGGCTCGGGGCGCGGGACACCCTGCGGCTGGAGGCGGGCCTGCCGCTGCACGGCCACGAGCTCGGGCCCGGCATCACCCCGCTCCAGGCCGGGCTGGGCTGGGTCGTGGGCTGGGACAAGGGCCCGTTCCGCGGACGGGCCCCCCTCGAGGCGGAGCGGGCCACCGGCCCGGCCCGCCGGCTGCGGGGCATCCGCCTGGAGGGCCGACGGCCGCCGCGCGGGGGCCAGTCCGTCCTCGTCGAGGGCGTGCCGGTCGGGGCCGTGACCAGCGGGAACTTCTCGCCCGTGCTCGAGTGCGGCATCGCCCTGGCCTTCCTCCGCCCCGACCTCGGCCCGGGCTCGGCCGTCGAGGTCGACCAGCGGGGCACCCTCGCCCCCGGCGAGGTCGTGACGCTCCCCTTCGTCCGGAGCGGGTCGTGACCCCGCCGCCCACCCCGACCCCCATCCCGACCCACGACAGGAACGGCTGATGGCCCACTACGTCCCGCACACCGACGAAGAGCTGGCGGCGATGCTCGCCTCGATCGGGCTGTCGTCGCTCGACCAGCTCTTCGACGTCGTGCCCCAGGCGCTCCGGCTGGCGGCCGGCCTCGACCTCGCCGACGGGCTCTCGGAATACGACACCGCCGACGAGATGGCCCGCCTGGCGTCCCGGAACCGGTCGGACCTCGTCTGCTTCGCCGGCGGCGGCGCCTACGACCACGACGTCCCGGCGGCGGTGCGGCGGGTGGCCTTCCGCAGCGAGTTCGTCACCGCCTACACGCCCTACCAGCCCGAGGTGGCCCAGGGCGTGCTCCAGGCCCTGTTCGAGTACCAGACCCTCATCGCCCGCCTGGCCGGGCTCGAGGTGGCCAACGCCTCCCTGTACGACGGCGCCACCGCCTGCGTCGAGGCCGTCAACCTGGCCGTCGCCGCCACCGGCCGCCCGACGGTCTGGGTGAGCGGCGGCGTGCACCCGACCTGGCGGGACACCGTGCGCACGTTCGCCGCCGGCACGGGCCACGACCTGGTCGACCTGCCCCTCGTCGACGGCGTGACGGCCTGGCCCGCGGAGGGCGAGCCCGGCGCGATCCTGCTCCAGCACCCCAACCGGCTCGGCTGCCTCGAGGACGTGGCCGAGGCCCGGGCCGTCGCCGACCGCACCGGTGCCCTGCTCCTCGTGGCCTTCGACCCGGTGGCGGCCGGGCTGCTGCGCACCCCCGGGTCGCTCGGCGCCGACGTGGTCGTGGGTGAGGGCCAGCCCTTCGGGACCCCGATGTCGTTCGGCGGCCCCTACCTGGGCCTGTTCACCTGCCGGCTCGAGCACGTGCGCCGCCTGCCGGGCCGCCTGGTCGGCGAGACGGTCGACATCGAGGGCCGCCGGGCCTACGTCACCACGCTGCGGACCCGTGAGCAGGACATCCGCCGGGAGAAGGCCTCGTCGAACGTCTGCACCAACCAGACGCTCATCGCGGTGGTGTGCGCCATCCAGCTGTCGTGGCTGGGCACGGCCGGTCTGCGGGAGCTGGCCCTCCGCTGCGCCCGGGCCACCCGCTACGCCCGGGACGCCGTGCTGGCCCTCGACGGGGTCACGCCCATGGCGCCGGCGCCCGTGTTCCGGGAGTTCGGCGTCCACCTGCCGCTCGACCCCGCCGTCGTCGTCGACCGGATGGCCGAGGAGGGCTTCCTCGCCGGCATCCCGGCCGACGGGGGCCTGGTGATCGCCGCCACCGAGCGCCGGACCGCCACCGAGATCGACGCCTACGCCGATGCCCTCCGAAAGGTGCTGTCATGACCGTTGCCGCCTGGGGCGTGGGTGCGGCCGGTGGCCGGGCCACCAGCATCCCGATGATGGGCCGTGACGACGAGCCCACGATCTTCGAGCTGTCGGCCCCCGGCCGGGTCGCCGCCACCTTCCGGGCCCAGGGCGTGCCGGACTGGACGGCGGAGGAGCTCCTCCCGGCCTGGGCCCTGGCCGAGGAGCCCCTCGGGCTCACCGAGGTGTCCGAGCGCGACCTCGTGGCCCACTTCACCCGCCTGTCGCACCGCCAGTACTCGGTCGACCTCGGCGCCTACCCGCTCGGCTCGTGCACGATGAAGTACAACCCGAAGCTCTGCGACGAGGCCGCCTCGCTGCCAGGCCTCGCCAACGTGCACCCGGCCGCCCCGGCATCGCTCACCCAGGGCTGGATCGAGCTGCTGGCCGATCTCGGCGACGCGCTCTGCGAGGTCACCGGCATGGCCGCCATCACCCTCCAGCCCCCGGCCGGGGCGGCGGGGGAGCTGACCGGGCTCCTGCTGATGCGGGCCTGGCACGAGGCCCAGGGCCGCCAGCGCACGAAGGTGATCATCCCGGACTCGGCCCACGGCACCAACCCGGCATCGGTGACCCTCGGCGGCTACCAGACCGTGACCGTGCCGAGCGACGACCGGGGCCTGGTCGACCTCGACGCCCTGCGCTCGGTGCTCGACGAGGACGTGGCCGGGATCATGCTCACGAACCCGAACACGCTGGGGCTGTTCGAGGAGGACATCGCCGAGATCGCCGCTGCCGTCCACGGCGTGGGTGGGCTCCTCTACTACGACGGCGCCAACCTGAACGCCATCCTCGGGGTCACCCGGCCCGGCGACATGGGCTTCGACATCGTGCACATGAACCTGCACAAGACCTTCGCCGTGCCCCACGGTGGCGGCGGCCCCGGCGCCGGCCCGGTGGCGGTCTCGGCCCGGCTGGCCCCCTTCCTCCCGGGCCCGGTGCCGGCCAGGCGGGCCGACGGCAGCTTCGACTGGGTCGAGCCCGAGCGCTCGATCGGCCGGGTCCACGGCTGGCACGGCAACGCCCTCGCGCTGGCCCGGGCCTGGTCGTACATCCTCGTCAACGGCGGCGACGGGCTCCGCCGGGTGGCCGAGGGCGCCGTCCTCAACGCCAACTGGGTCCGCCACCAGCTGCGGGGCCACTACGACATCCCCTTCGACCGGCCCAACATGCACGAGTGCGTGGTGTCGGCCACGAACCTCCGGAAGCGCACCGGCGTCAAGGCCATCGACGTCGCCAAGCGGCTGCTCGAGGAGGGGTTCCACGCCCCGACCACGTACTTCCCGCTCATCGTCGACGAGGCGCTCATGATCGAGCCCACCGAGACGGAGTCGCCCCAGACCCTCGCCGCCCTGTGCGACGCCCTGGTGCGCATCGCCGACGGGGCGTCCGAGGCCGACCACGACGCGCCGCGGACCACGCCGGTGGGCCGGGTCGACGAGGCCCGGGCGGCCCGCCGCCTGATCCCGACCTGGGACGCCCGGGAGGGCGCCCCGGCCTGACCGGCGGGCGGGACGTCCGTCCCCGC
>JBFWQW010000071.1:0-14901 GCA_050249235.1 Acidimicrobiia bacterium | reverse complement strand
TCGTCGAGCGGCCGGCCGGTGCCGCCCCCGCCGCCGGCGCCGTGGCAGGACGAGCACTGGGCCGCGTAGACGGACTGGCCGAGGGCGAAGACCGGGTCGTCGGGCGCCGGCTTCGGCGCCAGCGAGCCCCAGTAGATGAAGGCGAAGATCGGCAGGGCCACCAGGATCGGCGCGACGAAGATCGGCACCTTGGGCCGGGCCAGCGCGGCGGCCACGTACGGCGGCGGTGGCTTGGGGGGCTCGACGACCTCCGGGACCGCGACGGCGGCGGCCGGCGTGGCGGCGACCGCGGCGCCGGGCGTGGACCCCGTGGGGCCGGCCGCCGGGGCGGGCGTGGCCGCGACGTCGTCGCCACCGAGACCGAGGGCGGCCCGCCGCTCGCGGGAGCGGGCGAGCAGGTGCTCGGGGATGTCGGTCACACCATCTCCTTCACGTGCCTGGCTCCTTCACGTGCCGTGCAGCTCGACGTGCCGCCCAGGGGGTCGGATCCGGCGGGCGCCGGCCGGCAAGACGGACGGAACACTAGGTCGCACCACCGCGTCCCGACCAAGTTCCCGCTCTCGCGGGGGGAGTGGTAGACAACGCCTCGGCCGGGTCAGACGTCAGCTCGGCACGTAGCATGTGAGAACGTTCACGAGCCCCCGGGCCTCCCGAGAGGGCTCCCCGGTCGCCAGGAAGGGAGGTCAGCCGGATGGTCGCTCTTGGTTTCTCCTTCTTCGGACTGGTCCTGTCGGTCCTGCTCGTCGGCCTCTACGCCCGCCGCCGGCCGACCGGCACCCCCCTGAGCTGGGGCGAGGCCATGGTCGCGGCCGTCTTCGCCTTCGCGGTGATGTTCATCGCCTACGGCATCCTCCCGCACCAGTGGCTCGACTTCGCCGACAACGAGCTCAAGTGGCGGGCGGACAAGTTCGTCCACGGCCCGGGCGACATCCTCGACAAGCTCCCCTTCGTCGTCACCTACGAGGTGATCCGCGACTTCATCGCCGTCGGGATCTACGTCGTCGGGCTGGGCGGCCAGATGGTGCTGTGGTCGGCCTGGCAGAAGCGGGGCCAGTCGAAGCCCAAGGCCCTGCCGAGGTCGGCCTTCGGTCGCCCGCTGCTCAAGCCGGCGGCCCGCGCCAGCGAGCCGGTGGGGGCGGGAGGCAGCTGATGGCCCGCACCGACGCCAACCCGCCCATGCCGGTCTTCTCGGGCGACTACCTGCTCCAGGAGATCGATCCGGCCCAGCTCGAGAAGAGCGTCAAGCCGAAGCAATTCCTCCACATCGACCAGGCCGAGTGCATCATGTGCGAGGGCTGCGTCGACATCTGCCCGTGGAAGTGCATCCACATGCTGTCGACCGACGCCGTGCGGGAGGCCACCAACACGGTCGAGCCCGGCATCGATCCCGACGACCACGTCGTCTTCGTGGTCGACGAGGACGTCTGCACCCGGTGCGCCCTCTGCGTCGACCGCTGCCCGACCGGTGTGATCGTCCTCGGCAAGACCGGTGTCTCCGCCCGCGACGGCGACATCCATCAGCGCGACAACAACCACGGCTACGCCTACGGCATGCGGTTCTAGGAAGCGAGCCCCGAGGGAACATGGCCAAGACGATCGACAACAAGGGCCCCGGCGTCGCCGAGCGGATGGCCAAGCTCGGCGAGTCCGTGCAGGGCTCGCAGGCCTGGAACTCCATCTTCCGCCCCGGCTCCATCTTCCGGAAGGGCTACACCGACAGCCCCCGGAACCGGTCCTACGTGATCATGAACTCGGTGCTGTACCACCTGCACCCGGTCAAGGTGAAGCGCCACGCCGTCAAGGTCAGCTACACGCTCTGCCTCGGCGGCCTGTCGTTCTTCCTCTTCATCCTGCTCACGGTCACCGGCATCTTCCTGATGTTCTTCTACCGGCCCACCGCGGTGTCGGCCTGGAACGACATCTACACGCTCCACACCGCCGTCACCTTCGGCCTCCTGGTCAGGAACATGCACCGATGGGCGGCCCACCTGATGGTGCTGTCCGTCTTCCTGCACATGGCCCGCGTCTTCTACCACGGGGCCTACAAGCCGCCCCGGGAGTTCAACTGGGTGATCGGCGTCATCCTGCTGATGCTCACCCTGCTGCTCTCGTTCACCGGCTACCTGCTGCCGTGGGACCAGCTGTCCCTCTGGGCCGTGACCGTCGGCACGAACATGATGGGCTACACCCCGGTGTTCGGCTCGCAGGTCCGCTTCGTCCTCCTGGGCGGCGTCGAGATCGGCAACGACACCCTCCTGCGCTGGTACGTCCTGCACGTCCTGATGCTCCCGTTCGTGATCGTCATCTTCATGGCGATCCACTTCTGGCGGGTGCGCAAGGACGGCGGCATCAGCGGGCCGCTGTAGGGAGAGGAGGCACCACGTGACCGAGATCCCCGAGCACCTCCTCAAGCGGGCCCAGGCCGCCCGCGAGAAGGCCGCGGCCGGCGCCGGGGGCGACGCCCCCGCGGCGGCAACCGAGGCCGGCGCACCGGCCGGCGGCGGGGCCGTCGCCACCGCCGAGCGCACCGCCGTCGCGGCGCCGCCCGGCGCCGGGGCACCCCTCGCCACCGGGCCGGCCGGCCACACTCAGCGCCTGCTCACCGTCGTCAAGGCCGGCTCGATCCAGGACGTGCGGGCCACGCCGGTCGACAAGGTCCACACCTGGCCCCACCTGCTCCTCGCCGAGTTCGTGGCCGCCCTGTTCATCACGGCGTTCCTGCTCATCTTCTCGATCTTCGTGAACGCGCCGCTGCTCTCGCTGGCCAACTTCAACCTCACCCCCAACCCCTCCAAGGCGCCGTGGTACTTCCTCGGCCTCCAGGAGCTGCTGACCATGTTCCACCCGATGGTCGCCGGCGTGACCATCCCGGGCATGGGGCTGTTCGTCCTGATGCTGGCGCCCTACATCGACAAGAACCCCTCGAACCGTCCCGAGGACCGCAAGTTCGCCATCTCCCTCATGACCGTGCACCTGATGTTCTGGGCCGTGCTGGTGATGATCGGGTCCTTCTTCCGAGGCCCCGGGCAGAACTTCGTGTTCCCCTGGAAAGACGGCCTCTTCTTCGAGCTGTAGGGAGCGGCAATGTCTGGCACCTCCATCGCGATCATCGGAACCGTGGTCCTCGTGGTCCTCGGCGCGCTCGTCCTCTTCGGGGCCAGCCGCCGCCGCGATGCACGGCCGCTGCTGTCACGCGAGACCGTCAGGAAGGACGTCGGCGGCAGCGAGTTCCTCGAGCCCGGCCCCACCGGTCGCGAGGTCGAGCGGGCCGCCCAGTCCATCTACCGGCAGCCGGGCACCGACGTCGAGCCGGTGGCCGAGACCGCCCCGGTGCCGTTCTCGCCCGTCGATCCCGAGACGCTCGGGGTCACCCGCCGCCAGTTCTTCAACCGCGGCATGGTCACGATGATGAGCGTGTCGCTCGGGGGCTTCGGCGCCTCGATGCTGGCCTTCCTCTGGCCGGGTGCCTCCACCGGCTTCGGCTCCACCGTCAGCGCGGGGAGCATCGACGACGTGCTCGCCACCATCGAGCAGGGCCGTCAGCCCCTGTACGTGGCCGAGGGCCGCTTCTTCCTCGCCCACTATCCCCAGGAGGCGATCGAGAAGGCCCAGGCGGTCTACGGGGCCGAGCTCGACGGGATGGAGGCCGGCCTGGTCGCCCTCTACCAGAAGTGCGTCCACCTGGGCTGCCGCGTCCCCTTCTGCACCACGTCGCAGTGGTTCGAGTGCGGCTGCCACGGCTCGCAGTACAACCGGGTCGGCGAGCAGAAGGGCGGGCCCGCCCCCCGCGGCCTCGACCGCTTCCCCGTCGACACGTCCGGCGGGCGGGTGTCGGTGAACACCGGCGTCGTCATCATCGGGCCGCCCAAGGGCACGAACACCACCGGCCAGGAGGCCGAGGGGCCCCATTGCATCTCCCTCGCGGGGGAGCACTGATGGCCGTGGACGCGCTCTTCGCGGCGAGCACCCAGCAGTCGATCGCGCTGGTCATCTTCCTCGTCGCGGCCGTGGGCTGGATCCTCTGGATCCTCGCCAGCATCCGCCGGGCCCGGCCAGAGGTCGGCGCCGAGATCGAGCTGGCCCCCAACCGCAAGCCCTGGTACTCCGACGAGGAGCTCGAGGGCTTCCGCCTCGAGCGGGCCCAGCTGTTCGGCCTGGCCTGCCTGGTCGTCGTGGGCGTGGGGCTGCCCCTGTACTGGCTGGCCGAGCCGGGCCGCCAGGACGGCGCCGTGGCCTTCTTCCGGGACCGGGCCGCGGGCGACGCCGTCCACGTCGGCCAGCCGGTCGGCGGCGAGGCCCTGTTCGCCCCGACGGCCGAAGGCGGGTTCGACTGCGCCGGCTGCCACGGCGGCCTCGACGGCGGGGTGGCGCCCTACACCATCACCGATCCCGTGACGAACGCGCCGGTCCGCCAGGTGGACTGGCCGGCGCCGGCGCTGCGCTACGTGGCCCTCCGCATGAACGACGAGCAGCTCCGCCAGGTGCTCGTCTACGGCCGGCCGTACTCGCCGATGCCGCCGTGGGGGCTGGAAGGGGGCGGGCCCCTCAACGACCAGCAGATCGACAACCTGATCGCCTACCTCAAGTCGGTCGCCGGCGTCGAGCCCTACTCGGGCGAGGCGGCAAACGCCGAGGAGGCCCGGGAGGCGGCCGCCGCCGCGGCCCAGGCCGAGCTCGATCGGATGCGCTCGCTGCCGGCGCAGCTCGAGACGGCACGGGCCGCCCTGGCCGAGGCGACCAGCCTCAGCGACCGGACGAACCTCCAGAACCGGATCCACTCCCTCGAGACGGAGATCGCCCTGGAGCAGGAGCAGACGCTCGGCGCCGCGCTCTACAACGTGAACTGCGCCCGGTGCCACACCTTCGGCTGGTCGACGGGCGACCCGCAGGCTCCGGGCAGCGGCGCGATGGGCCCCGCCCTCTTCAACGTCCTGAGCCAGTTCCCGACCGAGGAAGGCCACATCGCCTGGGTCCGTGACGGCGGCCAGATCGGCGCCAGGTACGGGCGGTTCGGCCTGATCACGGGGCGGATGCCCTACTTCGGCAAGGTGCTCACCGAGGACCAGATCGAGGCGATCGTCGACTACGAGCGGTCGCTCGACCGCACCGCGACGGGAGGCTGAGGATGTTCGATCTCGCCGTGGCCGCCTTCCAGATCGAGTGGTCCCCCGGGCTCCGGGGCATCCTCACCGTCCTCGTCGGCGTGGCCGTGCTGATGGGATCGATCTACGTCCTGCTCAGCACCAACCTCGGTGGCCGGGTCGGCGTGCTGGTCTCGATCGCCGGCCTCTCGGGCTGGATGCTCCTCATGGGCATCGTGTGGGCGATCTACGGCATCGGCTACCAGGGCCCCCTCCCGTCCTGGAAGGTGTCGGAGGTCGTGCAGAGCACCTCGGCCACCGACCTGGGTGCCGCCGCGCTGGAGGACGCCCACGACCTGTCGTCCTGGAGCCAGCTGGCCGCCGACGACCCCAGGCGGGGCGAGGCCCAGGCCGCCGCCTCAGCCGCCCTGGTCGCCGAGGAGAGCCCGATCGCCGAGACGTTCGAGACCGAGAGCGACTTCAAGGTGATCGACGCCTACGACAAGGGCGGCAAGGAGAAGAACTTCGTCAACGACTGGCTGCCCGGCCCCCATCCGGTCCACCACGCCATCGTCCAGGTGCAGCGGGTCAAGCCGGTCGAGGTCCCCTTCGGCACGGCGCCGCCCCCCGCCGAGGTCGACCCCTCGGCGCCGGTGTACTCGGTGGTCCTGGTTCGCGACCTCGGGGCCCTCCGCCTCCCGTCGGTCACCCTCACCATCGCGTCGGCCATCGTGTTCGGGATCACCTGCAACGTCCTGCACCGTCGCGACAAGGCCGTCGCCGCGGCCCGGGCTGCCGCGGCGGCGGCCTGACAGGTCTCCGTTGGACGACTACCTGCCGCTGCTCGTCACCTTCGTCCTCGCGGTCGTCTTCGTCCTCGGCAGCATCGTCACCTCGCGCCTGCTCGGCCCCAGCCGCCCCACGGCTCCGAAGTCGGCGCCCTACGAGAGCGGGATCGTCCCCACCCGTGAGCCCCCGGACCGCTTCCCCGTGCGCTTCTACCTGGTGGCGATGATCTTCATCATCTTCGACATCGAGATCATCTTCCTGTTCCCGTGGGCCACGGTGTACCGCCAGCTGGGCACCTACGGGCTCTTCGTCCTGGCCGAGTTCACGGTGCCCTTCGTGATCGTGTTCGTCTGGATGGTGTCGCAGGGCGCCCTCGACTGGGGCCCGTCCCGGCGGTCGCGCCGCGGACCGGGCGTCGACGCCACCCGCACGACGACCAGCACCGTCCGCCTCGTCGGGACGGAGGGCCGGTTCGTGCCGCCCGGGCGGGAGCCGGCCGCGGCCCGGGAGGGCGCGGCCTGATGGCGCCGGACCGCGACGCCGGGCTCCAGGCCGGCCTGGGCCTGGCCGGCCTCGAGCACAACTTCCTCACCGGCACGCTGGAGGAGGTCGTGAAGTGGGCCCGCCGCAACAGCGTCTGGCCGGCCACGTTCGGCCTGGCCTGCTGCGCCATCGAGATGATGGCCACCGGGGCCTCGCACTTCGACCAGGCCCGGTTCGGCATGGAGGTGTTCCGGGCTTCCCCCCGCCAGGCCGACCTCATGATCGTGGCCGGACGGGTGAGCCAGAAGATGGCCCCCGTGCTGCGCCAGGTCTACGACCAGATGGCCGAGCCGAAGTGGGTCATCTCGATGGGCGTGTGCGCCTCGAGTGGCGGCATGTTCAACAACTACGCCATCGTCCAGGGCGTCGACCAGATCGTGCCGGTCGACGTCTACGCGCCGGGATGCCCGCCCAACCCCCAGACGCTCCTGCACGCCATCCTCACGCTCCACGAGAAGATCCGGACCGGCGAGCTCACCAGGCGGACCGGCCGGGGAGCGGGCATCCAGGTCCAGGCCGCGCCGTGAGCGCCACGGTGGTCCACATCGACGTGGCCGGCTACCACGCCCTCGTCGCCGAGCTGAAGGCCGCCGGCCACGAGCTCTGCGTCGACCTCACCGCCGTCGACTACCTCACCCACCCGGGCCGAACCCTCCCGGAGGGCACCGAGCCGGAGCGCTTCGAGGTGGTCGTCAACCTGGTGGACATGCGGGCCCGCAGCCGGACGCGGGTGCGCTGCCAGGTGCCGGCCGGCGAGCCCCGGCTGCCCACCATCACCGACCTCTACGCCGGCGCCGACGCGCCCGAGCGGGAGGTCTACGACATGTACGGGATCGTGTTCGACGGCCACCCCGACCTCACCCGGATCCTCATGCCGGAGGACTGGGAGGGCCACCCGCTCCGCAAGGACTACGCCGTCGGTCGCATCCCGGTGCAGTTCAAGGCCTCCCCGGGGCCACGATGAGCGCAGCGAGTCGTGCCGCGCGTGCGAGCGCCAGCGAGCCGTGCGGGATGGGGTCCGGGGGCGCAGCCCCCGTGGAGACACGATGAGCGCAGCGAGTCGTGCCGCGCGTGCGAGCGCCAGCGAGCCGTGCGGGATGGGGTCCGGGGGCGCAGCCCCCGTGGAGACACGATGAGCGTCCGCCAGCCGGTGCACGCCGGTGGGGCCGACACGGGGGAGTCGTCCCAGGAGATGCAGGACCGCGGGTCGACCCCGCCGGCCGAGCTCCTGGTCGAGTCGGGCGCCGTCCTGCGGCTGTCCGAGGCCGACGCCGCCGCCCTGTCGCAGGCGACGGCGGGCTCAGAGGACGAGACCATGCTCATCAACATGGGGCCCCAGCACCCCAGCACGCACGGCGTGCTGCGGCTGATGCTCGAGCTCCGGGGCGAGACCGTGCTGCGGACGAAGTCGATCATCGGCTACCTGCACACGGGCATGGAGAAGCAGGGCGAGCAGCTCACCTACCTCCAGGGCCCGACCAACACGACCCGCATGGACTACGCCAGCCCGTTCTTCAACGAGCTGGTCTTCTGCACCGCCGTCGAGGAGCTCCTCGGCGTCGAGGTGCCGCCCCGGGCCACGTGGATCCGCACGCTCGTCTGCGAGCTCAACCGGGTGTCGTCGCACCTGCTGTTCCTCGCCACGAACGGCATGGACATCGGGGCCGTGTCGATGATGCTGTTCGGCTGGCGGGAGCGCGAGGAGGTCCTCGAGTTCTTCGAGAAGCTCACCGGCCTGCGCATGAACCACAACTACGTCCGGGTGGGGGGCGTCGCCGTCGACCTCCCCGAAGGGTGGCGGGACGACATCCGCCGGCTCGACGACGTCATCCCGCCCCGCCTCGACGAGTTCGACGTGCTCATGACCGGCCAGCCGATCTGGCGGGAGCGGCTCCAGGGCGTCGGCGTCATCAGCCAGGAGGTCGCGCTGGCCCTCAGCGCCACCGGTCCGGTGCTGCGCTCCACCGGGATCCCGTGGGACCTGCGCCGCGACCTGCCCTACCTCGCCTACCCCGAGCTCGAGTTCGACGTGGTGGTCGGCACCTACGGCGACGCCTTCGACCGCTACGCCATCCGGCTGAGCGAGATCCGGGAGTCGCTGCGGATCATCCGCCAGATCCTCGACCGCATGCCCGAGGGCGACTATAAGGTCCAGGACAAGAAGGTGACGCCGCCGCCCCGGGCCCGCATCGACCAGTCGATGGAGGCCCTCATCCACCACTTCAAGCTCTTCACGGAGGGGATGAAGGTGCCGGAGGGCGAGGTCTACGCCGCCGTCGAGTCGCCCCGTGGCGAGCTCGGCTGCTACCTCGTCTCGGACGGTGGCTCGAAGCCGTTCCGCATGCACGTGCGGGCGCCGTCCTTCTACAACCTGCAGTCGCTGCCCCACATGATGCAGGGAGGCTTCGTCGCCGACGCCGTCGCCAACATCTCGTCGGTCGACCCGATCATGGGCGAGGTCGACCGCTGATGGCCCGGTTGAGCCCCCAGAACGTGACCCTGGCCAAGGAGATCATCGGGCGCTACCCACGGGCCCGGTCGGCGCTCATCCCCCTCCTGCACGTGGCCCAGGAGCAGGACGGCTACGTCACGGAAGACGCCATGACCCACGTGGCCGAGCTGCTCGGGATCACGCCGGCCGAGGTGTACGGCACCTGCTCGTTCTACGAGATGTTCAAGCTGGAGCCGGTCGGTCGCTACGTCCTCAACGTCTGCACGAACCTCTCCTGCATGCTCCTCGGCGCCGACGAGCTGCTCGAGCACCTCGAGGAGCGGCTCGGGGTGAAGGCAGGGGGCACGACGGCCGACGGCCTCTTCACGGTGGAGGAGGCCGAGTGCCTGGCGGCCTGCACCGAGGCCCCGTGCGTGCAGGCCAACTACCGCTACTTCTTCCGCCTGTCCCACGACGACGCCGACCGCCTCGTCGACGACCTTCGGGCCGGCCGCCTCGACGACGTGGTCCCGCCGCACGGCACCACCACCCGCGTCCGCCAGTCGGCGTCGCCGAACTGGGCCGGCAACAACGGCGAGGGCCTCCGGAAGGTGATCGGCTGATGGCCGCCCCGATCGTCACCGCCCGGTTCGGCCTCGACGACGGCCACACCCTCGATGCCTACCTGTCGACGGGAGGCTACGAGGGGCTGCGCAAGGCGTTCACGATGGAGCCGGCCTCGATCATCGAGGACGTCAAGGTGGCCGGGCTCACCGGGCGCAGCGGTGGCGCCGCCTTCCTCACGGGCGCCAAGTGGGAGCTGCTGGCCAAGGAGCGGCCGGCCTACGTCGTGGTGAACGGCGACGAGAGCGAGCCCGGCTTCGCCAAGGACCGCGAGCTGATGGAGAACGACCCCCACCTGCTCATCGAGGGGGCCCTCATCTGCGCGGTCGCGATCGGCGCCAAGGGCGTGTTCCTCTACGTCAGGGGCGAGATGGCGCTGGCCCAGGAGCGGGTGGCGAAGGCCCTCAACGAGGCCTACGCCGGCGGCTACGCCGGGCGCGACATCATGGGCAGCGGCGTCGACATCGACGTGGTGCTGCACTGGGGCGCAGGTGCCTACATCGTCGGTGACGAGACCGCCCTGATCGAGAGCCTCGAGGGCAAGCGGGGGTTTCCCCGTATCAAGCCGCCCTTCTTCCCGGCGGTGAAGGGCCTCTACATGCAGCCCACCATCGTCAACAACGTGGAGACGCTGGCCGACCTGCCCTGGATCGTGGGCAACGGCGGCGCCGCGTTCGCGGCGCTGGGGAAGGACCGCTCGCTCGGGATGCGGATGTTCTCGGTGTCGGGCCACGTCAACCGGCCGGGCAACTACGAGGTCGAGCTCGGCGTCACGACGTTCCGCGAGATCTTCGAGTCGCCCGAGTACGGCGGCGGCATCCGCGACGGCAACCCGCTCAAGGCCTTCCTTCCCGCCGGGGCGTCGTTCCCCTGGCTCTTCGAGGAGCACCTCGACCTGCCACTCGACATCGACGAGGTCGCCAAGGCGGGCTCGTCCCTCGGCGCCGGGCTCGTCGTGCTCGACTCGACGGCGTGCGCGGTGCGGGCGTCGTGGCGGCTCGTCCGCTTCTACGCCCACGAGTCGTGCGGCCAGTGCACGCCCTGCCGCGAGGGCTCGTCGTGGCTCGAGAAGATCATGTACCGCATCGAGCACGGCAACGGCCGGCTCGAGGACCTCGACCTCCTCCTCGACGTGAGCGACAACATCTCGCCCGGCCTGCGCTGGCCCCCGGCCCAGACCACGATCTGCCCGTTGGGGCCGTCGATCCCCCCGTCGATCATCTCGTCGCTCGGGCGCTTCCGGGACGAGTACCTCGCCCACATCCACGAAGGCCGGTGCCCGCACCGTGGCTGACACCGCACCCCAGGCCCCCCCGACGTCGGTGACGATCAACCTCGACGGCCGTCCCGTCGAGGCCCGGCCCGGCGAGATGATCATCGCCGCCGCCGAGCGGGCCGGCACCTACATCCCGCGCTTCTGCTACCACCCCCGCATGGCGCCGGTGGGCATGTGCCGCATGTGCCTGGTCGAGGTCGTCGGCCCCCGCGGGCCCCAGCTGCAGCCGGCCTGCTTCGTGCCCGTCGCCGAGGGCCAGGAGGTCGTCACCGACTCGCCCGCCGTCAAGAAGGCCCAGGACGGCGTGCTCGAGTTCCTCCTCGTCAACCACCCCCTCGACTGCCCGGTGTGCGACCGCGGTGGCGAGTGCCCGCTCCAGGACCACACCATCGGCTTCGGGCCCGGCGAGTCCCGCTTCGTCGAAGAGAAGCGCCACTGGGAGAAGCCGATCGCGCTGTCCGAGCTGGTCGCGCTCGACCGCGAGCGCTGCATCCAGTGCGATCGCTGCACCCGGTTCGCCGACGAGGTCGCCGGCGACCCGCTCATCGAGTTCGTCGGTCGTGGCTCGCACACCGAGATCAACACGTTCCCCGACCAGCCCTTCGCGTCCTACTTCAGCGGCAACGTGGTGCAGCTCTGCCCGGTGGGCGCCCTCACGGCCACGCCGTACCGCTTCAAGGCCCGGCCCTGGGACCTCGACCAGGTCGAGTCCACCTGCACGAGCTGCTCCGTCGGGTGCCGGGTGGCGCTGCAGTCCACCACCGACCGGCTGGTCCGCAAGCTGGGAGTCGACGTCGGTCCGGTGAACCAGGGGTGGCTCTGCGACAAGGGCCGCTTCGACTACGAGGCGGCCGAGAGCGACGAGCGGCTCCGCGTGCCCCTGGTCCGCGACGGCGACGAGCTCGTGGAGACCAGCTGGTCCGACGCCCTCGAGCGCACCGTCGACGGGCTGTCGAGGGCGATCGAGCGCGACGGCGGCGCCGGCGTGGCGGTCGTGGGCGGTGCCCGCCTCACCAACGAGGACGCCTACGCCTGGTCGAAGCTGGCCCGCACCGTGCTCGGCACCGATAACGTCGACTGCCAGCTCGGCGACGGCCTCCCCGCCGAAGCCGTGCTCGGGCTCCCCCGGGCCACCGTCGACGAGGCCTGCGAGGCCGACGCGGTCGTCCTGCTCGGCGCGGACGTCAAGGAGGAGCTCCCGGTCCTGTACCTGCGGCTCCGGGGTGCCGCCGTCGCCGGGCGCACGGCGATCCACGAGGTGTCGGCCACGACCTCGGGCCTCACCCGCTACGCCGCCACCTCCACCCGCCACGTGCCCGGCGCCGCCGCCGACGGGGTGCGCGAGCTCCTCGCCAGTGGGGCCCTGGACGGCGCGGCCAACGTCGTCTGCGTGCTCGGTCGGCCGTCGCTGGCCGAGTCGGCCGACGCCGTGCTCTCGGCCGCGGCCGCCCTGGTCGAGGCGGTGCCCGGCGTGACGTTCCTCTCCGGGCTGCGCCGGGCCAACGTGCACGGCGCCCTCGACATGGGCCTGGCCCCGGGGCTGCTCCCGGGCCGGGTCTCGCTCGACGACGGCCGGGCGTGGTTCACCGAGGCGTGGGGCGACCTCCCCGACACCGGCGGCCTGGACGCCCGGGGGATCCTCGAGCAGGCGGCCGCCGGCCGGCTCTCCGCCCTGGTCCTGCTCGGCGCCGACCCGCTGGCCGACTTCCCCGACCGCGACCTCGCCCGGCGAGCCATGGCCGGCGCCGGCTTCGTCGTCTCGGTGGACGCCCTCCCGAACGCCTCGACCCGCCAGGCCGACGTCGTGCTCCCCGCCCGCATGGCCGCCGAGAAGACGGGCACCACCACGAACCTCGAGGGCCGGGTCAGCCGCGTGTTCCAGAAGGTGACGCCGCCAGGGACGGCCTGGGCCGACTGGATGATCGCGGTGGAGCTGGCGGCCCGGCTCGGCGCCGACCTCGGCCTCGAGTCGGCCGAGCAGATCACCGAGGAGATCGCCGTCCTGGCGCCGGCCTACCGCGGCCTCACGGCCGGTCGCCTGGCCCGGTCGGTCGACGGCGTGGTCGCCGGCCGCCAGCCGGCGGGCGACGAGCCGGCGAGGGCGGGCGACGGGCCCGGGGGGCCGGCCGAGGTGGCGGCCACGTCGGCTGCCGACGCGCCGGAGGTCCACGCCGTCGCCACGTTGGGCGAGGGCGAGGTGGTGGCGGTCGAGCCGTTGGCGCGGCACGTGCCCGAGCCGCCCGGCGCCGAGGTGCCGCCCGCGGTCGCCTTCCGCCCGGCCGCGTCGGCGACCACGGCGCCCGGCGTCGACCGCTACTCGCTCCGCCTGGTGTCGCACCGGGTGCTGTACGACGACGGCACCCTTGTCCACCACGCCCGGTCGCTGGCCCCGCTGGCGGCCGAGTCGGCGTCGGCGCTGGCCGTCAACCCGGGCGACCTCGAGCGGATGGGTGTCGGCGACGGCGACCAGGTCCGCGTGTCGAGCGCCCGCACCGCGCTCACGCTCACGGCCCGGGCCAGCGACCGGGTGCCCCGGGGCACCACCTTCCTCGCCTTCGCGCAGGCGGGTCCCGGCGCGGCCGATCTTGTCGATGCCGCCACCGCGGTCACCGACGTCCGGGTGGAGACCCTCTGATGGGCGACCCGCTCTTCGACGGGGGGTTCGATCTCGGCGTGGTCGCCTTCCTCGTCGTGAAGGCCGTCATCGGCTTCACGTTCGTGATCATCGGCGTCATCCTCATGATCTGGTTCGAGCGCAAGCTCATCGCCGACATGCAGAACCGCATCGGGCCGAACCGGGCCGGGCCGTGGGGGCTGCTCCAGACGCTGGCCGACGGCATCAAGCTCATCTTCAAGGAGGACCTGCGGCCGGACGGCGCCGACGCCCTGGTCTTCCGCCTGGCCCCCTACCTCTCGGTGGCGCCGGCCTTCCTGACCTTCTGCATCGTGCCCGTGGGCGGGGTGTTCACCGGAGGTGACGACGGGGCCGTGCGGTTGTTCGGCCACGACACCTTCCTCCAGGTGGCCGATCCGCCCATCGGGGTCCTGTTCCTGCTGGCCATGTCGTCCGTGGGCATCTACGGGATCATGCTGGCCGGGTGGGCCTCCGGCTCGAAGTACCCGCTGCTCGGCTCGGTCCGGGCCTCGGCCCAGATGGTGAGCTACGAGGCCGCCCTCGGGCTCTCCGTGGTCACCGTCATCCTGCTCTCGGGCTCGCTGTCCACCCACGACATCGTCGCCGCCCAGGCCGGGTCGCTCGCCGACTGGAACCTGGTGGCCACCGCCTTCGTGCCGTTCGCCATCTTCTGCATCGCGGCCACGGCCGAGCTCAACCGGCCGCCGTTCGACCTGGTGGAGGCGGAGCAGGAGCTCGTCGGCGGCTTCCACACCGAGTACTCGTCCATCCGCTTCGGCATGTTCTACCTGTCGGAGTTCATGAACACGATCACGATGTCGGCGATCATCGTGACCCTCTTCCTCGGTGGCCCGGCCGGCCCCATCGGCCCCGGTCCCGAGCAGCTCTGGCCCTTCCTGTGGTTCGGCCTGAAGCTGGTGGCGTTCCTGTTCGGCTTCGTGTGGCTCCGCGCCACGCTGCCCCGGTTCCGCTACGACCAGCTCATGGACCTGGGCTGGAAGCGCCTCATCCCGGCCTCGCTCGTGTGGCTCGTCCTGATCGCGGTGATCCAGGTGGGCGACGACCGCGACTGGCCCTTCTGGCTCCCGCCGGCCGTCGGCGTCGCCATCGTCATCCTCGTCTTCGCCCTGCTCGCCGGCGCCCTCCGGACCGCCGAGCTGCGCCGGGCCGCCGACCCGGAGGGAGCCCACTGATGGGCTACTGGCAGGGCTTCGCCGTCACCTTCCGCAAGCTGGCCAAGTGGACCGACACTGGCGCCGTCGTCACCACCCAGTACCCGGAGGAGAAGCGCCCGAAGCCGGAGCGCCTCCACGGCCGCCACGTGCTGAACCGGTACGAGGACGGCATGGAGAAGTGCATCGGCTGCGAGCTGTGCGCCGGCGTCTGTCCGGCCAACTGCATCTACGTGCGGGGTGCCGACAACTCGCCCGACGACCCGGTGTCGCCCGGCGAGCGCTTCGGCTTCGTCTACGAGATCAACTACCTCCGCTGCATCCACTGCGACCTGTGCGTCGAGGCCTGC
>JBFWQW010000070.1:0-14923 GCA_050249235.1 Acidimicrobiia bacterium | reverse complement strand
GTGGTGGTGCCGTCGCCGGCGATGTCGTTGGTCTTGGTGGCGACCTCCTTCACCAGCTGGGCGCCCATGTTCTCGAAGGGGTCCTCGAGCTCGACCTCCCGGGCGATGGACACGCCGTCGTTGGTGATGGTGGGTGCGCCCCACTTCTTCTCGAGGACGACGTTGCGGCCCTTCGGGCCGAGCGTCACCTTCACCGCGTTGGCGAGGCGGTCGACGCCCGCCTCGAGCGCGCGGCGCGCCTCGTCGTCGAACTTCAGGATCTTGGCCATCGCTACTTCACCGTGGCGAGGACGTCGCGGCTCGTGAGGATGAGCAGGTCTTCGCCGTCGATCGTGATCTCGGTCCCGCCGTACTTGCTGTAGACGACGGTGTCGCCGACCTTCACGTCGAGCGGGATCAGCTCGCCGGTGTTGTCCGAGCGGCGGCCAGGGCCGGCGGCGAGGACCTCGCCCTGCTGGGGCTTCTCCTTGGCGGTGTCGGGGATCACCAGGCCGCTGGCGGTCTTCGCCTCGGACTCGTTGGGACGCACGACGATGCGGTCCTCGAGGGGCTGGAGCTTCATGTGCGGCGCCTCCGTTGCGTTAGCACTCTCATATGTCGAGTGCTAACGATAAGCACGCCCTCCGGGGAGGCGCAACCGCAGTCCGGGGCGCGGGGCCGGCCCCGGCCCCGTCAGGCCGGGGTGCCCCGGGGGGCCCGCCTCGCCGCCAGGGCCCGGGTGAGGGCCCGGAGGACGGCCACGTTGGCGGCGGCGGCGCCGACCATCACCCCCAGGTAGGCCAGGCCAACGACCAGCGAGCCCTCGTCGGTGCCGCACCCGGCGCCGGCTGCCTCGAAGGAGGAGCAGGCGCCCGAGCTGGCGCTCGTGCCGGCGAGGCTCCACGCCGCCGCCACCACGACGTAGAAGATCGGCAGTGCGGCGAGCATCGTCGGCAGGCAGAGGGCGAACGCGGCCGCGATGGCCCAGACGACCTCGGCCTCGCCGTCGAGGCCGAAGCCGACCGCGGTGAGCCCCGCCACCACGGCCACGTAGGCCGCCTCGATCCCGAGGCGGAGAGACCGGCCAGTCGCAGGGGTGCCAGTCGCAGGGGTGCCGGTCGCAGGGGTGCCGGCGGGGCGGGCCATGGGTCGGCCGGTCAGACGGTGGCGATGCGGAGGTTGGGGTCGGCGCCGGCGGCGAGGGAGGTCGGCCCGTCGGCCTCCAAGCGGTGGAAGGCGGTGGCCGCGACCATGGCGGCGTTGTCGGTGCACATGGCCCGGCTCGGCAGGAAGCCCTGGAGCCCGTCCTCGGCGCAGGCGTCGAGGAGGCGCTCCCGGAGCTGGGAGTTGGCCGCCACCCCGCCGGCCAGCGCCAGGCCGCGGGCACCGACCTGGCGGGCCGCCCGCCTGGCCTTGGTGACGAGGACGTCGACCACGGCCTCCTGGAACGAGGCGCAGACGTCCTCCGTCGACACGTCGGGATGCTTGCGCACGTGGTTGATCACCGAGGTCTTGAGCCCGGAGAAGGACAGGTCGAGGCCCTCGTCGAGCATGGCCCGGGGGAACCGGATGGCGGTGGGGTCGCCGGCGAGGGCCACCCGGTCGATGGCCGGGCCGCCGGGGTAGCCGAGCCCGAGGAACCGGGCCACCTTGTCGAAGGCCTCGCCGGCGGCGTCGTCGATGGTGCCCCCGAGCACCCGGTAGCGGCCGACGGCCGCGACCTCGACGAGCAGGGTGTGGCCCCCGGAAACCAAGAGGACCACGATCGGCGGCTTCAGGTCGGGCTCCTCGAGGAAGGCGGCCACGCAGTGGGCCTCGAGGTGGTTGACGCCGACGAACGGGACGCCCCACACCAGCGCCATCGCCTTGGCGGCGGACACGCCGACCAGCAGCGAGCCGATGAGGCCGGGCCCGACCGTGGCGGCCACGGCGTCGACCTCCTCGCCGGCCAGGCCGGCCTCGACGAGGGCCTCGGCCACCACCGGGGTGAGGAGCTCGACGTGGGCCCGGCTGGCCAGCTCGGGCACGACCCCGCCGAAGCGGGCGTGCAGGTCGACCTGGCTGGACACGACCGAGGACAGGACGTCGCGCCCGTCCCGGACGACGGACGCGGCGGTCTCGTCGCAGCTGGTCTCGATCCCGAGGATCGTGGTCACAGGGGCATCCCCTCTTCGTGGCTGGTGGTGCCGGCCAGCGCGGCCTCGATGGCGTCGAGGCGCTCCGCGTAGGCCGGGAGGTCGACATCGTGGGCCCACATCACCAGGGCGTCCTCGTTGGTCTCCGCGTAGTAGCCCTTGCGGATGCCGGCCGGGGCGTAGCCGAAGCGGCGGTACATGGCCTGGGCCGGCTCGTTGGACACCCGCACCTCGAGGGTGAGGCCGTGGCAGCCCCTGGCGATGGCGGCCCGCGAGAGCGTGAGAAGGAGGCGGGCGCCCACGCCCCGGCGCTGCTCGCGGGGGTCGACCGCGATCGTCGTGACGTGGCCCTCGTCGAGCGTCACCATCAGCCCGGCGAAGCCCACCACGGCGCCGCCCTCCTTGGCCACGACGTAGAACCGGCTCGTCCGCTGGCCCATCTCCGAGAGGAAGGCACCGAGGCTCCAGGGGCGCGGGTACACCTGGCTCTCGATGCGCAGCACCGACCGGAGGTGGCGACGGCGCATCGGCACGATGTGGACGTGGGGCCCCGGCAGCTCGTCGGGTCGGGCCGCGGTCACCTCGAGGTCCAGTTGATCTCGGCGTCGGGCTTGCGCAGGTAGACGGGTTGGAGCTCCCAGGGGTTGACGAAGTCCTCCCGGAGGGCCCGGGGGTGGGCGAGCTCGACGAGCGATGCCGCCGAGGGGAAGGCGACGCCGGCCTCGCCGACCTCGACCTCCCGGAGCTCGGCCAGGCGGTCGGCGTAGCGGAGGGCGCCGTCGCCGACGGCGAGGCACTCCTCGCCGGTCGCCTGGATCTCGGAGCACAGCTGCTCCGGCGAGCCGCACCGCATCTCGGAGAGCCGCTGCACACCGCCCGGGACCTGGCGGTAGAACGCGTAGAAGACCTCGCCCCGGCGGGCGTCGACGACCGAGACGATGCGCCGGGCCGACCGACGCACCGGGAAGGCCAGCAGGTCGAGGCTCGGCACCCCGATCATCGGGATCCGGAGGGCCGACGCCATCGCCTTGGCGGTGGCGATGCCCACTCGCATCCCCGTGAACATGCCGGGACCGACGTCGACGGCGACGACGCCGATCTCCGACAGCTGGACGTGGGCCTGCACGCAGAGGAACTCGACGGCCGGCGCCAGCGTCTCGGCGTGCCGGCGACCCCTGGCCGACGAGAAGGAGGCCAGCACCCCCTCGTAGCCGCCGATGGCGCACCCGACCTGCGGCGTGGCGGTGTCGATGCCGAGGATCAGCACCCCCATGCCTCCACGGCCGCCCCGAGGGCGTGGGCCCGGGAGGTCCACGACGGCCCGAGGATCGAAAGCTCGATGTCCCGCACGTCGTCCGCCGCGTCGACCGCTGCGAGATCGACCGCGGCGAGATCGCCCGCGGCCGGGCCGGTGGGGTCGGGCCCGGCGCCGAAGGCCAACCGCACCTCCAGGTAGTCGGGCGGGAGCGCGGGGCGCACGGCGTCGCCCCACTCGATGAGCGTGACGCCGCCGTCGTCGACGAGCTCGGCCAGCCCGAGGTCGTCGGCCTCCTGGAGACGGTCGAGGCGGTAGACGTCGAGGTGGTTGAGCGTCAGGCGGCCCTGGTAGGTGCGGGCCAGCGTGAAGGTGGGGCTCGTCACCTGCTCCTCGACGCCGAGGGCGGCGGCGAAGCCCTGGGCGAAGGCGGTCTTGCCGGCGCCGAGGTCGCCGACGAGGAGGATCAGGTCGCCGGGACGGGCCAGGGCCGAGATGGCGGCGGCCAGACGGCGGGTCTCGTCGACGCCGGTGGTGCGGTAGCGGCTCACGACGCCCCCACCGGGAGGGCGTGCTTGGCCCGCACCAGGTCGGCCCGCATCTCCGCCATGGGGACCGACCCCCCGCGCAGGACGGCGGCGGGGTGGTAGGTGGGCACCAGCACCCGGCCCCGCCACGGGTAGCTGCGGCCCCTGAGCTTGGTGATGCCGGCGGTCGTTTCCAGGAGGGCCCGCGTGGCGAAGTTCCCGAGCGGGACGACGACGGCGGGGTCGAGCAGGCCGAGCTGAGCGTCGAACCACCCGCTGCATGCCTCGACCTCCTCCGGCCTCGGGTCGCGGTTCCCGGGCGGGCGGCACTTGAGGACGTTCATCACGTAGAAGCGGTCGTCGGTGAGGCCGATCTCCTCGAGCACGAGCCGGTCGAGGAGCTGGCCCGAGCGGCCGACGAACGGCAGGCCGCGGGCGTCCTCCTCGGCGCCGGGAGCCTCGCCGACGAACACCAGGTCGGCGTCCGGGTTGCCCCGACCGAACACCACCTGGGTGCGACCGGCGGCGAGCGCGCAGCGCGTGCACGTGCTGGCCTCCGTGGCCAGCGCAGCGAGGTCCGTCACGCCCCGATCGTAGGGTCCAGGTGCACCCGCGGCACCCGGGCCCCGATGCCGCAGACGATCTCGTACTCGATGGTGCCGAGCAGCTCGGCCCACTCTCCGGCCGGGATCTCCCCGGTGCCCTGCCGACCGAGCAGCACCACCTCGTCGCCGATGGCGACGGTCGACCCGGGACCGCAGTCGACCATCAGCTGGTCCATGGTGACGGCGCCGGCCAGGGGACGCCTGACCCCGCCGACGAGCACCGTCGCGCCCAGCTCGCCCAGCCGGCGGGGGACCCCGTCGGCGTAGCCGAGCGGCACCGTGGCCACGACCGTGTCGCGGGGCGTGGCCCGGCGGAGGCCGTAGGAGACGGCGTCCCCGGCCGGCACCCGCTGCACGTGGGACACGCGGGCCTTCAGCGACAGGACCGGGCGGAGGTCGGCCACGCCCCGCAGCGCCGGCGAGGGCGCCAGGCCGTAGACGGCGATGCCGCACCGCACGAGGTCGAGGCGCAGCCGGGGGTGGACGAGGGCGGCAGCCGAGTTGGCGGCGTGGACCATCGGCACGTCGATGCCGGCCGCCCGGATGGCGGCGACCACGCCGTCGAGCCGGTCGGCCTGGGCGTCGGTGAAGGGGTTGGCGGGCTCGTCGGCCACCGGGCAGTGGGTCCAGACCGCCGCCAGCCGCAGCGCCGGGTGGGCGGCGATGGCCCGGGCCCGCTCGACCGCCGACGCCGGCGGGGCGCCGACTCGGTGCATGCCCGTGTCGACCTTCAGGTGGACGTCGACGACGGCGTCCCGCTCGGCCGCGGCCCGGCCGAGGGCCTCGATGCCGTCGGCGTTGTAGGCGGTGGGCGTGAGCCCGGCGTCGAGGGCGCCCTCCCAGGTCTCCGGCTCCGACAGGAGCAGGACGGGCGCGGTGATGCCGGCCTCCCGCAGCGCGGCGCCCTCGCCGGGCAGGGCCACGGCCAGCCATCTCGCGCCGGCGGCGAGCGCCGCCTCGGCCACCGCCACCGCACCGTGGCCGTAGCCGTCGGCCTTCACCACCGCGCACACCGCGGCCGGGGCCACGGTGTCGACGAGCACGCGGACGTTGTGGGCGACCAGCCCGAGGTCGACCTCGGCCCGGGCCGAGCGGGTCATCGACCCGGAATCGGTCGAGCCGGCCCCCTCACCGCTTGCCCATCACGGCGCGGAGGATGTCGCCCCTGGCGACGATGCCGACGAGCCGGCCGTCCCGCACCACGGGGAGCCGCGACACGTGGCGCTCGTGCATCAACGTGGCGACGTGCTCGAGGGTGTCGTCCTCGGCGCAGACGATCGGGTCGTCGTCCATGGCGTCGGCCACCGTGGCCGCCACCGCCTTCCGGAGCTCCTCCTCGAAGCGCCGATGGGCCGACGGCAGCTCGAGGTAGGCGCCGAACAGCGACACCACCGTCGGGTAGTGGAGCCTGGTCTCCTCGACGAGGAGGTCGTCAGTGGTGAGCACACCGATCACGCGGCCGTCGCCGTCGACGACGGGCGCGCCGTCGACGTCGCGCTCGACGAGCTGGGTGTAGGCATCCTGGACCGCGTCGGTGGGCCTGAACGCCAGCACGTCGGCGGTCATGACCTCGCGGACCAGCATCTCTCTCGGCATCACCGCTCCAGTCGCTCGAACACGGACGGCAGGAAGTCTGGCAGGTCGCCGGCGAGCAGCCCCCGGACCCGGCCGGCGGCCCCGGCCTCGCCGTGGAGCCAGGCGCCGGCCGCCGCCGCCCGGGCCGGCGCCACGCCCTGGGCCAGCAGGCCGCCGATGATGCCGGCCAGCACGTCGCCGGTGCCGGCCGTGGCCAGTCGGGCGTCGCCGGTGGCGGACAGCAGGACGCTCCCGTCGGGATCGGCGACCGCCGTGACCGGACCCTTCAGCAGGACGGTGCACCCGGCGCGCGACGCCAGCCGCCTGGCCTGGTCGAGCCGGTCGGGGCCCGGGGGGCCGCCGGTCAGGCGGGCCAGCTCGCCGTCGTGGGGCGTGAGGACGGCGCCGGCGGCCAGCGGGTGGTCGAGCGGGGCCAGGGCGGTGAGGCCGTCGCCGTCGACCACGACGGGCAGCGCCAGGCCGGCCAGCAGGGCCCGGACGTCGGCGTCACCGGCCCGGCCCAGGCCCGGGCCCACCACGAGGGAGCGGATGC
The DNA here is from genome assembly GCA_050249235.1 of Acidimicrobiia bacterium. GTDB lineage: Bacteria > Actinomycetota > Acidimicrobiia > Acidimicrobiales > CADCSY01 > JAEKLB01. The sequence goes on along the minus strand of JBFWQW010000070.1, from coordinate 8,294 downwards.
GGTCGCAGCCGGCGAGCACCTCGGCCGCCCAGCCCGAGGTGGGCAGGGCCCACTGCACCGCCTCCGGCGGCGCCATCGGGACCGGGGCGGCCGGGCCCGCACCCGGCACGGACAGCCGCACGTAGCTCGCCCCCGATCGCTGCGCTCCCCGGGTCGCGAGCAGGGCCGCGCCGTTCATGCCCGGGCTCCCGGCCACGATCCAGGTGGCCGCCTGCCACTTGTGGGCGTCCCGCCGGCGGGACGGTAGCCAGGCCCTCACGTCGGCCGCCTCCACCAGCCAGGCCCGGGCCGCGCCGGCCCCGTCGAGGCCGATGTCGGCCACCACCACGTCGCCGGCCAGCTCGGCGCCCCGGCCGAGCAGCAGGCCGGGCTTGAGCGCCGCAAAGGTGACCGTGCGGTCGGCCCGGAGCACACCCGGCGCGGCCTCGCCGGTCAGCCCGTCGACACCCGAGGGAACGTCGACCGCGAGCACGGGCGCGTCGGTCGACGGGGCCGCCCACGTCCCCCGGAAGCCGGTGCCGAAGGCGGCGTCGACCACGAGGTCGCACCGGGGGAGCCGGGCCGGGCTGCGGAGGGCGTCGACCACCTCGACGCGGGCCCCGCGCCGCTCGAGCAGGCGGGCCGCGACCCGGCCGTCGTCGCCGTTGTGGCCCTTGCCGGCCAGCACCACCACCCGGCGCCCGTAGGCCCCGCCCAGGAGCTCCAGCGCCTCGCGGGCCACGGCGGCGCCGGCCCGCTCGACCAGCACGTCGAGCGGGACGGGCGATGCGGCGTCGAGCGCCCTCGCCTCGTCGGGGGTGACCACCGGGATCACGGCGCCCCCCTCTCGGCCCGGTCCACGGTCGGCGCCTCCACCTCAGAGGGCGACGGCGATGGCCTGGGCCAGGCCGTCGGTGTGGGTGAGGGTGAGGAGCCAGCGGGCCACCCCCCGTTCGGCGGCCAGCGCCGCGGCCGAGCCGTGGAGGCGCAGCGACGGCTCACCCGAGTCGGCCCGCACGACCTCGATGTCGCGCATCGCCACCCCGCCGATCCCGACGCCGAGCGCCTTCATCACCGCCTCCTTCGCTGCGAACCGCACCGCCAGGGACTGGGTGGGGTCGGCCAGTGCGGCCACGTAGGCCCGCTCCTCCTCGTGGAAGACCCGCTCCACGATGCCCGGGGTGCGGCCGATCACCTGGCGGAACCGCGGGATCTCGACGAGGTCGGTGCCGATGCCGATCACGTCGTCACGGGCGCCAGTAGCCGGCGAGGAGGTGCACCGGCATCGTCAGCAGGTTGACGACCGGCACCTCCCCCAGCACCTCGGGCCGGAAGGCGGGCTCGGTCTCGGTGACGGCGTCGACCACGGCGTCGAGGCGGCCCTGGTAGCCGTCGAGCACGCCCGCCATGGCCCCGGGGTCGAGGTGCTCGTGGAGCTCGACGTGCAGCAGGGTGAGGCCGGTCACCTCGTTCCCCTTCGCCTCGGGCACCAGCACGATGGTGCGCCCGTCGCGGCCGACGGCGGCCGTGACCTCGCGCTGGCGGGCGGCCCGGTTCTTCGTGCCCCGCAGCGCCGTGCCGGCGTCGGCCCGGGAGGCCATCCCGGCCGCGATCCCGCCCTTGTCGAGCACCGTGATGGTCGCCGTGCCCTCGGTGACCTCGCCCTCGATGGCGTACCGGGTGTGGCCGACGACCCGGGCGACGGCCGGGTCGAGGGCGGCGAGCGTCCGCAGCGACCGGTAGCCCAGCCGCTCCCGGGAGGCGCCGGCGCCGAGCGTGGCCCGGACCAGCCCGACGTCGGCGAAGTCGTCCTCGGTCCGCGAGATCCCCACGGTGACGGTCTTGGCCTGGTGCTTGATGGCGTCGATCGGCCGGGTGAGCTGGTCGATGCCCTCGGTGAGGGCGGCGACCAGGGCGTCGAGGACGACCCGGGGCGTCCCGACCGCGCCGAAGTCCGTGGCATAGAGCTCGAGTGGCAGCTGGCCCATGCCGTAGCGCAGCAGGGCGTCGATCCGCATGGCGGTGCTGGCCTCGAGGTGGCCGTCGAAGGCGCCCGACCGGAGCGTGACGAGGAAGCGCTCGGCCGGACCCTCGAGCTCGGCTCGGAGCCGGCGGAGCACCTCGGCCCGGGGCGCCGAGACGACCGCTTCGACGGCGGCTCGCGCCTCACGAAGCGGTCGGGCCTGGGCGTCGATGGCGAGGGCCGCCTCGTAGCCGAAGAGGTGGCCGACCATGGCCGAGAGGACGAACGCGAGGGCCGGGTGCACGTCCGGCACCTCGATGACGGCCAGCGCGGCCGGGTACTCGGCGGCTCCGGCGGTGGCGATCACGATCGGCGCCGCCTTGTGGGCCCGGTAGATGCCGATCTCCTTGGCCACGTCGGCGGCGTTGGCGCCGCTCAGGCCGGTGGCGCACACCAGGATCAGCGGCTCCGACGACAGGTCGATGTGCTTCTTGTCCTCGGTGGCGTCGCAGGCGATCGCCTTGTAGCAGAGCTCCGAGAGCTTGATCCTGATCTCGGCGGCCGCCACCCGGTTGGCGCCGTTGCCGACGATGGCCCAGTAGCGCCGGGACGGCGCGTAGGAGGCGGCGGCCGCGATCCGGTCGCGCCCGTCGAGCACCTGCTCCATGGCCAGGGGCAGCTCGTGCAGGCCGGCGAGGAGCGGGTCCCAGCGGCGCCGGTCGAAGGTCCCGAGCACCTCGGCGACGGCGGCGCCCAGGAGGAAGCCGGACGCGATCTGGGCGTAGAACGCCTTGGTGGAGGCGACGCTCATCTCGACGTCACGACCGTCGGACGTGTAGAGGACCCCGTCGGCCTTCTCGACCAGGTCGCTGTTGCGGCGGTTCACGATGGCGAGCACCGAGGCACCCCGGGCCCGGACGAGGTCGACCGTCCGGTTGGTGTCGGTGGTGGTGCCGGACTGGCTGATGGCGACCACGAGGGTGTCGCTCATGTCGTCGCTGAGCCCGAAGCCCGACAGCTCGGTGGCCGGTACGCACTCGACGCGTATCGGCGTCGACGCCGGCCCTGTGGCCAGCTCGAGGGCCGCGACGACGGCCTGACCGGCGACGGCCGCCGTCCCCTGGCCGATCACCAGCACCCGGCCGATCGCCCCGCTGGCGAGCCGCCGGCGGATCTCCGCCGGCAGCGTCTCCTCGCCGAGGGACACCACGGCGCGCCCGTCCCGGTGCAGGAGCCGGCCCCGCAGCGTCTTGCGGAACGACTGGGGCGACTCGGTGAGCTCCTTCAGCAGGAAGTGCGGGTACGGCCCCCGGTCGATGTCGCGTGTCGTGATGGCGGCGACCACGACCTCGTCGGCCGAGACCGGCAGGGGCGAGCCGTCGTAGGCCGAGCGGCGGATGCCCTCGAGCTCGCCGGCACCGGCCCGGTCGAGCACCACGACCTGGCCGGACCGCCCCGACCGGCCACCCGAGACCTCGCCGTCCATGCGCACGTACCGGGCGGTCTCCTCGACCAGGCCGAAGGGCTCGCTGGCGACGACGAAGGTGTCCTCGGCCAGCCCGATGTAGAGCGCCTGGCCGGACCCCCGCAGCGCCAGCAGCAGCCGTCCCGGCACGGACGCGGCGTCGGCGGCCACCGCCACCGAGCCCTCGAAGGAGGCCACGGTCTCGCGGAAGGCGTCCTCCAGGTCGACGCCGGTGGCGGCCCGGCGGGACACGAGCGCGGGGATCACCTTGGCGTCGGTCGTCACCTCGAGCGGGATGCGCAGGCCGGCCGCCTCCCGGAGCTCGACGTGGTTGTCGACGTCCCCGTTGAGGGCCGCCGTGAGGAACGGCCCGACCACGCCCTCCTCGCTGGAGTCGAGAGGGTGGGCGTTGGCCTCGGAGATGATGCCGACGGATGCCCAGCGGGTGTGGCCGAGGACGGTGATCGTGGCGCCTTCCGACTCCAGGGCCCGGTGGAGCAGCTCGTCGCCCCGGATGGCGGCCCGGAGCGCGGCGGCGTTGTCCCCGAGCTCGCCGATCTCGGCCGCCGCCTTGTAGGTGAGGCTCAGGCAGCCGCCGGGTGTGCGGACGGCCATCGACCGGAAGAGCGGGTCGTCCCGGCGACCGCCCAGCAGCGCCTGGACGTCCGGGGCGTCGAGGTCGAGCCCGTGGCCGTCGACCAGGAGGTGCAGCCCGGCGGAGTCGCGGCCCCGCACCTCGAGGCGGTCGATGGCGGCCAGGGCGACCTGCACGGCCGCCATCGCCTCCACCGCGGGGCGGCCGCAGCCCTCGCCGGCCAGGTCGGCGATCGCAACCGCGTGGGGCAGGCGGTCGCGGCCGATGGCCCAGACCACGTCCTTCAGCCGCACCAGGGCGGCGTTGAAGGCCTCGAGCTCGCTCGTGGCGAGGGAGAGGGTGCCTTCGTCGGCCGAGCGGTCGAGCTCGACCACGGCGGCGTCGAGCCCGGCGAGCAGGGTTTCGAGGCGGGCGACCAGGCCCGGCGAACCGAGCAGGGCCCGCACGCCGGGGACGCCGCGGAGGAGCGCATCGGCCCGCTCCAGGGAGTCGGCGGCGGCGGCCACGTGACCGGGTCCGGCGGCCAGCTCGGAGGCCGCGCCCTCGACCAGGGCCGAGACCTCGTCCGCTCGGGGCGGTTCGCGGCGCGCGGCACGGGCGACGACCGCGATGATGCCGCACATGCGCCGCCAGAGTACCGGGGCCACCTTCATCACCCGGCTGGCGCCGGGTGGCGACGGGACCCGCATCGCCCTGAAGGACGTCGTCGACCTGGCCGGGGTGCCGACCACGGCCGGGTGCCGGGCGGTGGCCGACTCCGCCGGCCCGGCCGAGCGGGATGCCCCCTGCCTGACCGGTGCCCGCGCCGCCGGGGCCCGGTTCGTGGGCAAGGCCAACCTGCACGAGCTCGGCTTCGGGGTCTCGGGCGTGAACCCCTGGTACGGCACGCCCGTCAACCCGGTGGCGCCCGACCTCGTGCCGGGCGGGTCGTCCAGCGGCCCGGCCGTCGCCGTCGGGACGGACGAGGCCGACCTCGCCTACGGCACCGACACCGGCGGCTCGGTCCGCATCCCGGCCGCCTGCTGCGGCGTGACCGGGCTGAAGACGACGTTCGGGCGGATTCCCGTCGAGGGCGTCTCACCCCTGGCCCCGTCGATGGACTCCGTGGGCCCGCTCGCCCCGGACATCGCCCGGCTGCGGCTCGGCATGCAGCTGCTCGACCCCGCCCTCGGAGAGGCCGGGCCCCTCCCCACGGCGATCGGGCGGCTCCGCCTCGACGCCCTCCCCGCCGTCGACGAGGCCCTCGACCGGGCGCTCCGGGAAGCCGGCTTCGAGGTCGTCGACATCCGGCTCGGCTGGGACGAGGCCGACGAGGCCGGCCGGGTCATCCTCCTCGCCGAGGTGTGGGAGACGCTCGGTCACCTCGCCGTCGAGCACCCCGAGGGCCTCGGCACCGACACCCGCCGCCGGTTCGACGACGCCCGGGCCGTGCCGGCGGCCGCCCGGGCCGAGGCCGAGGCGATCCGGGTCCGGTGGCGGGCCGAGCTGGCCCGGGCCTTCGAGAGGGTGGCCATGTTCGCCCTGCCCACGCTGGTGGCGCCACCGTCCCGGTTGGGCGAGGCCAGCGCCATGCACGGCATCAGACGGACGACCGCCGCCAACGTGGCCGGCGTGCCCGCCCTCTCGATGCCCGTGCCCGCACCCGGGCTCCCCGTGCCGGCCAGCCTCCAGCTCGTCGGGCCCTGGGGCAGCGAAGCCGACCTGCTGGCGGTGGCGGCGGTGGTCGAGGCCGCGGTCTCGTGAGCCCGGCCCGCCCCGCGCCCGGCACCCTGCCTGCCCTGTTCGAGGCGGGTCGGCCCGACGACCCCGACACCCTGCTCCTCGAGGTGCCCGGCGGGGAGGACTGGACCTACGGCCGGGCCTGGGACGAGGCCGGCCGGATCGCGGGGGGCCTCCGGGCCGCCGGGGTCGGGCCCGGTGACCGGGTCGCGCTCCAGATCGAGAAGTCGCCGGAGGCGATCGTCACCTACCTGGCCTGCGTGCGGGCCGGCGCCGTCCTCCTGCCGATGAACCCGGCCTACACCGGTGCCGAGGTCGGCCACCTGGTCGCCGACGCCGAGCCGGCGGTCGTGCTGCAGGACATCGACGCCGTGCGCGCCCTCGGCGCCGGGCGGGAGCCGGCCTTCGACGACCACCCCGTCGGCCCGGACGACCTCGCCGCCCTGCTCTACACCAGCGGCACCACCGGTCGGCCCAAGGGCGCCATGCTCACCCACGGCAACCTGGCGTCGAACGCGGCGGTCCTGCACCGCCTCTGGGGCTTCCGGCCGGACGACGTGCTCCTGCACGTCCTGCCCGTCTTCCACACCCACGGGCTCTTCGTCGCCACCAACTGCGTCCTCGCCAACGGGACCGGCATGGTGTTCCTCCCCCGCTTCGATCCCGACCCGGTCTTCGAGCACCTGGGCCGGGCCACGGTGTTGATGGGCGTGCCCACCCACTACACCCGCCTCCTCGCCGACGACCGGCTGACCGCCGACGCCTGCCGTCACGTCCGGCTGTTCGTGTCGGGCTCCGCGCCCCTGCTGGCGTCGACCCACGAGGCGTTCCGCGCCCGCACCGGCCATGTCGTCCTCGAGCGCTACGGGATGACAGAGACGTCGATGATCGCCTCCAACCCGCTCGACGGCGAGCGGCGGGCGGGCACCGTCGGCTTCCCTCTCCCCGGCGTCGAGGTGCGCCTCGCCGACGTCGGCCCCGACGGCGTCGGCGGCATCGAGGTGCGGGGCCCGAACGTCTTCGCCGGCTACCGGGGCCGGCCCGAGCTCGACGCCACCGAGCGCACCTCCGACGGCTACTTCCGCACCGGCGACCTCGGGAGCTTCGACGGCGACGGCTACCTCCGGCTCGTCGGCCGCTCGAAGGACCTCGTCATCTCCGGGGGCCTCAACGTCCACCCGGCGGAGGTGGAGGAGGCCATCGACGCCCTGCCCGGCGTGCTCGAGAGCGCGGTGGTCGGGATGCCCGATGCCGACCTGGGCGAGGCCGTGGTCGCCGTGGTCGTGCCCCGCGAGGGCGAGACCCTCGATCCCGAGGCCGTCCGGGCCGGGCTGCGGGCCGGGCTGGCCGGCTTCAAGGTGCCCAAGCGGGTGGTCGTCGTCGCCGCCCTCCCGCGCAACGCGATGGGCAAGGTCGAGAAGGCCGCCATCCGGGCCTCGCTGGCACCGTAGAGAGCCGGCTCCGTCGAGAGCCGGCCCCCGGGGGGTCAGCCCGGCAGGGCCCGCTCGACGGCGGCCACCAGCCGGGCCGCCGACGCCTCGGCCTGGGCGACCGTGGGCGCCTCGACCATCACCCGCACCAGGGGTTCCGTGCCGCTCGGCCGGATCAGCACCCGGCCACCCTCGCCGAGCGCGGTCTCGACCGCCGCCAGCTCGTCGGCGATGGCCGCCGACACGTCGAAGCCCTTGGTCGGGACCCGGACGTTGCGCAGCACCTGGGGCAGGGAGGTCATGGCGTCGTCCGCGAGGTCGGCCAGCGAGGCGGCCCGGCGGGCCATCAGGTCGAGGAGCTGGAGGCCGGTGAGCACGCCGTCGCCGGTGGTGGCCAGGTCGCGGAACACGAAGTGGCCCGACTGCTCCCCGCCGAGCGACAGGTGCTCACGGGCCAGGGCCTCGAGCACGTAGCGGTCGCCGACGGCGGTCTCCACCACACGGATGCCCCGCTCGGCCATGGCCAGCCGGAAGCCGAGGTTCGTCATCACCGTCACCACGACGGCGTTGCCGCCGAGCAGGCCCCGCTCGGCCAGGTCGATGGCGAAGACGGCCAGGAGGTGGTCGCCGTCCACGAGCCGGCCGAGGTGGTCGACGGCGAGCACCCGGTCGGCGTCGCCGTCGAAGGCCAGCCCGACGTCGGCGCCGACCTCGACCACCCGGCGCTGGAGGGCCTCGGGGTGGGTCGAGCCGCACGCGGCGTTGATGTTCCGCCCGTCGGGCTCGGCCGACAGCACGTCGACCCGGGCGCCGAGCGCCTCCAGCACGGTCGGGGCCACGTGGGAGGCAGCGCCGTTCGCGCAATCGATCACCACCGAGAGCCCGTCGAGCCCCCGCCCATCGAGCGAGCGCAGGAGGAAGCCCTGGTAGGGCTCGTCGGCCATGAACACCCGCCGGCGCACCAGCCCGATGCCCGCACCGGCCCCCGTCCCCCGGACCCGGTGCGGCTCCCGGGCGTCGTCGGGTGCTGCCCGGGGGTCGAGGGAGGCCACGACGGCCTCGACCCGGGCCTCCACCTCGTCGGGGAGCTTGAGCCCGCCGGCCGCGAACAGCTTGACGCCGTTGTCCGTGTACGGGTTGTGC